>NZ_BMYZ01000001.1:2128415-2432475 GCF_014652535.1 Cellvibrio zantedeschiae | reverse complement strand
GTTGGAATCATCGTCAAGCTCTTAATCCAAAACGCCCGACAGTAACACTGTCGGGCGTTTTTCTTTGCGGAAATTTCTTCTCGCCCAATACACAGCATTCGGCTCAGGCGTTTCAATCTACATCATCTTACGCTGCTTATAGTCAATGTCTCACACAAAATGCAGCTTTTAGCGACTGTTCCCAATCTGGAAAATCTCTAATATAGGCACTGCACGGACGTTAACTGTTACAGGATGTTGCGGTTAAAGGAATTGATGTTTCAGGATGAAATATCGAAAAAGGAGAATGGAAGGATAAGGCAGTATGCCGATAGGATCAGGATGATCCTTGACCCTCACAGGATGTTCCGGGGAGCTTGCATGATGCAAGTCTCCCTTTTTTCTTTTCCGTAAAATCCCTTCATATATACCGCTTTAAATTTCTGATCACACTCAGTTTGTTTTATAATTAACCTCTGTTTTCGTTAGGTAATTATCATGAGTGCAAAAGACAAACTAGTCATTTTCGATACAACTTTGCGTGATGGAGAACAAAGCCCGGGCGCATCAATGACACGCGATGAGAAGATCCGCATTGCAAAAATGCTGGAAAAAATGCGTGTTGATGTAATTGAAGCCGGTTTTGCGATTGCAAGCCAGGGCGATTTTGAATCTGTGCGTGCAGTGGCTGAAGTTATTAAAGATTCAACAGTTTGTAGTTTGGCGCGCGCGGTAAAAGGTGATATTGAGCGGGCAGCTGAAGCAATCAAACCCGCAAATTCTGGTCGAATTCATACATTTATTGCAACATCTCCGATACATATGAAATACAAACTGCAAATGGAGCCGCCGAAGGTTCTTGAGCAAGCTGTTTCTGCCATTAAGTTAGCCCGACAATTTACAGATGACGTGGAGTTTTCGTTGGAAGATGCCAGTCGTTCTGAATTTGATTTTATGTGTCGTATTATTGAATCTGTTATTAATGCTGGCGCTCGTACAATTAATTTGCCAGACACAGTGGGTTATGGAGAGCCGAGCGAGTACGGTTTGTTGTTTCGTCGCTTGATTGAAAATATCCCCAATTCTGATAAAGCTATTTTTTCAACGCATTGCCATAACGATTTAGGTTTGGCTGTTTCGAATTCGCTTTCTGCCGTTATGCATGGTGCCCGCCAAGTGGAATGCACTATCAATGGTTTAGGCGAACGTGCAGGTAACGCGGCGCTCGAAGAAATTGTAATGGCAATTAAAACCCGAAAAGATTTAATGCCTGTCGAAACACAAATTGATATTAGCCACATAGTTCCAACCTCGCGTTTGGTTTCCAGTATCACGGGTTTCCCGGTGCAGCCGAACAAAGCGATCGTTGGTGCTAACGCATTTGCCCATGAATCAGGTATCCATCAAGATGGTATTTTAAAACACCGCGAAACCTACGAAATTATGCGTGCTGAAGATGTGGGTTGGCATACGAATAAATTAGTGTTGGGTAAGCATTCTGGTCGCGCGGCTGTAAAGGCTCGCTTTGAATCTTTGGGTATAACGTTTGAAAATGCGGATGCATTAAATGCGGCCTTTACCAAATTCAAAGATTTAGCCGATAAAAAACACGAAATTTTTGACGAAGATTTGCAAGCCTTGGTTAGCGATGCCCAGCCACATGCGTTAGTAGAGTCTTATCATTTAGGTGATATGGAAATTGTGTGCAAGACCGGCCAAAACCCGCGTGCAAAATTGGTTCTGAATGTTAACGGCGCTGATGTAAGTGCTGAGGCTACCGGCTCAGGTCCCGTTGATGCAACCTTTAAAGCAATCGAAAGTGTTGTAAATAGCGGCGCACATTTGCAGTTGTATTCGGTCAATGCAATTACAGAAGGCACGGATTCTTTGGGTGATGTTACCGTGCGCCTGGAGCATAGTGGCCATATCGTAAATGGTGTAGGTGCGGATACCGATATTATTACGGCTTCCGCAAAAGCTTATTTGCACGCGCTAAATATTTTATCGTCCAAAATTGAAAAACATCATCCGCAGCATGATGGGATTTGATAAGCCATGAACGAATTGCATCGGCAAATGTATTTATCGGCATTGGGTTTGGATACCTATATGCCCCGGTTACATTTGCCGTTTGCAGCGATTTCTATCGCATGTGAGTTACCAATAGCAGCACCGGATTCTCAACCGACAGCGAGGGTAGAACGACCTGCTGAATCTTTTGTTTCTCCAATCCAACAGAATGCAAAACCTGTTTCATCGGAAGTATCTCCGGTCGGAAATTTGATTGGCAATATGTTCGATGTTCCGAAAGTTGCAAGAGCTGTTTCGCAACCGGTGACAGCGGCAGATATTTTGGCGCAGTTGGATGCTAAACCTGTAACGATTGAACCCTTCAGCTTAAGTATCTGGCGTCCGTTTGATGGGCTTATGGTTGTGGATTCACGTAATACCAAACTTGCTTTGCCAACGGAGCTTTTGCTCAATAATATTTTGCGCGCGTTTTTTTTAAACCAGTCTTTAAAGACGCAAGAAGAAGTCTTGCGGTGGCCAATGATTGAAAATAGTTTTACCAAGCGTACGGTGGCGGATGCCCGCAATGAGTTGCAAACCTGGTTGTCCGTTCAACATGAAATTCGTCCCATTCGTTATTTGTGGTTAATGGGCGCAAACGCAGCAACTTATCTTTTGCCCGAAAATTCTGAATATAAGGATAATTTATTCAAATCAGTTTCTCTTGCAGATGGTGGAATTGACGCGTTGATACTTCCAAGCCTCAATGAATGTTTGCAAACACCTACCGCTAAACAGCAATTGTATTTTGCCCTTCGTGTTTATCTTTCGGCGCATCAATGAATCAATTTGAGTTACCACTTAAGCTGACAACCGTCATGGGGCTGGAGTTATCTCTGCGCTTGCTGACGGAAAATGATTTGGCCGAAGTGATGGAGCTTGAGCGGAGTGCGCACTCGCACCCGTGGCGACTATCCAGCTTTGAAGATTGTCTTAAGGGGCGCCAGCGTTGCTGGTTGGCAGAAGCTAAAGGAAAGCTTGTTGGCTACGTGGTAGTGACTCATGCTGGTGGTGATGCAGAATTACTGAATATTGCTGTGTCTCCCAAGTTTCAACGCAAAGGCATTGGTTCTGTATTGTTACAGCATGCAATTAATTGTGTGATTGGGCATGCAGATATGTTGTTTCTGGAAGTGCGGATTTCTAACCAAAAAGCGATTGAACTCTATTCTAAGGAAGGTTTTTTTGAAGTGGGCAATCGAAAAAATTATTATCCTACCCTCAATGGGCATGAAGATGCGTTGCTTATGGCGAGCCAATTATAATTAATTATTCACGGGGCGTTTTTGTAGCTTACGTTGTAAAGTTCTGCGATGCATTCCTAACAAGCGCGCCGTTGCGGACACGTTGCCATTGTTATCCTGCAAAGTTTTTTGTATGTGTTCCCATTCCAAACGATCCAGCGAAATAGGATTTTCCGGTAGCGAAATTTCTTCCTGAATTTGGCTGGTTGAAAAAGCCAGTAATATTTCATCAATATCCACGGGTTTGCATAAATAATTTAATGCGCCGAGCTTAATAGCTTCAACGGCGGTGGGGATGCTTGAGTATCCCGTTAGCATTATTATTTCCAAATCGGCTTGGATAGTTTTGAGATTTTTAATGAGCGTTAGCCCGGACTCCTGCGCAATTTTTAAATCAATAATGGCTTTGGAATAATGATTATCCTGAACCGCCTGAATAGCGGGTTCTGATGCATTAAATGCATCAACCTCGAAGCCTCTGCGAACTAATGCCCGTTGCATAACCTGGGCGAAGGTTGAATCGTCATCAACAATTAAAAATCGTTCAGAGCTTTTCATGATGTTAGCGGTAGCCTAAGTTCTGTAGTAGTGCCACTTATTTCATTAGGTGTTTGGTTTACGCGACCACCACATTGTTTGATGGCGGCATGTGCAAGCAATAAACCAATACCCAAACCTTGCTCTTTAGTGCTAAGCATAATTTTTCCAAGCATTCCACCAAGCTGCTGATTAATGCCTTTGCCTGCATCAATAATTCGCCACACAAGTTCATGGCCCTCACAAAAAATATCGAGCTTTATTTGGTGCGGGCTCGCATCTGCAGCGTTGTTCAACAAATTTATAATGGCATAGTCAAGACGTGGATCATGCGTAATTGTGTTTAATGTAAGTTGGTGAAAGTTCAACGTGAATACAATGTTCGGCCGCATTAATTGCCAACGGTTGACGATGGAGTTGCAGAAAGATTTTATATCCTGTTGTTTGAATTTGCCTTCCCTGGCCTCGCTGGAATCTTGAACCAATTGCTTGAGTGTGGTGGCGCAATGTACAACTTGGGATTTTAAAATAGCTAAATCTTCTGCGAGCTTTGGATTATCTTTGTATTCTTCTTTAAGTTCGGATAACAAAACCGTCATGGTCGATAAAGGTGTATTCATTTCGTGAGCTGCGCCGGCAGCAAGCATTGCAACAGCCATAAGCTGTTGGTTTCGCAGTTCATCTTCGCGCATAACGCTTAATGTTTTACTTTGCTCTTGCAGTGCGCGCGCCATTTTTACAACAAAATAGGTAATCAGAATTGCGCTGAGCGAGAAATTGAACCACATTCCTATAATGTGCCAATTCATGGTTGTCTGTTGATGGTGGCTTATTTCGAAGAATGGCAGGTGTATATAAAAAAATAGTAACGAAGAGTAGCTGATCAAACATGAAATAGTGATAAACCATGTGTATCTCCACCGCAAGGTTGTTGCTGAGATACAAATTGGAACCAACAGATAGGAGATGAAAGGATTGTTCGCACCGCCACTTAAGTAAAAAAGCAAACTCAAGCAGAAAATATCTAACATTAATTGGATGAAAAATTCGAACTCGGTTACGGGCAAATTATTTCTGAGTCGTAAAAAAGTGAGTAAATGAATGAGGCTAAATGTCAACAATACTCCCAGTAAATAATTGGACGAGTTTTTTATTTGCTCCACATCCAATGCGAAAATAAAGGACACCCAAAGTACAGCGAGCAAAATGCTTCTAATCAATGTCAGTTGCGATAGCTGTTTGCGTGCGGCATCGGCTGACAATGACGATGGGTTTTCCATAAGGCCTGCTTAATGATTGAGCGGTTGGCAAAGATAAGTGGTTGGTGCGCTTGAAATGGGAATTTTACCCCCCATCCTTGAGATGTCAAAACCAATCACCCCAATGGAGTCTTTTATGTTGTACGACATTACCGTTACTCAATACAGCAAAATGCTAGGTAACCTGAGCGCTATTTTGGATAAGGCTGCTCATTACGCCGAAACCAAAAAATTTAATGTGGAGGTTTTGCTGAACTCTCGCCTTGCGCCAGATCAGTTTAACCTGACTCGCCAGATACAAATTGCCTGTGATACCGCCAAGTTTGGTGCTGCACGTGTGACTGGTAAAGAAGCTCCAAGCCATCCTGACACAGAAACTACCTTGGCGGAGCTGCAAGCACGTATTAAAACCGTTCAGGATTACCTTGCGACTTTTACCCCGGCTGACTTTGCCGGAGCAGAGGAGCGTCATGTGAGCCAGCCGCGTTGGGAAGGGAAGTATTTAACAGGAAGCGAATTTGCTATCCAGCATTCACTACCGAATATCTACTTCCACATCACGACCGCTTATTCAATTTTGCGTAATAACGGTGTTGATGTAGGGAAAAAAGACTATTTAGGTAATATGCCTCTTAAGTAAGATGCGGTTATAGGGTCAAAAGTGTGATTTGTGTCGCATATAATTGCCGATTTTGAGAAGTGTGATACACTTCTCAAAAGAAGCGGTCGCTGTACTTCTGAGTTCCACGTTCCTGATTTTGGCCAATTCAAGGCTAAATGATTCAATCAAAAAAACTCTCGGTAATTGTATGAAAATGACTTTATTAAAAGCCAAGTGCACCGCTTTCATTGCTGGTTTGCTATTGGCTGGTTCGGCTAATGCTAATTTGATTGTTAATGGTGGTTTTGAAGATAACGCAGTCGCTAATGGCAACTGGAGTTGGTTCCCTGCGTCCAGTGTGAATGGCTGGGAAGGTAGCAACGTTGAGATTTGGCATAACCTGTTTGGTATTGCTTCTGCTGAAGGCCAACAGCACGCTGAACTGAACGCTGATGGTGGTAACTCTGGTGCCTGGTCGATCTTCCAACAGTTCGGTACTGTAGTTGGCCAATCATACGATGTGTCTTTTGCTTACCGTGCGCGTGAGTCTTCAGACTTGTTCAAGTTTGTTGTTGGTAGCATCAATAGCACCTTCACTAACAGCGATACGACGCAATGGAAATTATTTAGCAGCAGTTTCGTTGCAACTTCCACCCTTACTACTTTGACTTTTACTTCCTTGAACACCGGCACTTACGGTAACTTGCTGGATGACGTTAAAGTTAATGCTCATGTGAGCTTACCTGAATCAAATACTTTTGCTTTGTTTGCGATTGGTTTGATTGGTTTAGGTTTAGTGAGAAGAAGAGCAAAGATCTAATTCAGATTGAAATGAAAAAGCCCACCTTTTGGTGGGCTTTTTTTTGCAACATTATTTATTTTTCTGCGTAATCGCTGTGATAGTAGTAACTGATATTGGCTGTTTGCGTGGACTCATTGTTGTCCTCTAGATTAACAACACCTTTGAAAGTCGTTAAACGGCGCTGTTGATCATAGGTTAATTTGATATTCCCCAGCACCAGGCGTAACACGGCGTTATCAACTTCTACCCAATAACAATTAGACTCACTAGCTGGCGCTGCTTTTTCAGCACATTTTGCTGGTGCTTGCTTGCGGATGCGAAGTGGCAACACTTTAAGATGCGGCATTGACGCAAAATTAACAGATAATACTTTCCCTGCTTGTAACTCGTCCCAATGTTGGCGAATAAAATAGTCAAAGCCTGCATCTATGACATCAACTTGCTCCAGAGGAATATCAGCGCGCTCAATTTTTTTATGAGTATTTGCTTGATATTGCAAATTAAGGATTTGCTGATTGATATTTGCCTTGCGCAACTCTCCTGAGCGGAAATCTCTTTGCTCTACCGCAGGCGTTGCGGGGTTTTCGCCGTAATCAATTTTCTTTTCCGCAAAAATTTTGAAATTATAAGAATAATTAACAAGAAGTTGATGTTCGGACAGGCGTTCCATCTGCTCGCAATAAAGAAACTGCCCGGATTGAGATGTTGCAATACCAACTACAATACTGCTCTCTGAAGGTTTACATTGCTGAGTTACTGAGGCGGGCCAGAGCGTAGCTGCCAATATCAAACTAGCCAGCATTGAAAATATCCTCAAAGTAAAAACGTTTTAGTTGAAATAATACCCACAATAAAACAATCCACAGCAGAGCTATTAAAGCCAGGCTGAGTCCCTGTGGATTGTTGATCGTTACATCCCCATTGAGCTTTGCCCCTAGGTAATAGTTCAGGGGAATGGCTAAGCTAGCGATTAAATAAGTTATTTGAGGTTTAGAAAATACAAACGAAAGGCATGTGCGCAAGGCAATTGCGAATAAAACCCATAAATTCATTAACCAAAGCGGTGGCAGTTTGATGTGCTCAAATAAATTTACGGGTAGGGATGTGTAGAGGAACCCTGCAGAAAAAGAAATTGTTTCCAGTATGAAACCACAGGTAAAGACTAATCCTATCCATAAGATTTCTTTTTTTAATGAAAAATATTTTGCCGTACGTTTTAGATGTCCTAAGTAGAGCGTCAAAAAGATCAGCGAATAGCCCAAGCTAACCCAACTCGCTGTTAATATGCAGATAAACCAGCCCACTTGGAACGCTGTTGCGTAAATAAGTTTGCTGGTTAGGCTCACGGTTAATTTACCCTTGGTAATGCTCGCGCCAGCGGTTTTGCAAACACATATTGCGCTGTGCTAATAGCCCGTTCTGTAAAGCCTCCTTCGCAGTAGCATAAATAAAAATCCCACATGCGCATAAATACCTCATCAAAACCTTGCGCTTTAACAGCATCAAGATTTTGCGAAAATGCTTTGCGCCAATCTGCGAGTGTACGGGCATAATCCTGCGTTATATCCTCCAACCCTACAATTTGCATGTCAGTGTCTTCGGTAATATGGTTTGCTACCACGGTATTGGATGGTAAGCAGCCGCCGGGGAAAATATATTGCTGGATAAAATCAGTATTTTTGCGTGCGTATTCAAAACGTTGGTCTTGAATGGTGATTGCCTGAATCAGCATGAGTCCGTCAGGTTTTAGCAAGCTGGAACATTTGGAAAAATATTCACCGTAAAATTCGTGACCTACAGCTTCAATCATTTCTATAGAAACCAATTTGTCGAAAGTGCCTTCAATTAGGCGGTAATCTTGTAATAAAACGGTTACTTGTTTTTCTAGTCCTTCACGCTTTACCCACTCAGTAGCATAGATAAATTGTTCTTTTGAAATAGTCACGCTGGTGACACGACAGCCAGTCGTCTTTGCAGCAAAAATTGCCATGCCACCCCACCCAGCACCTATTTCCAGCAAATGATCATGTGCATTCAACCGCAAGCGTTTACAAATATGTGCCATCTTATTTAATGAGGCTTCTTCCAAGGTGGAACTTTCACTGGGGTAAATCGCCGCAGAGTAAAGCATGGTGCTATCAAGAAATAATCTGAAAAAATCGTTTCCTAAATCATAGTGGGCGGAAATATTTTCACGGGCTTTTGCAATAGTATTAGGGCGCAAGCGATGTGCAATTCGACAGGCAATGTTAAAAGCCGCGCTCCATTTCGAATCTAACTGCTGTAAAACGGGCATATTGATCGCCATTAACCGAATTACTTGCACTAGATCGGGTGACCACCAATTCTTAAACATGTAGGCTTCGCCAGCTCCAATGCTGCCACCAAATACAACCTGACGATAAAAAGCAGGGTGAGTTACTGAAATATGTGCAATCAATGTTGCAGATTCTTGCGCTTCACCGAAGCTGTAAATCTCACCTTTATCTTCCAAAGTCAGGTGGCCGTTCTCTATTTTTTGCAAAAGTTGTAAAAGAATCTTACGTGCAAAAATATCTAACCAATGCCGTGTTGCCTGCGCTGATGATTTTTTATCAATAAGGCTGATCGATTTCATGTGTGGTTTCCTTATGGATCTGGTTAGATGTTTTTATATTTGATGTTGATTCGCTCAAGGTGGGGTGATTAAAAATGGGCACACCTTTCCACCAGAGCTTTAGTGCTTGCCAGTAGATTGCACTAATCACTTTTACGGTCATCCACGGAAAACGGATCAATATTTTATTTAGTGATGTTGCGGTAATTTCTTCACGAACTAAAGTCATGGTTGCATCCATTACTTTGTTCTCTCCCTGCCAGTTTTCCAAATGCAGTGCGAGGTTTTTCTCTGGAGTGGTTGAATACCAGTGATAATCCATTTGTATGGGATTAAAAGGCGATACATGGAATTGCTTTTTAAATTGGAATGATTGCTTGCTAGCACTTTGGCCACAGGTTAATACGTAAAAGTGGCGTTCATTCCACGGCGTGTTATGGACTTCCGCCAGGATTGCAACAAGGTTTTCACCTGCGTCATCAAAACAATAATAGGTGCTGATGGGATTCATATTAAATCCCCAGTAACGCAAGTTCACCAACATTCGAATAGGCCCGTTAAGCCGAATACCGCACTCGTTGTAAACACTGCGGCGTACAGATTCATCCACACTCGGAAGCTTTTTGGGTGTATCTGTGTTTGTCGAGGTTCTATCGATATGAAAGTCACTGCGTCTAAATTGTGCAGGAGCGAAATGTGTTAAAGACCAAAACGGACTCAACGAAAATATGTGTTCAATTTCGCGAGTATCCAAATACATCATAAAAACCTGATATTCGAATTGATGCGATTTGGGCGAAAAACGCCTGTGTCTCACTGTGCCTGCGTATATAGCACTGGCAAATGCATTATTCATTTGGGATCCACTCCCAAGGCTTTAACCACACGCAATGCGCTTTTAACACCGTCCTCATGAAAACCGTTAAACCAATAAGCACCACAGAACCAAGTGCGATTTACCGCATTAATTAACGGCCAGGCCGCTTGTGCTTCCATAGCTTCCTGACTAAATACTGGATGCGAATATTCGTATTTACCCAGAATTTTTTGTGGATCAATTTTGTCGTCGGCATTGAGCGTTACGCAAAATTCTGTAGCGCTTTTGATACCCTGTAAAATATTCATTGAATAGGTAAGAATCGGCGGGAGGGAATTATTTCTTTGTAATAAATAATTCCAGCTTGACCACGTGGTTTTTCGTTGTGGTAATAATCGGGTATCTGTATGTAATACAACGGAATTTTTTTGATAGTGGATATTGCCTAATAGGGTACGTTCATCATCGGAGGCATCTGTCAGTATGGCCAGAGCCTGGTCGGAATGGCAGGCGAACACAACTTCATCAAACTCATTTGATTCGCCATTGCAGATAATACTAACGCTCGCCTTGTTACGAATAGCGCGCGTGACCGGGCTGTTAAGTTTTATTTTGTCTTTAAAGCTTTTGGTCAGTGGATCTATGTAAGCGAAAGAGCCGCCTTTTATTACTCGCCACTGCGGGCGGTTAGTGATGTTGAGCAGTCCGTGATTTTTGAAAAAGCGAATAAAAAATTCCAGAGGAAACGCAAGCATAACGCCTTGAGTTGCAGACCAAATAGCGGATCCCATGGGGATTAAGTAACGTTCAACAAATGCATCGGAATAATTTTTTCGGCGTAAATAATTTCCCAGACTCTCGTTGGGTGCCAAATTTCCCTCGTCCAGATCTATAACTGCCTCTTTGTTGAAGCGCACAATGTCACGCAACATGCGCCAATGTTTAAGAGAAAATAGATTTCGTTTTTGTGCAAATAATGTGGCTAAGTTGGTGCCTGCATATTCAAAATGTTGTTCGGGACTAAATACGCTAAATCCCATATCAGTTGCTTGGGATTCGACACCTAGTTCGTTCATTAAATGAATAAAGTTAGGGTATGTCCAATCATTGAATACAATAAAGCCAGTATCAATTAGATAATCTTGTCCTTGTACGTGAACCTTTTTTGTCGCGGTGTGACCGCCCAAACGGGAATCTGCTTCGTATAAACAAATATCAAAATGTTTATTAAGATAGTAAGCGGCAGTTAATCCGGAAATCCCGCTGCCGATGATTGCAATTTTTTTCACTCGAACAGTCTCGCTAAAATTAATTACCATTGATGGAGTCGTGTTAGCTTTGGTGCAACCCATTTACACCAAACGCCAGAAAAATGTCCCCATAGTTGTAGCGGCCAGCTCAGGCGATGGGGAAAATCGATTGCAAAGCGACGCTCGCCCAGCTTTTTAATAATGCGTTTCGCTGCTGTTTCCGGGCTCATCATAAACGGCATAGGGAAATCATTGTGTTTAACTAATTTGGTTGAGATGAAGCCGGGGCGAATCAAACTTAAATCCAGTGCAATTTTGGAAAAATCGGCGCGTAACGATTGCATAAAATAATTCAAAGCCGCCTTGGATGCGCCATAAGCTTCTGCGCGTGGAAAGCCTACGCAAGTAGATAGGCTGCTAACCACGGCAAACTGCGGGCGGATCTGGGCATTTTTTAGCAAGGGGAGTGCAATATTAAAAATGCGTACTGCACCGAGAAAATTAATATCTATAGTGCGTTCATAGATGTCAGGATTAAAATTAAGATCATCTTCGTATTCGCAAATTCCCGCAGCGCAAATAACCATGTCGAGATAATCAGTAATTTCACGGACCTGATTTGCTGCCTGTTGTAAATTTAAATTGCGACCTACATCCAAAGGCAATGCTTTTATTTTTCCAGGGTATAACGCCGCTAAATTTGCCAAAGCACTTTGCGAGCGTGCGCTTGCGATAACAAAGTTTCCTGCCTCGGCTAACTGCAGGGAAAGTGCTTTTCCCAAGCCGGAGCTTGCACCTGTAATCCAAATGCAACGGCCAGTAATTGTATTCACGAGCTTTGTCCTGCAATGCGAGCATTAATTTTTTTTACTGCCCAACCAAGAATAGGTATATGTTGGTAAATCATTGCGCCCATATCGTAAAAATCTTCGTGGTACACAATTTTGGTATTGAATTTAATCAGTGTGCCGCCGTCGAGTATCAAGGGTGTACCCGCTTTTAGCCGAGGATGCTGGTAGTGCATCTTCCACTGAAAGAACGCTTGGTTGTCTGATGCAATTTCGTTAGTGATTTCAAATTCACATTGCATCTCGGGATTGCACAAACTGGCAAAATAATCGCTTAGCTCTGCAATCCCGTTAATTTGATGAACCGGATCTTTAAAGATTATGGTTGGGCTGTAAATGTCGGGTAATTTCCGAACCGTATCAGCATTAAATTTTTTGTAGATTTGTCTGAACTGGGCAATATCAAACAAGGAGGATGTAGATTGATTAGCTTGTTGTAGTTCCATGATGTTGCGCCCTGTTATGATTTGTTTCTACTTAAATGTCTGGCCGGGATTTTTTCGATCTTGGTGGTTTTACGCAAGAGACGCCAATTCGGATCATTGGAATTAACTTAAAGCGCAGTGATCCGAAATTATTGCCACGGCGTAGAAAGCCCATAAGTCTATTGGACGAAATACCTATGATTTCCATTCCCCATAGTGGGTCCTCCCCTGGCGGGCCCGCACGGCAGCGCGACGACACCTGGAGCAAAACCCTGGAGCGGGTCGGCCAAGCTCGCGATGAGCAGGCATTTGCTGAACTTTTTGCCCATTTTGCCCCGCTGATAAAAGGCTTTTGCCTGGGCAACCTAAATAGCAGTTTCCCTGCTGATGCTGCCGACGAGGTGGTACAAGAGGTTATGTTTAAGGTTTGGCAAAAAGCACCTACCTATGATGCTTCTAAAGCAGCAGCATCGACCTGGATTTATACCGTCATGCGTAATTGCCGAATCGATCTAATGCGTCGCAATCAGCGCGTTCCAATTGATAGGGAAGTAATTGATATCGACGATATTTGGGACGAGGCGGATGACGACCAGGCTTTTGTCTATTTGCAGCAATCCAGTAATGAAGCCTTGATTGATAAATCTTTTATCCAGCTTCCACCTGAACAGCGCCAGGTACTGACGCAAGTTTATATGCAGGGAAAAACGCATCAACAAATCGCGGATGAAACGGGCTTGCCTTTAGGTACAGTAAAATCCCGTGTACGAATCGGATTAAAAAAAATGCAAACACTTATTCTAGATGCGGAAAAAACAGCAGAGAAAAATAAGGGGGCATGGCAATGATTAATCATCACCCCGACGATAATCTCCTTACGGAATACGCAAGTGGTAGCCTTGCTATAGCATTGAGTTTGATTGTTTGTGCACACCTGCAAGTGTGCCCACATTGCCGCAAACGCGTTGAGCATCTCAATAAATTGGGCGCCTCGATTTTAACTCACAGCGTTGCAGAAGCGGTTCAGCCCGATAGCTTCGCGCAATTGATGACGCGTATTCGCGGTCAGGAATCTGGTGTGGATCAGCATGTGAAGGAAGTAAAAGTTCAACAACAAGAATTACATTCTTCTTATGCACACGATCCCTTGTTTAAATCAATTCCCAAAGTTATCGCAAAACTGCTGCCGCGCGATGGAAAATTAAAATGGGAGCGTGTTTCCAAAGGCTTAAAGTTTGCGCGTTTGGTGACGGGTCAAAAAATCTATGAAGTGGCTTTCCAACGAATTACCAGCGGCAATAAAGTGGTGGAGCATGATCACCGAGGCTTAGAAGTTACCATGGTATTGTGCGGTAGCTTTTCTGATGAAGATGGTGTTTACAGCGAAGGTGATTTTTTAGTGCGCACACCCGGCGAAATTCATCGCCCTACAGCTACCCAAAATCAGGATTGTTTGTGTATATCCGTAGTGGAAGCGCCGGTAAAAGTGACAGGATTTTTGGGTAGATTGATTAATCCGTTTTTGGGTTTTAAACCGGCTTGATAGTGGGAATTAAAAAGCCTACCAAGTGGTAGGCTTTTTTATGCTTGCGATTTAGAGATATGTTGGATACATGTTATTTTTGTCGTACACGCTTTTGTGCTTCCGCTAATTCTTTTTCAAACTCCTTACTAGTGTCTTTGATTTTTTTGCACGATGAAGATAGGGTGGTGCAGCTATCAGCGCTTTCCATATCTTCAACAATACGAAAACCTTCCCCCAAGCTTGAACGATTATTTTGCCCGCCGTGGCCACGCATGCTTATGTGCGAGCCACCGTTTGATCCATAAGTGTTGCCTTTGCGTGAGCGCATGTAACATTTTTCTGAAATCCATGCTGAGCCATCAGTGGGGGCACCTTGGTAATTTTCGTGATCGCAATCTGCAACCCATTCGCTGACATTACCAATCATGTCGTACACGCCAAAAGCATTGGGTTTATACATGCCTACTGTTGATGTGTATTCCACTCCGTCATCACACGCCATATCTCTCTTTGCATAATTCTTATCACGAACAAACGCGCGCAATCCACTTTCGTCAAACGTATTTCCATAGTGGCAAACATCTTTTTCATTATCGCCAAAAGAATATTTGGTGGAGCTACCCGCACGTGCCGCATATTCCCATTCTGCTTCTGTTGGTAAGCGATATTTTTTTCCGGTTTGTTGCGATAGCCAGGCAAGATAAGCATTGGCATCATCCCAGCTCACACACATAACAGGGTGGAAGTCGCTAGGCGCATATTCGGGTGTTAACCAGTTTCCTGGTAAGACAGCAATGCCATCTTTGTATGGGCCACCATTCTCACTTACATACTTCCAGCACATATCATCCGTGGTAAAACCGGTTGCAGCAGCAAATTGTTTAAATTGCTTAATGGTTACCTCATAGGGAGATATTTTAAATGCCTTGACGTTCACTTTATGGATTGGCTTTTCCTTGTCATAAAGATTGCTTCCCATTAAAAATTCACCGGCAGGAATGTCAACCATGGGAGGTGCAATTACCGGCGTTCTCTTCCAGCTTTTATAGGTTGCCAATAAGTCTGCACGTTTTTTGGTTGCAATAGACTTACGCTCAATGACAGCTTGCTGTGCTTTGGTTAAATCTGCATTGAAGTTTTTTTGTAATTCGCTTGGTTGAGCAGATGCATAATCTTTAATGTCATCTCTAATATCCAGAGCAAGGCGGAAACCGCGATCAAAGTATCCCTGCTTCGCAATTGCATTAACGTCATTTGCTGTGGGGCGAAAGGCTGGTCTTTGGCTATTGGCGCCTGTAAGCCGAGTGCCTCCACGGGCGAAAGGCGTTGTACAATTTGCGTCTGTCCATGCAGCGCTTGTTTGAGGTGCTCCCTGATAATTGCTGTGATAGCAATCTGCCACCCATTGACTGGCATTGCCAACCATGTCGTAAAGACCAAATTTATTGGGTGGATAAGTACCGACGATGCTGGGGTTTGGTTCATCGTCTTCACACTCCGTTCCTTTTATAGACCACTGGAAAAAGGATCCAAAAACTTCTGAGGTGGATTTGTCGTAAACATTTCCATACTGGCATAGTTTTTTTTCATCATCGCCAAAATGGAACTTTTTTGTACTGCCTGCGCGTGCGGCATATTCCCACTCGGCTTCGCTGGGTAGGCGATAACGCTTGTTAGTTTGGGTAGACAGCCAGGTAATGTAGGCTTGTGTATCTTCCCAGCCCAGGCAGGTGATGGGGTGAAATTCCCGGTCGGCAAATGTGTCCGCTTCAAATGTATTTGTGTGCTCTTCTAACGCGCCTTTTTGTGCTTTGACCAGGCATGGTTTCGTTGGTTTATAATCGGTTGCTTTTATAAACTGCATGAACTCTTTTGTAGTGACATCATATTTGGCCAGTTTAAATGCGGCGACTTTTACTTTATGCATGGGCTGTTCTGCATCGCTTTCAGTACTGCCCATTAGAAACTCGCCCGCGGGGAGAGTGACCATCGCAGGTTCTATATAATTATTATCGGCGCAAAGCGCTGGGCTAAAACATGCAATGACGAGAATAAGAAAGACATTAAGTTTTCGCACGGATGAATCCTTTTATGAAAGGTAAATGGATTAAGTGTAAATGGCCGAGTATTGTTTTTATCCACCGGAATTGAGCAACAAATCCCCAAAAGAGTCTTAGTTTTTTTCTATTTCTTGTGTTATGAGAAAAAAGATAGAAATTTAAGGTTTGACTGGGTGATTTCTAATCAGAGTGATTTGATGAAATACGCATTTAAAGAATTTGTCTTCGACAGCGAACAGCTCATCCTTTATAAAAATAATGACGTTATTGCTTGTCGCCACAATGAGGCCAAGCTCCTGGCGTTATTTTTAAGTGAACCTCAGCGGGTTTTTAGTAAGGACGAGATTCTTGAGCAGGTATGGGCTGGTAAGGTGGTCTCTGAACAAGCGGTGTTTCAAAACATCAGTTTATTGAGGGCTTTATTTGGTGAAGATGCGATCAAGACTTTTTCAAAAAAAGGCTATCAGTGGCAATTAGACACAATGCCTTATGTTGAACCTCCATTTGCCCCGGCTGCAACACAACTTGCTACAGCAGTGAATTCCCGCTTTGGTAGATCTTTTTGGGTTGCTATCGCACTGGCTTTAATTGTTTTGAGCACGGGTTATTTCTTGTATTGGCGTTCAGTTCAATCTGATTCTCAGCTTACCCGCGTTGCATTATTACCCTTGTTGATTAAGCCTAATGACCAACATAACGCAAATCTCGATGCCGAATTAGTAAAGTCTGTTTGGGAAGGAATTAACCAAACTAATACTTTTCATCCAGTCATTGTCAGCGGCATTAAAGACTATGATGACTTTTTTTATACGCCACAAAAATATTTTACCCAAATTACTCAACAAACCCGAAGTGGCATTGTGATGGTTGCCAAGCTGGGAATGCGAGGAAGTAAAATCAGCATTAACTACTTACTAAAAAGTGAAAAAGGCATATGGGGTGCAGGACATGAAGCTGAGACAGTGCCTTTATTGCTGGAGAAGTTGAATGCGCATGTTGCTCTTGTTTTGCAATCTAAAATATTGGATATGGACTCTTTAGATTCAGCTTTGAGAAATGCAAAACTAAAAATATTACATCAGCAAGCGTCAGATGACTTTAATGTGTTGTCGCAATTGATTCACAGTGAAATTCAAACTGGAAATACAGATAATGCCATTTTATTAGCTGGCGAAATGGTTGAGCGCGCGCAGTTTCAAGGCGACAAGCTAAGGGAAGCTTGGGCTTATGTCCTTGTGGCCGATGCCTTCATTGCGCAAGGACTTTATGAAAATGCCGGGCCAAAATTACAAAAAGCCCTGGAAATTTTTCAGGCGGAACAAGATTCATCGTCATTGGCAGTCACGCAATATAGCTATGCGCGTTTGGCCTTTGCTAAAAACGACTACGCACTTTTTAAGCAATCTGTAGTTGCTGCCATGCGATTTGCAAAAGAAGCTCAGGATCCTTTACTTGAGGTTAATGCAAGCAACTATTTATCGGTAACCGCTAATAAGTTTGGTGAGAAGCTCGATAGGCAAACTTATTTGGAACGCTCGGAAGCTATTCTGGATCAAACCCATCAATCAAAAGAACATTATGGCAGCGTGTATTTTTATGCAGGGATGTTTGCTGAAACTCCCGTGCTGGCAGAAAAAAATTATCGCAAGGTATTGGCAATATTACCTGCCGATCAAGAGTGGTGGGAGCGTGAGAGAGCGCAGGTACATTTGGCAGAGTTGCTAATTAAGCAGGCTCGTTGGGAGGAGGCACTTGAGCTTTTCCCGAAGGATAAACTGCAAGGTTCTGAAGAGTTGATGGTTGCAAAAATCTATGCGGCGCAACAGCAATGGAGCCAAGCAGAGGCGCATGGGTTAAGTGCATTTAAGTTGGCCAACCTGAATGGACAAGCTAGCTCTGCGCTGGATGCGGCTCTCTCGCTAGTCACTATTTATCAAGAAGCTGGAACACCGGAAAAGGCACAGGTTCACCGGCAATTTCTGCATCGTGAGGCGAAAAATGTGGCTTATTGGATTAAATTTAATAAAGACGCCTTGGATAAGGCAGGGATAGCGTTGGAGTAGGTTACGACCTAAACAAAAAATTACGTCTTTTCCCTTAGATTATTTCTAGTCACAATGACTATCTTGAGCGGATTAATACTATAATAATTATCACAGGTGGAATTTTAATTGCCTGTCAAAAATGCGCTTAATTTTTAGTCTTATAACAGCGTTTTGCCTAACAATAACATTTCGGGAACACACTATGCACCTAAAACACCTGTTGACGGGTATGGCTGCCGGCCTGCTCGCGGCTTCAGCTTTGGCTGAGCCTATCAAAGTTTTGGATCGAAACGGTTCTTATGTAGGGGTTGAAACCTACGCGCCCAACATTGTGCGGGTAACTTTAGCAACTGACCGCAACCTCGCGGCGGCTGGACCAGGTTATGGGTTTATTGCCAAGAGCGACGATAAAGGCTTTAGCCACAAAAGCGACGACAAGGGCGATGATTTCGTTTCCAGCAGCCTGACCCTGCACGTAAATGCCCAGCGTTGGCCAAGTGCGCCGAGTATGGGCGAGCGTTACTTTGCTCCATCTTTACCACCCGTTTCCCTGCAAGTAAAAAATGCCAAGGGCGACCAAGTTCTCAGTATGAATGGCTGGGAAATGGCTCCTTACGAGGTTAGCGGCGAGCAAACCTATCAAGTGGGTGCCAGCTTTGGTACTTCACCGGATGAGCATTTTTATGGCTTGGGCCAAAACCAGGAAGGCATCCTCGATTTGCGCGGCCGTGCGATAGATTGTAAGCACTGGTATGACGCTCCTCACGGCGAGACTGTGTGTGTTCCCTTTATGCTGTCCAACAAAGGCTATGGCATCATCTGGGATAACCCTTCCGCTACCAAAATTTACCCCGCTGTGAATGGCCGTACTCTTTGGCAGTCGCGCGTCGGTGAACGTGTTTCTTACTTTGTGATTACGGGTACTCCAGACGAAATCTGGGCGGGTTACGCCAAGCTCACCGGTAAAACGCCAATTCCGCCTAAAGCGGCTTTCGGTTTGATCCAATCCAAAGCGCGTTATGCCAGCCAGAAAGAAGTGGAAGAGGTTGCCGACACTTACCAGGCCAAAAAATATCCGCTGGATATTATGGTGGTCGACTGGTTCCATTGGACTCGTATGGGCCAAATGGACATAGATCCGGCGCAATTTCCTGATCCAACCGGCATGAACAAAAAGCTTCATGCGATGGGTTTGCAATCCATCATCTCAATTTGGCCGCGCTACGAAACAGCGGGTCGCTACTATAACGAACTCGATAGCAAAGGTTATTTCCTGAAGAATAAAGACGGTAAGTCCCAAGATGGCTTGCCGTTCCGTTCGGATCGTACAGGTGCCTTGATCGATTCCACCAATCCTGATGCGCGCAAATGGTTCTTTGAAAAAGCGCGCGACAATATCCTTTCCCACGGTTTCGATTACCCATGGTTGGATGAAACCGAGCCAGACTTGGTGCCGGATGGATTGTTCTTCAAAATTGGTTCGGGTGATCGTTATCGCAACCTGTATCCACTAATGCATGTGGAAGGCTTTGCTGATGGTTTGCGCGAATATCGCCCTAACAAACGCAGTTTGATTCTTGCGCGTGCTGCTTATTTAGGTTCACAGCGCACGGGCGGTCTTTTCTGGTCGTCAGATATTCAGCCAAGTTGGGAGGCGCTCAAGCGTCAGGTACCAACGGGTTTGAACATGACTGCTTCAGGTTTTGCATACTGGGGTAACGACATAGGTGGCTGGCAATGGTTGCCACAAACAACTTCTGCAACTAAAGCGCCTTTGCTAGATCCGTCTGATGCCCGCGAAACTGTAGGCCAAAACCACGATTATCCAGAGCTGCACACGCGCTGGTTCCAGTACGGCACCTTCTTGCCAACCTTGCGTTTACACGGTGATCGCAAGCACGCGGAAATCTGGGCATTTGGTAAAGAGGCGGAAGCCATCATGGCGAAATATGATCGCCTGCGTTATCAGTTGATTCCTTACATCTATTCGCAAGCCAAGCGCACTTACGATACAGGCTCACCTTTCATGCGTGCACTTTGGGTAGATTTCCCGAATGATCCAAAAGTAGCGAATATTGGTGATCAATATATGTTTGGTCCTGCATTCCTGGTTGCACCAGTAACCGAACAAGCGCAAACAGAAAAAGACGTTTATTTGCCAGCGGGTGCGGATTGGTACAACTTCTGGACCAATGAGAAATTTGCCGGTGGCCAAACCATTAAAGTGGCTGCGCCTATCGACCAAATTCCTGTGTTTGTAAAAGCCGGTTCGATTGTGCCTATCGGTGCTGATATCCAAAGCACGGCGACCAAACAAGCTATTGCCAGCATTAAAGTGTACCCAGGTGCTGACGCTGACTTTACTCTTTATGATGACGATGGCGTAAGCCTGGATTACCAAAAAGGTAAGGGCACAAGCACTAAATTACATTGGAATAATTCCAGCAAAGTGTTGAGCGGTGCTTCTTCCAATTTGGTAAATGTAATTAGCAAATAATTACAATCTATACCATCAATATCAGGATCTGCCTTGCGTAGATCCTGATATTTCTTTGCATCAATGCAATTCTGTTTAAACAATAAGTCAATTCGATTTCGTTTTCTTGCCTATAAAATAATACGAGAAATAATTTATGTTTCCTCTCTCCCGTCGCCAACTTCTGGGCCATTCTTCATTACTGTTTTGTGGTTATGCATCTTCTGTTCAAGCCGCCAAATTTTTACCTGGCGCGCGCAAACTTGTAGCCAAGCCTCCGCTGCAGCAATTTTCTTATGACCGGGTGCGCTTGGGTGAAAGTTTATTGCGCGAGCAACTTGATTATCAAACACGTTTATTTATGGGAATTGATGACGATAAATTATTAAAACCTTTTCGCCAGCGCGCCGGGCAAGCTGCACCGGGTGAGGACATGGGCGGTTGGTATGATGATTCGAAAGATTTTCACATAGATCCCAATGATTGGAGCACGGCGAATTGGCACGGCTATATTCCCGGCCACAGTTTTGGGCAATATGTTTCAGGCTTGGCTCGTGCTTACGCCATTACTGGCGATGAAAAAATCAAGCAAAAAGTTAGCGGATTGGTAAATAAATACGCGCTTACAATATCGCCGCGTTTTTTTGAAAATTATTATTTGCCTGCTTATACCTACGATAAGCTGGCCATAGGTTTGATAGACGCATATCAATACGTAGGAGTTGAAGAATCCAAAACTGCGCTCGATAAATTAACCACGGCAGTCTTACCTTTTTTGCCGGAGAAAGCGCTGACGCGTGAAGAGCGCCGCGCACGTCCCTACACACAGGAAGCGGAGATTTGGGACGAGCCCTATACTCTGCCAGAAAATCTTTTTATTGCCTGGCAATTGGGAATGGGTGAAAGATATAAAGACCTTGCTGCTCGCTATTTACAAAACGAAGCTTTTTTTGATCCGCTTGCAAAAGGGATAAGTCCCTTTAAAGGCAAGCATGCTTACAGTCATGTCAATGCGCTTAATTCTGCTATTCAAGCCTATTTCACCAATGGTGAGAGCAAATACCTAAAAGCAGCGCGCAATGGTTTTGCGTTTATTGAAGCCCAATCTTTTGCGACAGGTGGTTGGGGGCCAAATGAAGAATTAATTGCGCCGGACGATACCGAAACCTTACTGCAATCGCTGACAGAAACCCATCGCACTTTTGAGACACCTTGCGGTGCTTATGGGCATTTTAAAATTGCGCGCAGCCTGTTGCAAATTACCAAGTCGAGCCACTACGGCGATAGTATGGAGCGCATACTTTACAATACGATTCTTGGTGCTAAACCAACGCTGCCGGATGGCAGTACTTTTTATTATTCCGATTACAATCAAAAAGCCCATAAATTTTTCCGCGGTGAGCAATGGCCCTGTTGTTCGGGCACGTTTATTCAGTTGGCGGCGGATTATGGCATCAGCACTTATGTGCAGGAGCCAGAGCGTGTTTATGTAAATCTTTATGTTCCCTCACAAGTGCGCCTGGATTACGGCAATCATGCTGTCTCAATTGAGCAAACCACTAAATATCCTTTTGCCAATACCAGTAGCCTAAAAATTACAGCAGATAAACCGACTAGGTTTAGTGTGTCATTGCGAATTCCTGCGTGGGCAGGTAAGGCGACAGCTATCAGTATTAATGGTGAACCACAGCCTAGTGAAATTAAAGCAGGAAGTTTTTTTGACCTGTCCAGAACCTGGAAAAACGGCGACCTTATAGAAATTATTTTAGATATGCCCATGCGACTTGAAGCGTTAAACTCCGCGCATAAAGATGTAGTGGCACTTTTAAAAGGCCCGCTGGTTTTATTTCCGGTAGATGCAGATGCTGTGAATTTCACTCGCGAACAATTATTGGGTGCAACGCAAGTTTCTGATACAAGCTGGAAAATAAAACTGGGTGAAAAGAATATTTATTTAAAGCCTTTTATTCATATCAAAGACGAAAGCTATAGACTCTACAATAAAATACTTCCTAAGGTTTAGTCGGTGCTGCTTCACTTCCTTGTCCAATAGATGGTTCCTGCGGCAACGGCCAGTGGAGTAATTACAATGTTGAGGAAGGGAGTCATGCTACCGGCTAGTACCAGCCCACCAAACATAAAGCTGGATATTTTTTGCTGACCAAGTTGTTGGCGAACCATTGTGAAAGGCAGTTGATGGTTGTCTGCAGCATAATCACAAAATTGTAAAGCCAGGCACCAGCTTCCCCAAAGTCCGCCTATTAAAACGCCCAGAAAATTTGCGCCGGGTAAAAATATCAACATAAAAATGATAAGACCTATTGCTAGCGAGCGCGGCACAAAATAAATCAGTTTGGTGAATTCACGTTTGAATGTGCGGGGAATTAAGCTCGCCAATGTTTCTTCTGCTGGAATGTTTCTTGTGATGTGAGCTTCTATTTTTTCTGCAAGTAAACCTAAAAATGGTGCGGCTATAATGGTCGTAATTAAATTAAAGCAATAAGCGTAAACAATTAGTGTAATTAACACTAACAAGGGCCAGAGAAGCCACTTAAGCCAAAGCAACCAATGCGGCAAGTAGGTTTCAAGGTTGGAAAATAGAGCTTGTGCGTAATCCAGTGCGACTGAACTTAAGGCAATAAAAATAAGGAGATTTAATAGCAGGGGAATAAAAATAAACCGGCGAAAACCTTTGCTGAATATCAGGCTTAATCCTTCAGTGAAGCAATTAAGTATGCTCACAGGCTGCGTTTGTGTTTGCATAGCGGTCTACATATTAACCCATGAATTTAACGCGCGCATTTTGAACGAGTAATTCTCTATATGCAGCACCATTCCATCTTCCAAAATTTTATCAATGACTAGTCCATTGCTTAGCTGATCATTCGCGTGGTGAATGGTGCCATTAATTTTTACACTACCGCCGTTGCTGTTGTAGTTGTGTTCGCTGTAATTAAGGCTTGGAATTTTTTCTAACACCTGGCTAGGTAAGTCATGCAGGTCCGGCAAGTTAGCAAATTGCGTGATAGAGGTTGGCGATGCGCCAGAAACATCTGCTGGTGCATTCGCAGTTGGTGTTGGTAGCGTCAGGGTGGTATTGGTACTTTGTGCCGCCGTGTTTTGTTGATAAAGACTGGCAACATTTTCTTCTGAAGTGTCTATATTTTCTTCTGAAACGTTTGTGCCTGGGTTATTTTCAGCTGCATTATTTTCAATTATTTGCGTCGTTGTTGTTTGTTCAGTTGCTAAGGATTTTTGTTGTTGGGATGAGATTGAAGATTTCACAGCTGCGCTTGTGGTTGCAGTAGTAGTTGCAGGTGTTGCAGAGCGTTGTCCCAGCCAGTATATAGTTGCGAACAAAAGACCTAAACCTATAGCAATTACAGCCACAAGCACAATGGATTTATTGCGCGTGCCATGATCAAACGTGTTTTCGTGGTTGCTGCTTATGCCAGGCGTAGCTTCGTTGCGCTTGCGTTCCTGGTCGGCTTTATTAAGTGCATCAAGGAGTAGTGACATGATTGGTTTCGCTAAATTCAGTTAAGAGTGTTTTGTCTGCACCAATGGTTTCATTAAGTTTTAACAGGGTTTGTTCGTTAATATTGCCATCAACAGGAATACCTTTGCTGCGTTGAAAAATTTTAATTCGTTCGTGTAAAGCAAGGCTGAATAAATCGTCGCTCAGCGGCTCTTTTTGCTTATCAATTTTTGCAAATTGTTGAGCAACCCACGCAACTGTTGCGCTGCTATCTCCAAGCAAAAGTGTCTCTGTAAATCCTGGCGGTCTTTTCCACAGGTAAACGGCTTCGCCTGTCCAGTCGCGCCCAATTTTTGCGAGTGGCACAATGACTTTCTCTTCTTTTTCATTCAACACCCAGGCATTTTCGGTGTTCAACCCTATTAGCACTAAATAAGTTGAAAACTTTTCAGGGGTGGACATGATTAAAATCACCGGGCGGTTGAGATCGCTCACATCGGTCCAGGTGTGTAGTGAAACTTTTGCGCATTGGTGGCTGGTTTTAAGGTTGGTTCCGCAGGGGCGAGTTTCAGCGGCGAGTGGTACGCTTAAATAATTAAAGAAGATATCTTCTGCATCGTGGAAATTGCGCAGTGCAATACTTGGCGCAGAACTGGCAGCTGCAGAAGATGTTGAAGCACTGCTCGAAGAAACTGAACTCTGTGCTCTTCCAACTTTTGTAAAGCTGTGAATGTTTTGTGTTTGGGTGAAATAAAGTGATGCGCTTAACAAGGTTAGGGCAACAATTCCTAGCGCCCATTTCCAATAGAGATTTCTTTTCGCAATTTGGGTTTGCTCCAAACCACCAATAACTTCTTTGCGTGCTGCATTAAAAATCGCATTGTCAACACGCGCTTTGTTACCGCCATAGGCGCCAATTAAACATCTTTCACAAATAACATTTATCAAGCGCGGAATGCCACCTGTAAACGCATGAATGCGTTTGACGATAGCGTAAGGAAATGGACTGCGGCCTTCCGGTAATCCTGCAACTTTTAAACGATGGCGAATATAGGCCTGGGTTTCTGCAAGCGTTAAAGGTGTGAGATGAAAGCGTGCAGTAATGCGTTGCGCCAACTGGCGTAATTCGGGTTTGGACAGCAAGGCTTTTAATTCCGGCTGGCCCACCAAAATAATGTGCAGCAATTTTTGGGTAGTAGTTTCCAAATTGGTTAGCAGGCGCACTTGCTCAAGCGCTTGGGTAGACAGTAATTGCGCTTCATCAATCAATAAAACTGTATTGCGGCCGTGGGTGTGGTTGTGTAAGAGAAAACTGTGCAGCGCATCGGTAAGGTCTTTTACACTGGGATTTTCTTTTGCGCTGGGATTTTTATTTGCATAGTCCGCACCCAATTCGTCGCAAATAGTGGTGAGCAATTCCGGCACATTCGACATAGGATTCATAACGATTGCTATATCGGTATTCTCCGGCATTTGTTCCAGTAAGCAGCGAATAATGGTGGTTTTACCTGTTCCCACTTCGCCTGTCAGCATCACAAACCCGCCACCGGCAACGCCATAGAGTAAATGCGCCAGAGCTTCCTTGTGCTGTTGGCTCATATACAAGTAGCGCGGGTTAACGGCTATTGAAAAAGCGGGCTCGGTGAGACCAAAAAAGGAATGGTACATAACGAATGTGTAGCCAGTGTGTTATTGGGTCTATATTGGGTTGATCTAGATGGGGCAGATGATAGCGGGAAATTTGGCGGCTGTGTTTTAAATCTCGTTGAGCTTATTCTTCTGCAAGCACGACGCAGTTGCGCCCTTGCTCTTTGGCTTCGTACATGGCGCGGTCAGCGCGAACAAACCATTGTTCGCGGGTTTCTTCCGGTTGAATACTGGCGCAGCCAAAGGAAGCGCTAATAGTGCCTTTGGGGCCATTGATATGAGTAGTAATCTGCACGCGGATTTGCTCGGCAATTATGGCTGCCTCATCAAGTCTGGTATTGCGCGCCAGCAATACAAATTCTTCGCCGCCAAACCGAAATGCGCGGTCTGTCTTGCGCAGGCGAGCAGATAGTAAATTCCCGATGTTGATCAACACTTGATCGCCAATGCTGTGGCCAAATTTATCGTTAATATCTTTGAATTTATCCAGGTCAAATACAATCAGCGTTGCGGGTATTTTGTAACGGGCAAAGTCATCTGTGCAAAGGCGTAGTTCTTCATCCATTAAGCGGCGGTTGCCTAGCATAGTAAGCGGATCTTGCGACGCAAAAATTTCCAGGCGCAAACGCTGCTCTTCCGTTAAGCGTGCAAATAAATACGCCATGGTGCTGCCAAAAAACAGTGACGACATCATTGCCAGGGAATCCAGTGTTTTACCTAAACGCCAGGCAACAGGTACTACCAAGGCTATAGCAATTAGGTTAAGGATGATGGCGCGCTTGGGGCGCAAGAGAAAAAAGTTAGCCAATACGGTGGGAAAGATCCAAAACACAAAAATAGGGCTGTTGAGATGAACCACAACAATAGCGCCTAAGGTGTAAAACCCTGCTGCGAAATTCAGGATGGCAGCTGTTGCTTCGCCGCGCCAACGGGCATAAACAGCGCTACCAATGGCGGCGCATACAATTGCAAGATCCAGCAGGGCATGGGTAATTTCGCCCTGTGCATAACGTAAATACACGAAAGGGCCAATTCCAATTACCGCTAAAATCGCAAAAAGGTAAACAAGCCCTAATTGAAACTTATTGGTGGAATTATCAAACATAACCCTGTTTGTCCTCATCGATCAGCAGATACTGCGCGGCTGTTTTTATAATATAGCGGTAAATTCCCGGATTGCAGGATTTGTTTGAGTGCCAAGTGTTATTTTGATGTCGTGAGTCGAATTTTTGAACAATGCTTATGGTGCCAAAACCATGCGGCGCGATTACAATGAAGATCATTTTTATAAGACATAATCCAGACGGCAGGGGAGATATATGGGTAAAAATCGCCTAGAAGCTTTTAGCGACGGTGTGCTCGCCATCATCATCACCATTATGGTGTTGGAAATGAAAGTACCGCACGGTGCAGATTGGCAAACCTTGCAAACATTGGCGCCAGTTTTCTTTAGTTACATTTTAAGTTTTATTTATGTGGGCATTTATTGGAATAATCATCACCATTTACTTCATGCCGTAAAACACGTAAGCGGTAGCGTGCTCTGGGCAAATTTACATTTATTGTTTTGGCTTTCGCTCTTGCCGTTTGTAACTGGCTGGATGGGGGAAAATCATTTCGCACCGCTGCCGACGGCTCTATACGGGATCGCATTGGCCATGGCTGGTATTTCTTATTGGATTTTAGTGCATTGTATTATTGCTACCGAAGGTAAAAATTCTTTAGTAGCCCAGGCTGTAGGAAAAGATTTCAAAGGTGTTATTTCAGTGGTGGTTTACGCTGTTGCTGTGCCTTTGGCGTTTGTGAATGTGTGGTTCGCTCAAATTGGTTACATAGCGGTTGCGTTGTTGTGGCTGGTTCCTGATCGCCGAATTGAAAAAACCTTATCAGAGCATTCCCAATAATATGGAATTTTTTGATAGCCACTGCCATTTTGATTTCGCGATTTTTGATCATGATCGCGACCTCGTCTGGAGTGAGTGCAACGCGCTTGGGCTTAATTCTATGTTAGTTCCCGGAGTTGCTCCGTCGCAGTGGGAAAAAGCAGCGCAGGTGGCTGATAAAAATTTGCATATTTACCTGGGGGTGGGGCTTCATCCCTGGTGGATAGAAAAAGAGTTTGCACAGAATTTTAATATGTTGAAACAGCAGCTTGCGGATAATCTTTCGCTAAAAAAATGCGTAGCGATTGGCGAGTGCGGTTTGGATGCAGGAATTGAAACGCCTTTGGAGGTGCAGCATCAAGTATTGGATGTGCATTTGCAATTAGCGCATGAGACCAAAATGCCCGTAATAATTCACTGCGTTAAAGCCCACAATGAATTGTTGCAGCAGTTAAAAAAATATCAGTTACCCGCTGGGGGTGTGATTCATGCATTCAGCGGCAGCTATGAAATGGCAACGCAATACTGGTCCATGGGTTTCAGATTAGGTATTGGCGGCACCATCACTTACGAACGTGCCAATAAGACTCGCAATGCGGTAAAGCAACTACCACTGGATGCAATCTTGTTGGAAACGGATGCGCCCGATATGCCGCTGAACGGTAAACAGGGGCAGCGCAATAGCCCGGTAAATATTATTGCTATTGCGCAAACGCTCGCTGATTTGCGTGCTGAGTCAATTGAACATGTTGCTACGCACACCACTACTAACACTCGCCAACTTTTCAAGATTATTCATTAATGTTCGCTTTTGACGATCTCTCATCTGTTTCATTGCAGGAACTAACCTCTAACGCCAATTGGCAGTCGCAATATCGCCTGATTACTCAATGGGGAAAATTAATTCACCACAAACCGGAATTGCGATTGGAAACTAATTTGCTGCGTGGTTGTGAAACCTTGGCTTGGTTAACGCATGTGCAAAAAAATGATTTACATTATTTTTCTTTTGATAGTGACAGCAAAGTAATTAATGGTTTGGCTGCGCTACTCCTGTCGCAGGTTAATGGCAAAACGGCTACAGAAATTGGCGGGATTAATTTGGCAGAATTGTTAAGTTTAGTGGGATTGGAAAAACATTTAACGCCATCACGCAATAATGGTTTGCGGGCCATTATTGCGCGAGTGGACGAGTGTGTGAAGCTGTGAGTTAAATGTAAGTTTTTAATTAATTGAACTATATAAGTTATTATTTCTTGGGCCCACTTACGAATCCACCAGTAGTAACGCGAAAGTTGTCATACCACAGTTCAAAGCTCTGACCTTCCTGATGATCAGTCCAGTCAAAAACATTAACGCTACGAATAGGTGGGTTTGACCAATGGTGGTTGAATAAGCCGGTAGCATCAACATACACAACACCGTCAATTTCTAAATAATATTCGCCATCTGCTATTTCGGTTTGGTCAGACGTGCCACTATTAAACTTACATTGAACACGGAAGTGATGCCATGTTTCGCCCCAATCGACAGGATCAAATGATTTAAATTGTGGTGTTTTAACAACTGCAGTTTTTCCGAATGACCGTCCAACCCAACTGGGATTAGAACCGCTTAAAAAAATCACATTCTTTACGTCGTAACTCTGATCACCATCTGCACCATCACCAAATCCGATGTAATTTAAGCTTCCGTTGTTAGGGCCTTCCCCCAAACTCACTTTGCCCTGGTTTAAGCCAAATGTTGTGTTGGCCGAATGTCCATTGGCATTATTTTCTCCAAATACTTTTAAAAACTTGGTGCCATGTTTATAGCCAATAGCATCCTTGGGAAGTTTTGCATCAAATTCGATGAAGACTTCAAGTGTTTGGGCACTCCATATATTCACGCCGCCCCAAACATAAACACCACCACCTGTCCCAGGGTATATACCCTGCACACTGCCTTTACTACCGCCTGCATTTAACGCTGTATTGGTTGAAACTTGTATGGTGCCGCCGTTGCCCGCGCCCCAAAAACCATTGTTGTCATTAGGAAAGCCAGATTCAAAATCTGCAAAATACAATGTGGTTACATTCGCGGCTGAAACAGTTGATGAAGACGTTTTACTCGAGCTGCTGCTGGACTTGCTGCTTAAATTAGACGATGAAATGCTGCTGGCTTTACTGCTCGAATTTGAACTGCTGGATTTATTGCTTGAGATCGAACTGCTACTTAATTTGCTTGAGCTCGTACTGAAAATAGACGAGCTGGAAGATGATGAGGTTGTGGCAGGAACAGTCACCATCCAGCCTTGTGATACCTGCCCATTTGCATTGATTATGTAAATCCACGCATTTGAATTCGTTGCAAATCCCGCGGATTGTAATGGTGCATTCGCGCTCACATCGTTCCAACTTGTTGCTACTAAGGGATTGCGGATTGTCGCAGATGCCCAGTTGGATGAATTAGCTAATACAATTCGCGCGCGCGTAGTGGCGAGGTAATGATCGTCATACCAAATGCTTACGCCGTCGGTGCTGGTTGGCTCAATAAAATAATCAACACCTGTGACAAGATAGCTACAATTCAAAACCTGACTACTGGTGTCCCTCAATTTAAGATTGTGAAAATTAAAGTGTGGATTGCCATTAACAGCCGTGACAAATTCGCCGTTGCTTTGGCCTACATCATTTAAACGATAATATTCTTCGACTTGCACCCAGGTGTTTTCAGGAATCGCAAAAGGAGTTCCTGTGTATCCAACAGTTTCTCCAATCCATCCTTCTTCAATGGAATTATCTGCGCGTACAACGCCACCTTGAAGGAAGCGTAGTGTTTTATCCGTTTTGCTGCCCGGATAGTAACTAGAACGAAATTTTGGCGAGCCGTTGTAGCAAGGCCAATTATTTCCAACCTCCATACCGCTGCGATTAAATTTCAATTGGCTCATGCGGCTGCCATTGGTATTAAATTTAATTTTGTAACTGATAAATAATTCTGTGCTGCTAAAACCGCGCACGCCTATGTGCGGAAAAGATTCTTGCACATCGTTGCTGACGGCGGCCATGTGCGCTTGGTGTTTCAGTGATTTATTGCCGCTGTAGGCTGTGGTTTGGTCCACAGAGGTTACGCCACCAAACCCACCGTAATTGTGGTAACCAAAATCTGTAGCAAGTGCTCCGGTTGTGCGGCTATCAAAATCTTCGTAAACCAATGTGGACGATGTTGTACGCTGCCCAAAATTCGTGCCGCTAACACTAACTTTGCCGTTGGCGATGGTCACTGCGGAAATAACCGGAGAATTAGTTGGCGAAGAGATGGATGATTTTGAGCTAGAGCTATTTAAAGAGCTGCTTGATGATGTTTTGCTACTCGAACTCGAAGAGCTACTACTTTTGGAAGAGCTCGATTGAGATGAATTACTTTTGCTCGATGAAGAGCTGCTTTTTGAACTCGAACTTATTGAACTCGATGATGGTTTGCTTGAAACTGAATTGCTCGAAACAGAACTGGAAACGCTCGATAAACTCGTTTGGATTCCGGTGCTAGCCATGCTCGATGACGAGCTGCTAAATGAAGTGCTAGATGAGCTGCTTGACGAGTTAATGGAACTGCTTGTTGTTTTAGAGGATGATGTGCTGCTAGCAACAGATGTTGTGCCGGAGCTGGAAGCTGATGACGGTGCTGTATCTTTTTCTGTTTCGCCTGAAATGGATGAGACTGTGCTAGTGACCGGTGTTTTATCGACGTTAAAACTGTTTGCGTTGCCTCCGCCCGCACCACCGCCACACGCGCTTAATAATATAAAGCACAAAAGGCTGACTGAAGTGAGTTTTAGTTTGCGGGGTGATTTAAAACTGCGTAGGCCAAACAATATAAACGTGTGCATAAGATAAAGCTCGCTAGTCCATTTTATTTTTTTCCTTGAGATTGCACTTATCATTATTGTGATTTTTATTTTGTTTACGAAACTATCGTGGCTTCGAATCATCACTCTTATTTATGGTTTATATTAACCCTCTTAATATTAATCGGCTGCGGGCTGGTTCACGATTTGAGCATTGCGCTTAACTTGAACAGGTTAATTTGGTGAGGAGGAATTAAGCGTGCGCTCCAAATAACGCTCAATCGCTCTGGTAGCTGCAACAAAACCAAAAGTGCCGGTGACCATAAGGCTTGAGCCAAAGCCGCCAGCACAATCCAGTTTTACGCCAGCCTCTAAAAATTGTTTATCCATGCAAACGCTGCCATCAGGTTTTGGGTAAACCATTTGTTCTGTTGAAAAAACAGCGTCTACGCGAAATTTGCGATTCTTGTCGCGCGAGAAATTAAAGTGGCGATAAAGTTGTGTACGAATTTTTACCAACATGGGGTCGCTTTCAGTTCGGCCCAAATCAGTTACTTTCACTTGTTGCGGATCGCGCTTGCCACCTGATGAACCCACAGTAATTAAACGTACTTTAATGGCGAGACAGTAGGCAACAAGGCGCGCCTTAATATGCGCAGCGTCCATTGCATCAATCACAACATGGTGCTGTTTGCCAATCAGCGTTTTCATGTTTTCGTGATCGATAAAATCTTCGACTGAGTGAATAATAATTTCCGGATTGATATCTTTTAAGCGGTCGCTAATTACCTGATTTTTTGAGCGGCCAATATTGGATTTAAGTGCATGTGATTGGCGATTGGTATTGGTTACACACACATCATCCAATTCAATTAAGGTCAGCTCGCCCACGCCGGAACGCGCGAGAGCTTCCGCGGCCCAAGTGCCAACACCACCCAAACCAATTACGGCAAAATGTGCTTTGTGCAGCGCAACTAATGCGTCTTGCCCGTAGAGCCGGCCAATGCCGCCAAAGCGTTGCAGGTAATCGGGAGATAAAGAATTTGTTTCGTCAGTCATTTAGCAGTATTCGTTAAAGCAGGAATTTATCAAAGGGAACGACTGTAACCATTTTGCCTTTAGCAACGGCACCGCGCTCTTGCTCAAGCACGATATAAGAGTTGGCACGCGCGACAGAACTCAACACTCCGGAGCTTTGGTTGCCTGTACTGGTGACAATATTTTCGCCATCAACGGATTGCAAAATGCCGCGCTGATAGTCAGCTCGCCCCGGTTGTTTTTTTAAATTCGATTGCGTTATCGCATTCAGTGATAAGGCTGACTCAACACATTCACCTGCAAGAAGGCGCAGCGCAGGCAGCACGAGCTGATGGTAAGTCACCACTGCAGAAACCGGGTTTCCGGGTAAGCCGAAAAACCAGCAAGACGCATCAGTTTTTTTGAACGAGCCAAACGCAAAAGGTTTGCCCGGCTTCATGGCAACTTTCCAAAAATTTATTTGGCCGAGGGATTCCAAAACGGTTTTGGTGTAATCAGCGTCGCCGACAGAAACACCGCCACTGGAAATCACAACATCCGCTTGGGCAATGGCAGATTCAAACGCGGCGTGAATTTTTTGTGGATCGTCACCGACCAACCCACAATCGATTATCGTGATATTAAGGCGAGCTAGCAGTGCTAATAATGTTTGGCGATTGCTATCGTAAAGTTCACCCGCTTGCAGTGGTTGACCAAGTGGTTTTAATTCATCGCCTGTTGATAAAACCGCTACGCGTATACGCGAAAAAACGTTTACCTGAGCTATGCCCAAGGATGCGAGTAAGCCAATATCCAGTGGACCTATGCGTTTACCTTGCTCAAGGACCCGTGAATCTCGTGCTATATCTTCACCCGCGCGGCGAATATTTTCGCCAGGCTCTGGCACGCGTGTAAGTTGGATTGAATCGCCAACTAACACAACTTGTTCTTGCATGATGACGGTATCGGCCGAGGCGGGGACAACACCGCCTGTCATAATGCGCACGCATTCACCTGCACGAATTTCGCCTGAAAAGGGATGGCCTGCCAGTGCGGTGCCAACCAGTTTTAGCGGATGATTGAGCTTTGCATCTGCGTGGGCGAAGGCATAACCGTCCATTGCGGAGTTGTCGTGGCCGGGAATGTTTACACCGGAATAGATCGCTTCGGCCAATACCCGGTCAAGCGCGGCTTGTAGGCTTACCGTCTCAGTGGCCTTGGTTGGAGTTATGGCTGCACTTATTCGCGCTATAGCGTCAGCAACGGGCAGGAGTTCGGGTTGCGAACAGTAATCCATGCGATATCCAGAGTTAGGAGTTGTAGCGATTGAGGTGGGTTTTGCCAGGGCGCTATCTTAACTGTTCGGTGGTTCCAAACCTATAGGGGGCTAACGCGCTTTCTTGTATAATGCTAGCCTTAGCGCCATAGTTAAACTTGATGCTCCTTCTCTGTACGAAAGGGGTACTTTTAGCAACACTATATTTTGCCACCAATTTTTTGTTTCAATCTGTCGGATGAACTGCTCGGATGAATCGCTCAAATGAAACGATTGGAACACTCGGCTTCGCACTGGTCTATTTATGAGTACCAAAACTTCAAATATTGATTTTCTATCGCGTCGGCAACTGGTCATGGGTGCCGCGGCAGCTGCGGCCAGCTTACCCTTTATGAGTTTGACCGGTTGCTCTAAAGAATCACCATCGAGCCAAGCGAAATTACTTCAGGTTGGTGGCTTGCCGGTGACCTGTAATCTCACCTTGCCCGTGGCCTGTACCTCTAAGGCTGCATCTAATTTGGCGGGTTCAGGCGATGGTCGTTTTGCTTACCAGTACAGCAAATACAGCGGCTGGCCAGAGATTAAAGAATCCCTAATGACCGGGCGAATCCAGGCTGCATACATGCTGGCGCCACTCGTTATGGATCTGTCGGATAAGAAAGTCCCGCTCAAGATTGTTTCCCTCGGCCACCGCTCAGGTGCGGTGATTATGGTGCGCACTGATTCTGCGTTTCAAACTTTTAGCGAGCTTAAGGGCAAGCGCATTGCTATCCCAAGCCGATTTGCGGTGGATTTTTTGTTCCTGCGCAAAATGCTTGCGCAAGAAAATATGACTCCCAAAGATATTGAAATCGTAGAGATGCCGCCACCAGATATGCCCGCCGCGCTCTACGCCAATGCTGTGGATGCCTATTGTACTGGTGAGCCTTTTGGCGCTGCTGCTCAGCGCGCCGGTTACGCTCGCCCCCTGCGCATGACCCGCGATGAATGGCGTAATTACATTTGCTGTGTGTTGACCGTACGTGAAGAATTAATTCAGGAAAGTCCAGACATGGTTCAAGACCTGGTTAACCATGTAATGGGGGCGGGTCATTGGCTGGATCAACAACAAGTCAACCGTGATAAAGCTGTCGCTATTGCTTCCAAGCGCGAGTTTTTTAATCAAGATCCAAACATTCTTAAGTTTGTAATGGAAACACCTACAGATCGCGTTACATACGGCGACTTGCGCATGATCAGAACCGAGTTTGAAGAACTTATGCAGCTTTCCATTGAGGCGGGCACACTCAAGCATCCGGTTGCGTACGAAACCTATATGGAAGAGCGTTTTGCGAAAGCCGCCAAACCTGCGCCTATGCTGGTCTAATAAAATATTTGATATTAAGGGGCGTAAGCAGTGAAACGACTTTTTTTGCTATTAATTTCCTTCCTATCGCTCACCTTAATGGCGCAGGTACAAGCTCAGGCACTGAAGTCAGGCGTGTTTGATCCACCACGTTTAGCGCCGGACTTTACACTGCAAAGTTCACAGGGGGGCGAGCTCAAGCTCAGCCAAACTCGCGGCAAACTGGTTGTGTTGGGTTTTGGTTTTACCCATTGTACAGAAGTTTGCCCGGTCACTCTGGCGAACCTTGCACAAGCGCGAAAAAAGTTAGGCGATCTAGCCGATAAAGTTCAGGTGGTTTATGTGACCGTTGACCCGCAACAGGATACACCTGCTCGTTTAAAAGAATATCTTGCAGTGTTTGACCCAAGTTTTATTGGTGTTACTGGAACTGAAGCGCAGTTAGAGTCGGTGCAAAAAGAATACGGTATAGTTGCCGCCAAGGCAGTGGGCAAAAAAGGTGAGGCTCAAGTGCATCACTCCTCCTATATTTATTTAATTGACCCTTCCGGTTATCTACGTGCGCTTGTTCCATTTGGTAAAAAGCCAGACGACATAGTCCATGATATAAAAATACTGCTTCAAACACCTGATAAAAATGAAACCAAGGTGGTTAAGTAGTGAGTTTTGTGCGTCGCTATTGGTTGCCGTTGCTTCTGTTTAGTGTTCTGGTGGATGCTGTACTCCTTATCGCTTTCATTCCCATACAATACAATTCCCGCGAAGAAGTTTTCGAAATTCCTGACGGAACCTGGGCGAATCGTATGGCGGGTAAAAAAAACGAAATCCTGCCGCAGCAAGTCCATTTGACCTTGGGGGTGCGAGATATTCTGGTACTGCGTAATCTGGACAAGGTACCGCAAATGTTTGGGCCAACCTTAATTATGCCCAACCAAAGTTTTAAGCTTCCATTTGAATTAGCGTCGGAATACCAGTTTGCGTGTACCGCGCATGTCAGCGGACAAATGACAGTAGTAGTTGATCCTGAGCCGACTGTTGGGTGGCCGCGTTTGCAGTGGCGAATAAAAAATCTGGCCCGTTGGATAGGTGGGTAGGTGGATAGTTGGAGTTAGATTGGATAGATCCGAAATTCTAGCCGGTAAGCAACGAAGTTAAAATTTTAAAATGAAAGTCAGTATGATCAAGGTGTCTTGTGAAAAAACTTAAAAAAATTCTGCCGCCATTGGTAGTCTTCGCACTACTCATTGCAGTCTGGTGGATAGTTGTTATTCAAACCAAAAGTGCAATCTTCCCAACGCCCATGCAAGTTGTTTTAGGAACCGCAGAGCTAGCCGCTGACGGTTCTCTGTGGGAACACATAAGTTCGTCCTTAATGCGGGTAGGGGCCGGTTTTTTACTGGCGGTTTTGATCGCCTTGCCCTTGGGATTGTGGATGGGTCGCATAGAATTTGCCTACACCACGCTTAACCCCATCTTCCAGGTCTTGCGTCCTATTTCGCCCATTGCGTGGATACCCCTGGCAATTTTATGGTTTGGTGTTGGTAATGCATCGCCCATCTTTTTAATTTTTATTGCTTCAGTATTCCCACTCATTGTGCAAACAGCAGCGGGTGTTCATACCATTGAGAAGCGCTATTTGCGTGCTGCAGAAAACTTCGGTGTTTCGCGCTATAAATTATTTACACAAGTAATTATCCCCGCCGTATTGCCGGAAATTATCGTGGGTATGCGCATCTCACTCGGCGTTGCCTGGTTGGTTGTGGTTGCTGCTGAAATGATTGCACTGCGCTCTGGTCTCGGTTATTTAATTATGGATTCGCGCAACGCAGGTAACCGTTACGATTTGGTGATCGCGGGCATGATTATTATCGGCATTATTGGACTTTTGTTAGATGGCCTAATGCGACTTTTGGAAGGGCTTAAAACAGTAAGGTGGCGTTATGGTCGATAAGATTCTTATAAAAAACATCAAGAAAAGTTTCACTTCTGGTAAAGAAGTTCGCGCTGTTGTTGATGGCATAACCCTGACTGTTGGTGAGGGCGAGTTTGTTGCAATCGTGGGTCCGTCGGGTTGCGGAAAATCCACACTTATGAAAATTATTGCTGGTTTCGAGCATCCAGATGAGGGCCAGATTGAAGTCGATGGAGTTGTACGTAAAGGTCCTAACGCCAACGGCATTGTAATTTCACAGCATGGTTCGGTTTTCCCCTGGCTTAACGTACAACAAAATTTAATGTTTGGTTTAAACGGCGACGAGCATGGCGATAAAGCCGCGTTGGCTGATCACTATGCCGCTATGGTGGGCTTAAAAGGATTTGAAAAAAATTACCCACATGAATTATCGGGTGGTATGTTAAAGCGTGTTGAAATTGCGCGAGCCTTAGTAGTCAAGCCTGAAATTTTATTTATGGATGAACCTTTTTCTGCGCTTGATGCCCTCATGAATTTAAAAATGCGTACCGAATTGTTGCGTATTTTGGAGGAAGAGCGCCACACCGTTTTATTGATTACTCATGATGTAGAAGAGGCTATTCATCTGGCAGATCGTATTGTTGTTTTATCGCCGCGTCCAACGACAATTCAGCGCGTGTTTGAAGTTCCTTTTACTCATCCACGCAAGTTATCAACGCCAGAAGCACAAACGCTTAAAGAAGATATTCTGCGAGAGTTAGGTATTTAAAACTCGTGAATAAAAAAGCCGCAACTGAATGCGGCTTTTTTATTGGAATGTTTAATACTCCTTTCGTTTTTCCCTGGTGCGAACTTCAGCGGCCTTGTGCAGCACTTTCCATTTTGCCCGCTCTTCGATTCGCTCAAGCGCAGTTTGCTGGCTGCGTTTTATTTCACGCAATAATTTTTGGTAATTGTGTAAACGGTCATCATCAATAGCACCGCGCACAGCACAACCGGGCTCATCATTGTGTTGGCAATTGCGAAACTTACAGTTGAGCGCGAGGCTGGAAATATCATCAAACGCAATATCCAACGCATCTTCATCGGCATCCGGGCTCCAGCTGCGCAAACCCGGCGTATCGATAATACAGGCACCGCTTGTACAACAGTGCAGCGAGCGCGATCTGGTGGTGTGCCGCCCCCGGCTATCACCCACACGCACAGCACCGGTTTCCTGCAAGCTATTGGTGAGACCATTGGTTAAGGTGGACTTACCAGCGCCAGATGATCCCAATAGCACCAAAGTTTGCCCCGCACTTAGCCAGGGCGCAAGAACACCTGACGTTTTTTGTTCAAGTGCATTCACCGAATAAATTGTTAAATGCGGCGGTAAACGTTGCGTTATTTGCGCGAGTTTTTCTTCAGCATCTACAACAATATCTTGCTTGGTTAATACAATAATTGGCGTGACTTGCGCGGCTTGAACAATCGCAAGGTAGCGTTCCATGCGCCGCAAATTAAAATCATTATCCAACCCCATTACCAGGATCGCCGTATCTACATTGCTTACCAATAATTGTCGGTTACCATCCTGTGTGCGGCGTGTAATTTGGGTTACCGGTTGCATGCGATCGCAAATCCAGAATTCATTGTTTGGATGTTGCTCCACAATAACCCAATCGCCAACGGCGAGTTTTTCCACATCAGCGTTCGGCAAAATGCGTGCATAGAATTCAATGTTGCCATTATGTAAAACAATTCGATCGCGATGAATTTCAATCACGCGTGCAGCTACTGCATTCTGCCCGCAGCTTTCCATCATTAATAATTGTTGCGCAATATAAGGTGTAAGCCCAATAGGGCGTAGGGATTCAAAATCGATATTGATCATGTGAACAATCCAGTTTCGTTAACTCGCAGGCGCGAGCAAATAGATCGCGTGAAACGCGATAATGAAAACGAATGGAAAGTCGGCGCGCAATTACGCGGCCATAAATTTACCTAAAAGTTAAAATAGATTCAGACAGGTAATTAAGCGGCCGACAGGAGTGCTATATCAAATGTTTTCATGGTTTAGACTCCTGTATTTGGTGGGGAAGGTTAAAAGATGGTGTGTACTTAAACGGCTGTTAGTGTGTCATCAGTTTTTTATTCAGTCAATTATTTTGTTTTATGAACAATTGCGTGTCCTGCGGTTTCATTAATCACATCTTGAATAAAAGATTCTGCTTGTGCTACTGCCAGGCTTAGCGTAACGGCAACGTCAAGATCATAGTCAGTAGCTAAAATTTTCCCTTTATGCAGCTCAACAAGGTGACGAATTTTTGCTTCCTTTGCAAAATCTACGCTGATTTTAATTTCAATACACGGTGTAACCAGAGTCAACTGCGCGCAATTCACTGCCGAAGATACAGCGCCAGAATAGGCACGAATTAATCCACCCGCACCTAACTTCACTCCACCAAAGTAACGCACTACCACCGCCAGGCTATTTCCTACTTCGCGCTCTGTAAGAATATGCAACATAGGTTTACCAGCAGTACCCGATGGTTCGCCATCATCACTAAACGCTTGTGTTAGCGGCTGCCGAGTATTGCCAATTATGTAAGCCCAGCATACGTGATTAGCATCGGGATATTTTTTTCGGTAATAGTCCACATGCGTCATGGCTTCTTCACGTGAACTTATGGGGTGAAGGAAAGTTATAAAGTCGCTATTTTTTTCTACGGTGGTAGATTCGATTGCAGCGGTTAAGATTGTGTAGCTAGACATTAAAATAAATCACACAGAATTACTGAATTACAAACGCGCTAAAAATGCATCGTCGTTGTTCGACAATCACCGAATTAACTTTTGACGAGACGTCGCGCAAGGTTGCGCATATTGGTCATGGTAATGGTTTTTGCTTCCGCGTCATAGAAAGGCCCGCCGTTGACAATATTCAAAGGCACAGGACGGAAATGCCAATTGGCTAAGTTGGTGATAGACGCAGTTTGAGGATGTCTCGGCGGAGGTGTCTAGTCTCTGATTCAAATTGTTTATTATATATGAATTGACATTTTGAAGGGTGACTATTAGGGTGTGGAAATACATAGCTGCGGCCAAGCATTAAATAAGAGGAGCTTGTTTTGGGCAAAATGTTACGCGTTGACAGCCACCAGCATTTTTGGCAATTAAATAGGGGCGACTACCATTGGCTTAATGCAGAGCCAGCAACTATAAATCGCGATTTTTTGCCGCAGGATTTGCAACCGCTGCTCCGTAAAAATGCGGTGGATTACACCGTGATTGTGCAAGCTGCAGAAACCGTGGAAGAAACTGATTATATTTTGGAGTTGGCGAATACCCATCCATTTGTAGCGGGTGTAGTGGGTTGGGTTGATATGAATTCACCTGCCTCGATTAAGATTTTGGAGCGGTTGGGTCAGCACCCGAAGCTGGTGGGAATTCGACCTGTAATTCAAGGTATTGCAGATCCAAATTGGATGTTGAAGCCAGAGCTCGACACCATATTCAAATATCTTATCGATAATGACCTAAGTTTTGATGCATTAGTAAAACCGATTCATCTTGATGCCCTTTATATCCTGTTGCAGCGCTACCCCGAACTGCGCGTTGTTATAGATCACGGCGCGAAGCCAGACATAGCCTCCGATGGGTTTAATCCCTGGGCTGAAAAAATCCAAAAAATCAGCGAAGGCTCGCATGCGTTTTGCAAAATTTCCGGGCTGGTAACCGAAGCCGGGGCAAGCGCGTCTTATGCGAAGCTGTACCCTTACATGAACCATTTAGTCAGCTGTTTCGGTGCGCATCGCCTTATGTGGGGGAGCGATTGGCCGGTATGTACGCTTGCTGCGACTTACGATGAATGGATTGGATATCTTGATACCTTCCTCAAACAATTTTCGTTGGACGAACAAAAGTCAATTTGGGGAGAATCCGCCGTAAAGTTTTATAAGCTAGGCGTGGTTTAAAGCTGACACCCTGATCCAAGGTTGCAGGTCTTAATTGAATATTAAATATAAAAATCATTGACAAGGAGGGCGCTTGAACTTTAAATGTTGATTTTAAACTACGGTCGACATTCAAGTTTTGGTTCGGCTGCAACTTTGGGGAAGAGATATGTTGTCAGTTGTGTGTGTGGAGCCTGGAAAATTAACGCTTGAGGATAGGGCCGAACCCGCGCTTGCAGCCGGAATGGCGAAAATCAAGGTTCGATCAATCGGCATTTGCGGCACTGATTTTCATATCTACGAAGGCTCCCATCCATTTCTCCAATACCCTCGCGTGATGGGGCACGAGTTATCAGGCGAAGTGGTGGAAGTGAATGCAGGCTCGGCATTAACCTTGGGTGATCGCGTGATTGTTAACCCATATTTGCCCTGCGGAAGTTGTGTTGCCTGCCGGAAAGAAAAACCAAACTGCTGCACGAATATTCGCGTACTTGGCGTACATACTGATGGCGGCATGACAGAGTTCATTATAATTCCCGAAGGCCAACTTTACCCGGCAAATGATTTGAGTTTTGCCCAAGCAGCAATGGTGGAGTTTTTGTCCATAGGTGCGCACGGCGTACGGCGTGGTGAAATTAAATCGGGTGATCGGGTGCTAGTGGTTGGTGCAGGGCCCATTGGTTTAGGTGCGGCGCTGTTTGCGCAAATTGCAGGTGGTTCGGTTGCCATTTTGGATGTAAACGCGGCAAGAATTGCAGGAGCTGCTTCTCTCGTAAAGGGAGCTAAAGGTTTCGTGCTGGGCGCTAATACTGATGCAGAAATTGCACAATATACCAATGGCGATATGTTTGATGTGGTGCTTGATGCGACTGGTAGCAAGCGTGCTATGGAGGCGAGCTTAAAATATGTTGCCCACGGTGGTAGTTGCGTATTTATCAGTGTCGTAAAAGATCAAATTACGTTTGATGATCCATTTTTCCATGCTCGTGAAATGCGAATCATTGGAAGCCGCAACGCAACCAAGCAAGATTTTAATCATGTTATCGCATCGATTAAAAATGGAAAAATTCCAATTGATTTGCTGAATACCCACACCGCAGAGTTAAAGGATTTGCCCAGCAAATTACCGCAGTGGCTGGGAGAGCAAGATTCTTTAATCAAGGCAATAGTTACATTGGATTAATAGAACATTTTTTAAGGTTAGTCACTTAGGCCATGAGCAGAGCGCATTAAGGTTCGTTGAGCTGTATTCAAATGTTTCTCCAAACTCATTACTGAACCTCCGATATCCCGTGACAATAAATTATTTAATAAATTTATATGTTCAGTGACAGCAATAGCGTTGCGTTCCTTCTCGTCTGATTTGTCCCATTGATAATGATAATGGCAAATAAAAGTCACTATGTTGAAAAATTGGTTGATAAAACGATTTCCGGAAGCACTTTGAATTAACCTATGCAAGCGAGCATCCAATGCGGGAAAGTCGTTAAATTTATTTTCTATATCTGCAAGCAGTGCTTTGTGCTCGTTTAATAATTCAGTTAGCTCACTCCACACCGGGTCATCAACAGGTCTTTCCAGTAAGGCGCGAATTGATGCCATTTCCAAAATTTTTCTAAACGCAATCAGTTCTTCGGCAAATTGAACATCAAACTCAACCATCTGCCATTGCGCTCTTGGGTTTTTTTTAATTAAACCTGTGTGTGCAAACTTAATTAAAAATTCCCGTACCGTAATGGTGATGCAATTAGATTTTTTTGCTAAATCTAATTCAGAGAAGCGGTCGCCGGGTAACAACTTGCCAGAACTGATCAGTGATAAAAAGTATTTTTCAAATTGTTCTTCTTTGGTGGAGGGCTCATTACTGATATCAAAATAATCTGCTGGTTCCGGCGCTCTTAAAATAGTTTTTACATTTCCTTCGCGCTTTAAGACACCTTTCTCACACAAGTGTGTAACGGCTGTGCGCACTGTTGTACGGCTTACGCCAATAACTTGGGACAGGGCAAAATCATTTGGCAAATGCGGCATATCAGGCGCAGCATTTTTAACCAAATCCAATAATTTATTGGTGGATTCTTGGAGCAGGTAACTCAAATCGGTCATAACCACGGCCTTGGGGAATAGTCGTGCTAATGTAGCTTTGGCGGCTGGCATTAGTCTATAGGCTTTGCCGTTGAATTTAATCCTGTCGTTAATCCAAGGTGAAGATTATGGGAAGGGCGGGAAAGGGCGTATGCAATTAATTTTCAGTGCGCGTTTGGGCGCACTGAAAACAGGTTTCATTAATCTTTAAACAATAATGGCGAAAACTCGCGCAAGCTACGTCTCCAACTTAAAAATTCATGGGCTGTGTCTGGCGAAACGTAAAGCACACTATTAATGCCAGCTGCTTTTAAGGCTTCGGTATTCGCTTTCGGGTCGCCAACAAAACTGCGCATACGCTCATCCATCATCTCGCGGCTGCCGTAACTCACAAATGCCAACTTCACTTTTTCTTTAAAGCCGGGAGTTGCATTTACATCGTCCATTTTGAACGAGCCACCGCTAAACAAACCAATGTAAGCAAATTTATCCAGGTTGGCCATAGTGATGGTTTTGGTTTCCATGCCACCCATAGAAAGGCCCGCCATTGCGCGATTTTTACGGTCAGACAGGGTACGGAAATGCGAATCAACATAAGGAATTAATTCGTTGATGAGCACGGTTTGGAATGGCTTGATATCAAATGATCCGATGGTGCCAAACTTGGCTTCGTTGGTCATGCCGTAGGTTGAAACAATAATGAAAGGTTTGGTTTTTCCTTCCGCAATCAGATTATCGAGAATCAGATTGGCGTGGCCCTGGTTCATCCACGCATATTCGTTTTCGCCCCAACCGTGTTGCAAATAAAGCACCGGGTAGCGCTTCTTGTCATTCTTTTCATAGCCTGGTGGAGTGTAAACAAAGGCGCGTTTGGTTGAGTTGGTGCTTGCAGATGGAAACAGAACTTCGTGCACAAGACCGTGAGGAACGTTTTTAACTGCATAAAAATCCTGATCGTGTGCAGGTATTTCAATGCCGCTTTCCCAGCGAATGGAACCGTAATAGTTCTGCGCGCCCGGGTCATTAAATATTCCGCCATCTACTTTGAGGTGGTAATAGTGAAAACCTTCATCCATTGGACCTGCGGTCGTCCCGGTCCATACGCCATCTGCGCCCTTGGTCAGGTCAGTACCACCTTTCCCACCCAAGCCAAGGCTTACATTTACAGCTTTAGCGTCTGGAGCTTCTACGCGGAAGCGTGCATAACCCTGGGAGTTCACCTGCGGGTATTCCTTACCGGGTTGATTCATTGTGGATGGCTTGAAATCCTCGAGTACTTTTTCACCTGTTTGAGCAAAGCACATGCCTGGCATCACCAAAGCGAGTACTGCTAAACCTTTGTTGTATTTCATCATTTGGCCCTCTGCTTGTTTTATCTGTTTAAATATTTTTCGCTATATTAGCATGATAATATTGTATGACTTTTTATTGGTGGACAATTGATGCATGTCATATGTGCATCAATCGAATGGAGTAAATTAAGCCTTGCGAAGTGGGGTAAAAACTATGGTCTTACTGGGGCAAGGCTCTGGCAGGTATGGATCGCGGAGCACCTCCTACAGGCGCTCCGCGATGAGTTTTACTTAACCTTAGCGCGTGGCTCTATTACACGGAACTCGCCACTCAAATGCATCATGTTGAAAATGTACAACATGCCATCGAAATAGCGTTGCTCACCTACGGGCATTGGCGTATCCCAGAATTCTTTCAGGAACGCGTCAGAGACTTCACCCGGTGTTGCAGCCAAACCGCCGGCCGCCGCGGCCGCCAACATACCCACTGAATGGCGATCAGAAGCGGGTTTACCATCCAAAGAATATTTATCCGCGAAGCTACTCAATCCCTGTTTGAATAAAAACTTTTGGTAGCGATCGCTCAATTCTGTTTGGCGTGGGTCTTTTTTAAACCAGCTGTAATCCACCGCCATATTGCTGATGGTTCGCCAACTGTCGTATGCATAAATGCTTGGTTTGCCATCCCAACCCATTGACGGCGTGCCGTCATAATCAGTGCGGTCGGGTGAAAGGCCTGTTTCAGGATGAGCTGCTTTGTGAAATAAATCGCGGCTTGCTGCAGCTGCGCGTGCCCAAAATTCGCGTTCTTCTTTTGGAGCCCAACGCGCCCACAATTCGTAAAACGCGGGTAAATGATAAGAAGGATCTGTACCCGGCAAATTCGTTTCAGGCACAAAGCGAATCATCGCGTGCTCTTCATCCACCATGGGGCCAACACTCACCTGACGCGGAGCATTGTTGCGTTTAAACAATGGCCATGGCTTGCCTTCTTTTACGGCCTTGGCTTGATCGGCGCGATTGTTAGGGCTTGGCCAACCGCCGCTCGGCTCAACCGGAATAGGAGCGCCCGCATGCACACGGAACGGTGTAGTGCCCGTTAAAATGCCGTGATGACGCATGCCTTTCAAAATAATATCTGCTTCGTTTTTGTAATTATAAATTCCCTTGCCATTGCCCCAGCGGTTCGCCGCAAAATACAACGCCATGGCGTAATACATTTCACCATCGGGAGCTGCACTGGTTGAACGCGGAGTGCCATCAGTATTCATGGACCATGCAAAATATCCACGCGATGGATTCGCGGGATCTGTGTTAAGCATGTAGGTTTTTGACCAGTTCCAAATTGCATCAAACTCACGCTTTTTACCCAGCTGAACGGCAATCATCATGCCGTAGCTCATGCCTTCGCTGCGCGCATCGTTGTTGGCCCAATCGGTGATATAAGCCAGCGGGCCGTTTTCATTTGCACCCGTTTCAAAATACACGCGTTCTTCCTGGCCATCTCCATGAAAGAATTTTTGGAATGCCTGCTCAATACGTTCATGGGTTTCGGCTGGTGTTTTGTTCAAGCGCTCAACAAATAAGTTGGCGTAGTGACCGGTTTTATAGGCGCCTGCACCATCGTCCAAACGGGGAGCCGTAACAGTTTGTTTTGTATTTGTAGTGGCATCTGCAGCCAAGACTGGCGTCACGACAACAAGGCTGGTAGCGAGTGCCATAGTGACGACAAGGGTTTTGAGTCTCAACATGTTGTTCTCTCTCTCGTAATGTAATTCTGTTGTGGCACTAAGCCAGTTGTGTGATTAGGCCTGAATGTAAGCATTCTAAAATGATACTTATTGCGTGCTTATTTACGCTTTTAATCCATAAATATTCACGTCTTTTTACATAGGATTACATGAAGAAAAAACATTGTTGTTTTTAAACGCGGAACATAAACCTCTAAAGTTAGACCTGGCTATTATCACAATCGCCAGGTCTGCTTTTATATGCACTTATTGCATATTCTTTTTCTCAAAACTCCAGCCTGGCATTTTGGTAATGTCGGGTGTGTCACCAGTAAATAATTTGCTCGCTTTTTTATCACCTTTTAATTTCCAGCTAAACCAGGCAGTCGCTACCTTGGCAAAATCACCGCCATTAGGTTTGGCGTAAGTACCGCCATGTCCAACATCCAAATTGCCTACAAACACAGGAACGTGATTAAGTTTTGCAACATCATCCATGCCGTTTTTATAGGCGATATCCGAAGGGCCGCCGAGTAAATAGAGGGTAGGTGTATGGATTTTGGTTAAATGGGTTTTGTCCAGCTGCGGCATGTTAGGCATAGCGTTACCGCGAATGGGATCTATAAAAATACCGCTGTTAGCAACAAGTAAAGTTGAAACTCGTGGATCTGGCGCAACTTCCAATGCTTGTAAACCACCGCATGACATGCCTGCAACAGCAATATGTTTGGTGTCAATTCTTTTGAAGTAAGCGCTATCCTTATCACCGTTTTGTGCAATCGCCCAATCAATTGCATTGCGCAATTTCGATGCAGCTGAACGCTCTTTATTTTGCTCGCCAGATTCTTTTGGCATGGTGCCAGTGGCAATCACCATAAAACCGTGCGATGCAATTTCATTTAAAAAGTTAACGTGTTCAAAGGGTGAATCAAAACAAGCGCCGTTACCCCAAACAATCAATGGCAGACTTTTTTTACCTTTGAAGCCATCAATATTTTTTGGCCTAAAAATCGTGTGTGTTGGCAGCGAAGCATCGGTCAGCATCAATGCGCTGTACTTACCATTTCCGCCATTTTCAACCACGCGAGAAGCACTTTCTTGCGCAAAAGAGGGAACTGCAAGCGATAAAACAAAAAGTAAAAGTGCATGTATTATTGTTTTCATTTTGATTTTCCTATGGTTATAAATTAAACATTAAATTAACGAACTGATTTAATCAGCTGCATTAATTCCCTGTCGTGGTTGTTAAGGATTTTGGGTTCTTTATCGAAAATCATGGTTTCGCCATTTTCGCGCGAGTAGGGCTTCCACGCTGGTAAAGATTTATCGTTAGGGTTTCCGGTCTTCGCAAAATTAATCCATGCAGAGCTCATTTTTTCGGCGAGGTTTTTAGCCTCATCGCTGGTGCCAGTCCAGTGTTTGCCCAACTCGATATTTTTAAATGCCAAGGGAATATCCAAGCCATGGAAAGAACCTTTGGTGTTGTTATCAACATCACTTTTCCATGTCAGGAGGTAAGTATAAACCGGCGCTTTTGTTTTAGCGGAACGTGCATCTGCCGTCACTATAGTGTTGGGGCGGAAGAGTGTATCTATGGATACCAAATCTTGCGGTGTGTAATTCGGGTAAGCTTTTTCAAACAATTTGACATAGGTATCAGTTTTGTCGCCGTAGGTTTTTGTTAAACGTTTTTTGGCTTCGTCCAGCGTCAGATTTTTTTCCGCGTAAGCCGTTTTTACCAACTCATTCAATGTGGTGCCAATTAATAAAGGAATGTCGTTAGATATATCAGCAAAATCTGGTGTGAAAGGTTGTTGTAATAAATTTATTCCATCGGGCACAGGCGCAAATCCAACCATGGTGATAGAACCTGGTGTTCTCAGACCAACTGTTTTTTCCAGCGCTTTATTACCCGCTTCAACCAATTGTTTGTAAGGAATATTATTAATTTGGTTAATGTTGTCTTTGTTAAGACCCAAGGTTTCCACAAGTGCTTTGCCGATTTGAAGCGATTTTTCTTTGGTGGTTACATTTAATAAAGCGCCGCTTTGAATAATCGCCTTGTTAAACAAACCTTTTGCCGCAGGCATGGATAATAAAGTCCCCACTTTTCCACCGCCGCCGGATTCACCCAATATAGTCACGTTCTTAGGATCACCACCAAAATTGCGGATATTTTTATTAACCCACTCAAGTGCGGCTACAGTATCCAACATTCCAACGTTTGCCGAATTAGCATACTGCGCACCGTAAGCCGATAAATCCAAAAAGCCCAAAATATTTAAACGGTGGTTTACAGAAACCAAAACAACATCGCCTTTTTGTGCGAGCATTTTCCCATCGGTAATTGGATCATCACTCGCACCTACGCTAAAGCCTCCACCGTGCAACCAAAACATCACGGGCCTTTTTTTGCCGTCATTGATGCCGCGCGTCCACACATTCACTGTAAATAATTTTTGCTCGTTCATCGCTGTTTCTGGTGACCAGGCATTCACCTGCATAGCGATAGGTCCGAACTTGGTATGCTCACGCACACCCTCCCAGGAATCTGGTGCTTGTGGCGGCATAAACCTGTCAGCTTTTGCGTAAGGAATACCTTTAAAGCTGAAAACGCCATCTTCAAAACTACCGGAAATAGAACCGTAAGTTGTTTTTACAATCGGCTTTTGGGGGTGCTGGTTAGATGCCGGGTTGCATGCGCTAAGGCATAGCCCGGCCACTAATCCTGCAACTAATAAACAATGGGCTGTAAGGCGCGTAAGTTTTTTCATGGGAAGCTCTTTTATTCGAAGAAAAGGTTGTTATGACTTCGTAATTGCGTCCTTTCAGACATTTTTTGGGTGGTAATGACTTCCGTGTGGTATTTCGTCTGGCTGTGTTTAAAGGGGCTCGCTTTACCAGCATTAGTTGTACTTTTGATGGCACGCTTATTAAGCGTATAAGAAGATTGTAATACAAGTTGTGCGGGATTCTACAGCATTTGCACATTATTTAAACATTCGTACACTTGCTGTACAGAGCTGTTATGGGGGTTGCTAATTCAGATCAAGCTCTTCTTGAAGTCCAGCCTGAAATATTGTTTTTCATAAGAATGTCCCTGCGAGTCGTGATAGGTTGCGACAGCAGCATAAGGTTGCGCTTGCAAAGGCAGGTAAGACAGCTTTTTTGCCAGCGCGATCATTTCGGTGCTTTCATCAGGATCTATGCTAACGAATATATGAGCGTGCCCGTATTGTTTTGCAATTGCCTCTCTTGCCTGGATTAATGCAGTTGCTACTCCCTTCCTTCTATATTTTTCAATAACAAAAAGATCGCTTAGCTTTGGCAAGTGAGATTTTCTTTTTCCATTTTTTGTAACATCTACATAGACAAGGCCAAACCCAACGATTTTTTCTGCTAGCTCTGCGACCAAAAAGCAGGCTTTTTCACCATCACATTCGTGGAGATATTCCCTGAATAAATTTTCTGTATTTCTTGCTGCACACAATTGTCCCATGTCTCCGGCATTTGCATGTCTTATTTTTATAATTCCTTGTTCGTTCATTGGTTGCCATCTCTTCACAAAACGCGGCCAAATCGCGCCGCGTTTTAATCGCTGATATCCGGGGGATCAAATTCCCATTCTAAAATCTTTAACGCTTTCACCAATTAATGAAGGGCTTTCAAATTGCGTGGCGTTGCCATTGCCAAGTGGTGATTGTGAGCTCACTCCCACCCATATGGTAGCGGGGTAGGAGTTTTTATAAAGCCTCGCGAGGTTCCACTTGATTTTATCCTCAGAGAAATAGAAAGCTACTGTTTGCGTGTCCGACGAAATTTTTAAATACACCGACTTGGAACCTATAGGCTGGTGATTGTTGTCATCGGATGTTTCAATCGTTCTTACGCTCACAATTCTTGTGGTGCCGCGCTCGTCTCTTTCAAATGCAAATTTTTGCCAGAGCTTTTCAGTAAGGAAAATATAAAGAGCACCTGCATCATAGGTTTCTTTAAATTCGGGGCTGACTTTTGTTGTCAAGGTGAAAGGCTTTGTATTGTCTACCTTTGCTAATAATACTGGGGCATTGTTATTGGATAACTTGCCATCGGGATCGTTAAAGAAATCTTTTTTGGCATCACTTTTTAGTGTAACCACGCCGCCAGCAGTGGAAGCGTTTTTATCCGCATCATTCAGGCATTTTGTAAAATGAATGTCGGGCAATTTTATGGAACAGCTTTTTTCCACATTTGCCAAGGTGTGGGCAGGAACAACTATTAAACCGATTAAGCCCAGCAACAAGCCGGATAGTTTTAAGGAGCGGTTTTTTATGGCGCGTATTTTTATTACGATTGTTTGGCTCATGTAGCATACCCCAGGTTAATTAAAGAAGTTGGTTCGTTAATCGTTAGGCTTTACTGCTTTGTGGTTCGGCATTGATTATTGCATTTGTCGGCTAATGACACAAAACAAATTTAATTTCCTTCAATTAGCAGATTGTCGAAGAGCTTTACATGGTTCGATAAGTCTTAAGCGCCACTCATTATAAGATCTTGATTCGCAAGGTTCGCATAATTTTGGTATGCGAGCTGCTTGTTTATTGAATTGGATTTTTCTCAAAACAGTCTGTCGCCTTAGTCCAATTATTGTCGCTTGATTAATGATGCGGGAGTTATTTATGCAATTTTTAAAAATCGTTTTGGTCTTTTTATTTTTTACATTTGCATCCTCTGCCAATGCATTGTTGTTAAGCGATGTGCGTGAATTCAACGCACCACTTGTGTCCGGCCGAACAGCTGGCTTTAATTTCAATTTGGCAAATCAAGGTTACAACCACCTCACTGATACCATCACCAACATCAAGCTCAGTTTTAATTTCCGTGAAATTGTGCAGACAGAGGAAGATTTAGAACATTGGGAAGATATGAGCACTTGGGAATTTATTATTTTCTATTCGTGGATATTTGATGGCAGGGCTGTCTACGCCGACATAGATACCGGCCCGCTTACCTTTGAATCATCCTGGATAAAAACATATACATGCCAATACTCTGACTACGTGGACGGCGAAGAAATCTGCAGACAAAACCTGGATCTTTCCGGTGAAATGTCTACCTGGTTTGTTGCCTACACCGATAACTTATGGCTAGCAGATGCGCGATTGGATGTGGAAATTGACAGGGTAGCAGTTCCCGAACCATCAACCTTTATTTTATGTTGTTTAGGTCTATTTGGGTTAGCCCTGAAACGGTATAGTGGAAAGTTAAGTTGACAATACCTGCAACAGAGAAGATTAAACTACGCAGCGAGAATCATTTCTTGCTGCGCATTTTTTAAAGTGTAATTTTTGCAGCCCAATCGCGGCTGGCAATTTTTTCGTTTTGTGGAAAGCTCGGCAAGCTTAGCGTACCTTCACCATCTGCTTTTATCGAAATGGCTTTTTGCCATTCACCATTCATCGGGTCAAACCACTTTAAGGTGTAAGTTTTGTCGGGAGCAAATCCGATTAGCTTTGGCAATGCTGATTTATTTTCAAAATATAGCAGCGCAAAATCTTTTTCTGCTGTGCGCATCATGTAAGACCAACCATCAAGGCCATCATCGGGGCTGCCTACTGCTTTGCGTGGCTGGATCTGGTTAGATGCCAATAATAAATCCTGGTAGCGGCGACCTTCAGATTGCACAAACGCATTTAAATATTGCATGTAATTGGCGGACTCGTAATTCATTGCCTCCCAAAAGTGCGGACGTGCGCCAGCGGGTTCGCCGGTAGACGTTATGTCATAAGCAGCAGTGCCGTGCACATGGCCCGACAGTCCGCCCGAGAGCACAGAGCCGTACATTTGTGCACGCGCGAAATAATTATCCCGCGCAGAATTTGCAGGCGGTTCTTCACCGGCAGGTTTATTAATGGAATGAAGCCAACCAGTGTAGTAGGGCTCAAAATTAATGGTGGGGTAGGCGGGCGTTAGTTTAAATTCTGTTTCCAATGCTTCGCCCACGCGATGATCGCGCGGTTTATTGCCCACGCTGTGCATAGTCATCCAGGGCACTTTATCGCCATGGCCAAAGGCTTCATAGGTAGAGCGGTCAATAAGCGTTGTCACCGGTTGGTTAAACGGTGGTGGGCCATATTTTTTTAAGTGATAGGTAAGTGCCTCATTAAATTGTGCCGCGGTAAGGCTGAACTCTTTTGGAATCCAATCCAAATGAATACCGCTAAACACCAAATTGTTTGCACCATAACGCGCGACAATATATTGCATGTAACGTGAAAAAGTTTCGTTGAAATTAAAATAAGCATTCCATGAAGGGCCAACATCGCGACGCACTGTTTCTAACAAAGGCACAAATCCCTGTTGGGATAAGTATTCCATTTTGCGATCAAGACTTTTGAAATAAGCAGGATTGATCCGCGTAAAATCCGAAACACCTTTGTGTTGTGCAGACATAGCGAAGGGCAGGTGACCATATTCGTCACGCATACTTTTTGCAGTGAACGAACCCCAATAACTCACACCTCCCGATGCATCGGTTCCCTCACCACTTGAAACATCGTAACCAAATTTTTCCCAGGCATTTCTTAAATAAATACCGCTCGGGTCTGCATGGGTGCTCGGGTTTACATCCGCATCCCAATTGGGGAAAGAAGAAATCATACTGACTGAATTAAAGCCCTGCTTTTTGCGAAAGGCTACGGCATCTTCAAAGCCAATACCTGGGCCGGGTTGGTAATCATTTGAAGTCGGTGCATTGCGAAACGGCAAGCGCCAGGTGGTGCCAGCAAGCCAGGTATCGCCCACCATAAAAAATGGCGCGCCATCCGCATACTCAAGCGCATGTCCGTTGGATGACACGCGAACAAAACCGTGGCGGTTGGGATTCTGTTGCTTTTCTTTCGCAGTCCAGGCGATGGCGGTAAATGTGCCAGTGCGACCATTCAGGCCTGCGTCATCTGTGCGGTTAGAGCCACTGCGCCAACTCCATTCGCCCGGCGCGGTTGCAACCAGGCGCACAACATAGCGGTTCTCGCCATCCCAAAAACCATAAACCCGCTTATCAAAATTTGGCCCTTTGAGCTCAACCCACATATCCACATCGGTGTAATAATTTTGGTAGGGCTTTTCCGCACGGAAAACAATCTCCTGCGTCTGCCAAGGGTGAATGACTTTTTGCTGTGCATGTTTTGAAGATGGCGCGGCACAACTCAAAAGCCCAATTGTTGCGCATAACAGCAGGGCGGTTGTTAGCAATCGTTTGAAAGATGAGTTCACTCTTAGCCTCTTTATGTAGAACATTTTTTAAAATGCTAGCAGATGCAAGCTTGAGATCAAAATGACTATAAGGCGATAAAATGTAAAGGATGAATTGATAAAAGTTTACAAAGCCCGTTTGTTTGAGCGGGAAAAGTCCATGGCTTTATTTGGATGCCTTTGAGAAAACAAAGAAAGCAAAAAAAATTTCAATCAGCCCACCAACTGCTGCGCCAACAACAGGTGCGGCACCAGAAAAAAATATAAGATTTGCAGCGACAATAAGACTTGCGCCCATAATCCAAAAAATTTGTCGGCCAAAAATACTTGCAAAAATAAGGTAGCGGCTGCCAATAGTGGCCATCATTACCGGGAAAAATAATTCCTGTTTCAGAACAAACAGGCCATAAGCCATAGCGCAACAAAGGATAAGCCAAATTGTTGATGCCATTACCAGTTGATTTAACGAATTAGCTTTGCTCGTTTTGGCAGATCGCCCCAGCATTTTGGTCACAACCATGCTTATCGGATGAATCAATCCGCCGCCGATGAGCAAAGTCCAAACCGCCTCATGTACTCCAATAAAAAAGCACACAAGCGCGGCTGATATCCACACCAAACCCGATACTAAAATTCCGAGAGCGCCTTCATAATGTGCGTGACGCATTTCGTTTTGCTGTTCTTGTGATAGCGATAATTCCATAAAATCGTCCTGTCTTTTGATTATAGTTTTGCGGATTAATAATAAGGTTAGATGAGCAAGCACCTGACTATCAGATGCTTCTCTGCAAAAAACTGTAGTAAAAACGATTCAGAATATTAATCAGCGCGTGTGCTGAAATGCAACTTAGGTGCCTGGCTGCCATCGCCGTGTTCAGAATCGTAAAACGAAACTTCCAATGCGCCAAGTGGTTGCAATAACAGTCCATGCGTAGTGCCATCGATTATGCGCTGCATAACCGGGCGTGGAATAGTAACCAATGTTTTACCACCGGCTTGCGCGACATCTGTATCAAAAATCATTTGGCCATTAATGGTAGATTGCAAATCTTTCCCTTGCGTAAAGCTCGCAAAGGTCACGCTGTTTTGTTGCCAATTTGTATCGCCACCCAAAATTTCAAACACGCGTACTTTATCAAATTCAATACCAAAATCTTCTCCCAGAGCGCCAATATAATCACCACCTTTTTGTACTGATTGTGTAGTGAGTTCTAATACCCCAGCCCCCTTAGCTTTTTTACCGCTATAGTTTTGAAGATCCCAGCGCAACAAAGGATATTGGCCCGCACTCACCGTTAACACCCGTGCGTCGTCAGATTTCCAATTGTTGAAATTAACTAAAGGAAACGCAGAGTTTATTGTTGCATCGTGTTTTACTTTTACATGTTGTTTAAAAGTATCGAGTGCAGGAATCGGCGGATGATAAACAAGCGGCTCACCCACATCCGGCTTTGCATTTTTCACCTTAACGACTTCGGCGCGATAATAATCAACATCTAAATAATGTTCGCCCAAACCCCAATCGGTTACGCTAAGTTGCACATTTACTTGATCACCCGGCACTGCATCAAAGTTGCGTGTCGTCATGCTAATCACTTGCCAATCCGGTTTTAATCCAAGGTCATACTCGCGCAAGTGTTCATGAAAATCAGTAGTGCGTTGCGTGTTAATCATAAAGTTAACACGGCGTGGCGAAGCGCTTGGACGAACGCGCGCTTCTACACGTAATTCATAATCGGGGCTTTTCAGCTTTTCCATGTCCAGCGATTTGGAAACGTCGCGCTTGATAATTGTCCAATAAATATTGTGTTGGTCTTTAGTTGCATCCACTTGCATACGCGCAAAGCCATCCATAGGTAAAAATTTCAGCTTCGCGTCGCCATCACCCGTAAAGGTTTGCCAGCCTTCTACCGAGTTATTATTAAAGTCGTCAAAAAAATCGGCGTGGGAGAGTGGTGAAGAAAGTAATAGCCCACCTAAGAGTACGGTTTTTATATTTCGCATCATGGATACCTCTTGAGTTAGAGGCAGGGAGCTTAAACGGGGATTAATTAAAATTCCACTGATGCGGCCTGCAAGTTACGGATGCTAATATTTCTTTACATTTAAAAACGTTTGTTCACTGGGTAAGTCCCTGAAAGTATTAGCGAAGTTGGTTCCGCTATACAAGCTTGTCTTGATCCGCCTAAATATTTTTAATCTTAAGTGAATCCAATTCTTTACTTATGCTTTCTAAGCCTTGGTATGACCAAAAAAATAATACGAGCGAAGTAGGAATTGCAGCCGTTTTTGACTGAAAGGTGATGTTCTTGCTTCACCGACCCTGCTGCTGATAAAGCTTATTTGGATAGTTAACCAAATTAAATTAGGTGATCAATATGAAATCAATAGGTAAATGTGCAACGGGTTTGCTTTCGTTAGTTTTGTCGGCGGGTTGTTTTGCGGATTCAAACAATTTCGTAGTGGATAAAGAATACAGTTTGAATCGTATTTCAGCGTTGGAGATGGCGTTTGATCATGCCGATATCCAAATTTCCGAACAGCAAGCAGACGGCATTAAAATAAGATTTTCTCAAAAGTTAATCTGGGGTAGCAAAGAGAATTGTTTGCATACATTAGAGAGCGATTCTTCGGGTGCTTCAACCTTGAAGATTTACAACCAGTCAAATCAAAGTGATTGGAATTTGTTGAGTAGCTGCAAGGTAAATCGATCAATTCAGGTTATTCTGAACCTAAAAAGCCTGGAAGGTTTAAAAGTAAAAGTGGATCATGGAAATGTTGATCTGGGTGATGTAAAAACGAAATCTTTTTATTTGACAATCGACCATGGCGACCTGGTTAGCAAAAAAATCATCGGTCAAAAGATTTCATTGCAATATGACCACGGAGATTTTAGATCAAACGAATTGAATGCTCCGCTAATTAAAATAAATGGTGACCATGGGGATTTGGCGGTTGATGAAATAACAAGCGAGAATTTGACAATCGATGGTTCTCACGGAAACCTGATTATTAATAAGGCTAAGGTTGCCACAGCAGATCTAAATCAAGCTCACGTCGATTCAACCTTTAATGAATGGCATGGAAAAACGCTATCAAGTCGCGATGATCATGGAAATTTAAATTTCAATCGAGTTAGTCTTGAATCGGTCAGTCTGGTAAATGACCACGGAGATGTCCTCTTAAATGGAAGTGTGCGCCAGGTTCTTGTAAAAGATGCTCATGGAGATATAAATGTGAGTCTGACGAATAGCGAATTTTCTCTAATAGAAGCTAAAAATGATCACGGAAAAATATCATTGCGCATTCCGGCGAAAAGCGTATGTGAATTAAAGTTAAGTGATGAGCAAACGCTGAGCGGGAATCTTTTAAAGAGCAATGGCGAATGTGCTCGAAATGCCAATACCCAAGTCGTTAAACTGCATTCATCGAAAGGAAATGTTTCTGTAATCGGGTTTTAAAATCTGATTAATCTAAATCTCTGTTTCGGGTATGCAATGAAAATATAGGTGGAGAAAATGCCACCTATATTTTTCATAAAGCCTGTACGACTCGTTTATGAATAGCTTCGGGTTGCCATTTTTGTTGCGGTAAAAATCGTGTAGAGGGCTGATAAGCCGACCAACACATAAACGGCACGGGAGAGGGCGCTCATACTGCCAAACAACTGCGCAACAAAGTCGAAGTTGAGTAAGCCTACTAATCCCCAATTTACACCACCGACAATTAACAATATCATGGCAATCCAATCTGCTACCGATAGCGTTTTTGCATGTAAGTTCTCTTCGCGTCTATCAATCGTCTGGCGTCGTTCAACACCGTAAGGGCTAGTTGTGGCCATAGGTACCTCCAATAAAGCGATTGTGTCCTTAGGTTTGATTTCCCTTGGTCCAACATTTATGTGGACTACTGATGCAGACGCAATAGTTAATCGTTTAGTTCCCACTTAAAACGCAAGCCCAACATAGAAACTTTTCTAACGGCGCATAAACCTAATTAGAATCGCAGCAATTAGTTTGCATTTTGTTTTCATAGTCATCATGTAATTTCCACCATTGGTAAGGTGCAGTTTGCGGCCAACCTGAAGGCGATACTTCCCATTTTTCCTGTCGCCCCAAAGGGGTTAAATCAAGAAAAGTCCAAACGTTTCCCAAATGCTCTACACCGCGACCCGTAGTAAAGTAGGTGTGATAAATATTTTCGGAATCTTGTAAAAAAATATTCAAACCGAAGCCGTCAGTTACCATGAAATCAGCGTTGAAATCGTCGCTGTTGGAGTGCCAGGGAATATCCCAACCCATACGCTTTTTAAAAGGCACTATTTCATCAATGGGGGCGCGCGAAACTAATGCAAAAGTAGTATCGCGAGCATTCAAGTGCGCCAGGTGGCTAACCATGTCCGTAAACATGCAACAACCGGGGCAAGGCGATTTATCCGCAGGTTTTAACATGTGGTGATACACAATTAGTTGTCGGCGGCCCTCAAACAAATCAAGTAAGCCAAGCTCACTATCTTCATTATTGAACTTATATTTTTTGGTTACCTGCACCATCGGCTGGCGTCTACGCTCAGCAGCCAGGGCATCGCCTGCACGCGTATGGGCTTTTTCTTTTGCTAATAATGCCTCGTGGCTTTTTAGCCATTTGGCTTGGGTGACGATGGGTGGCAGCGCGTTCAAAGGAGTAGGGTTCTTCGGAATATTTGACATGGGAAACTTCCTGGCGAGTCTGGTTTTCTTTGACGTTTGGTGTAATGAGATTTGCGCCTCATGCAGCATTAATCATGCTTACACAACTAGTCGAATGGAAAATCCATTAATCGACATTTACTGAACAAACTAGTGAAAATTTGGCGGTTAAATGCTAAAAGCGGCTTATTGCAATAATTAATTCTCCAGGAAGCCATGGTCAGGCGCCTTATGAGGTAATGACCAACCAAAATAAACTTCAACTTCAATGATTTTTTCCCCGCGCAGGGTGAAAACTTCGGTGTTTCTAAAAACTTCGCCGCCGGTGCTTTTGCCTTCATAGGTCACAAAAACTTTATCTTCATGAGGCGCAAGAGTGATAAATTTGAATTCCGTAATATGCTCGCTGTTGGGCCAGCAGCGCTCAAAGTAAGTTTTTCGATCAATGCGATTATCCAGCGGACTCGTAAAGCTAAACTCATCGTTAATAAGCAATTCGATAGCGGCTCGATCTTTTCGTACATAGGCGTCGAAACACGCTTTGGTAATAGTTATTGAATCTTTCATAGGCTTCGCCCCGTTTAAACCACGAGTAACGCAGCAGTTGAGCCTAACCAAACTTAATCTATATCGCTGTTCGCGAACACACGCAATTTATAGCGCGCAAGCTTTGGCTTTGGGATAAGATTCACATCCAGCTCCCGATGCTTGAGTGGAATATATGAATATTTTACTGCCACCTGCCGGATTATTATTTTGGGTTTGCTTTTGCGTCACACTTGCAGTACTGGGTGCTGCGAGTTGGCGCGCCGCCTGGTCGCAATTATTGGCATTACCAACTCGCCAACACGCGTTATTTGCAGCAATACTTGGATTGGCAATTTTTTGGTTAATGCAAGCACATGTGCAAGACACCATGGCGTTTCACGTCATGCTAATGACTGTTACTACCATGGTATTCGGTTGGGGGCTCGCCATACTAATTGGCGCTGCAGCCCTGGTAGTGTTAAAAATATTTCAAATAAGTTTATACGGCACTTCCGTTGGTCTAGTCACTACACTCTCTCAAATTCATCCCAGTACCATACCGGTTGATTTTTGTTTAAGCGTTGTTGTTCCCGTTGGCTGGACGTGCTGCGTAATTTGGTGTGTTAATCATTGGAAATTCAAAAATCCTTTTACCTACTTTTTGGGTGTCGGTTTTTTTGGCGCTATCGCCAGCTGCGTCCTTACTGACATTAGCGCCTACTTATTATTTGCGGTTACATCAGATGAAATTTATTTCGATGTTATCAAAGAGCATTTTTTCTCTTTCTTACTCTTGGCTTTTCCCGAAGGTTTTATCAACGGCACCATTGCAACCGCTTTAACGGTCTTTTGGCCAGATCTTGTAAAGACTTATCGCGATGACTGGTTTTTAAAAGAAAAATAAAGAATCTCAAGTTCAATGATTTCTAAATACCCTCTTATAAATGCCTGGTCTAAATATCTTCCCTAAATGCCTTCCCGAATATGCCATAACACCCCAGAGGGATCTGTTATTTGCATCATGCGGCCCCCTTCCTGATCATGGGGTGAGGAAAGCACTCTTGCAGTGTCACCGAATCGTTCCTTAATATTAAGAGAATTAATCTTGGACCACCATGATTCTATGTCATCAACATACAAGCAAAGCATGACATTGTTTGCCCATTCCTCAACGTAATAATTTTGCAGCCAAAAGCCATTTCCTTCCATCCCTAAGCGAATAGCATTTTCTATGGCTACAACTTTTGTGAAACCTAAGTCGGTATAAAAGCGTAGTGATAATTCAAAATCTTTAGCGGGCACAAATGGGGTTATGCAATTAATTTTTGACATTTACTATATCTCGTGGTCATTCAATAACTTCAATTTTAATTTCAATTACACCGGACGATGTATCAGCGATACTTTTAAATGCAGCCTTTGAAAGATCCAGTATGCGATTTTTTATAAATGGGCCGCGATCATTAATTTTCACGACAACACTTTTTCCGTTATCCACATTGGTAACCCTTACCTGTGAACCAAAAGGTAATGTTTTATGGGCTGCTGTATTCAATTGATAATCGTAGATCTCCCCGCTAGCAGTTTTCTTCGATTGATGCTCTTCGGCATAGAACGAGGCTTTACCGGTCTCCACATAAGCAGCCCGCTCCACATTGTTTGGAGTCGGAGATTGAGTAGGGGTGTGTGTAGGTTTAACGGTGCTGCAGCCCCACATTAGTGTAGAGATGAATATTACAACCAGAGCTTTAAAAACGAATCTCATTGTTATATCTCCTTATTACATGCTGAGTAGACGTAAAATGCGCCACCAATAACGACGCGTTTTCAAAGCTTACCGCTAAAAGCTTTTTTCTGGAAGTTCGTGTTCTTTATTTAAAATGTTGTGGTGGTTTTACACAGTAGTTAAGAGCTTTCTCCATGTAAATAAACACTTCGGCCAAGCGCGGACATTATTGTTGAAAAACTCGGAGGAATTGTTACTTAAACGTATGCCAAATAATGGAAATTACGAATACAACTGCGCAAAAATACCAAACATAATGGTCGTAAGAGTTGATGTTTTTGCTCTCATTTATGGACGAAAGTTGCTCCTGTGGCTTTATCATATTGCCATCCAAATCATAGAATTCCTGATCATCTCCTTGGACTCTAGCCTTAAGAATCGCGGCGATTTTTACAACTTTTTCTATAACATCATCGGGTGGATTCTTTGTATAAATATTTCCTAACCGCGGGTTAAACCATAGCGGCCAACTTTCTGCATCCCTAACATACACATAATAATCCTCATGTGGGTTGTCTGGGTCAGGGGTAACATCAGGATCGGCTTCTACATAAGCTTTCCACTCAGCTCTGGATATTAATCCTTCATCTTCTTCATCTGCCCAACATTCTTTGCGGGTAATATGTAAATCGTAACCCATATTTTCTCCTTGATCTTGACGTGGCTAAACGGAAGTTTCTTGAACATTTAAATTGCCCTAAATGTGGATTCCACCGCATTCAATTGTACAGCCCAAACTCTCAGTTTGCTCAGCGTCATCTGGATTTGGCTCAACCCGACAATAATTTTCCACACCGCCATTAAGCTGGCATTCGCCAATCTTTGACTCTAATTATTAATGTTTGATCGCTTTTAAGAGCGTCGCTTAAACGAAGCTATACCTACTGCTACAATCCAATAGCCAAGTAAGCTTCCAACTAAAGCTGAATTACCCCACCCATGCGCACTATAAAATCTTGTAACATCGGTTCCGAAAAAAAGTGCTGGAACAAACAACAAATTGCAGAAAGCTACAAAATAAGCACTCCAACCAACCCAGGCTGATAATATTTTGGAGCGGTGTATAGCGTAACCAGCAAAAGCAAGCATTACTACTGTTAGTAAGCGTTTGATGGAGCCATGAATTAGTATGTTTGCATGCGCCAATGTTCCATCGGTAGTTGGATCAAGTGAGCCATCGGGAGCGCCAAATACAACACCTGCCTCATGCGCAATTGACACAAATGAAAGACCGATAAACAAGATTCCTGAGCCATATACGATTGAAGCAACCCAATCAAGGGAGGAGTCCGCTCTACGAATCAAGCTGCTAAGTCCAGATATGAAAATAATCATAAAAGCACAAAACACCAGTGAAAGGAGAGAGCGAGTGAGTACATTCCAAACTGGAGGCGGCCCTGAATAAATAAAATAAAGTGGAATTGTAACGACTACTAATAGCCCCATAAGGAGCCCAGAGATACCAATTGCTCTTTGAACCTGTAAATCACCCATTCGATATCTCCTCTTCAGTTTTTTAAAATCATAGTGCAGGTCAGCCAAGAGGTGCACCAGATAAATTGATTCTGACGTCGCTTACGATAAAGCTTACCGCTAAAACCTTTGCTCTGGAAGATGGTTTATAAACTCAATTGCTTGGGCGTCTGCGGTTGTGTTTTTGTTGTCGTGTTGACATTTGCCACTATATTTTGGAAAAAATATTTCAAGGAAATTGTTTGCTTATCAATTGTCTGAGGCTGGCTGTAAATTGCCAATTTCAGTTTGCAGCATAGAATTAAAACGAGAACCAATTAACGCATTCAATAGCGTGATTATTGGGCTGGGTTGTATCAACAACCTAACAGCCAAAGAGCGAGAGGGGCGGGTATCTAATTATCAGTTTGACGATAGATAGCATAAATTTTACTTTACTAATCGTAAAATCCAATCGCTTGCTATAGTAAAAGTTTCTTCCATATTGTTATGCCCCAAACCGGAAAACAAAACATAGTTATATTCATGTCCAGATTGCTTAATAGAATCGAGTCGTTTAATAGAAAGATCCACTGGCACGCTGCCATCATTGCCGCCAAATATCCAGAGACCCGGAATGTTCAATTTTCGCAAATTATCTGCTGGGTCAGAATCTTTACCTAAAAAATCGGGCCATACATATTTTACTTTTCTTGCGCTTAGGGCGTCGTCGTAAGTTGGTACGTTGTTTGAGTCTTTGTCAGCGTTATATTGACTAAAAATATCCTCTTCACTCACTTTGCAAACCGGTCCGCTCCATAGAACCATAAACTTTACCGCCGAGCTTTTCTCTGCCGCTATGGGCACAATCCAACCTGCTTGACTAATTCCCGTTAAACCCAAAGGCACGTTTTTTAAAGCGCTTTGCTTCGAAAGCGCTTCTACAGCCGCAACCGCATCATCCGCTAACAAGTTTATGTTTTTCTCGCTAACGCTTTGGTTGCTTTCATAATTCCCGCCTGATTTTCCAGCACCACGTTTGTCGTACACCAGCGTCGCAATTCCTTCAGCCGCAAATTTTTCTGCCCATTTTAGATTCCTGGATTGTTTGCCGGAGCCATGAACAAATACTACAGCAGCGCGTATTTCTTTTTCCTTAGGGCGCACTATGGAGCCGAAGAGTTGCGTGTTATGGCTGGTAAATTGAATTTCTTCAGTTATAAATGTGCCTGCGTGGGTAGGTGCTATGGGAATAAATAGGAGCACAGCTGTTAAAAATACTTTCATTTTGCGTCCTCAGTTATTGGGTATTAAATGATAAGACGCAGAAGCAGGGGAGTTTGGATTCAGGCGTTTTGAATAATCCTGGCGTGAAATTCTGCTAGCTTCTTAGCAATATCTTGAGTGTGCTGTATCAAGCCGCCAAAGTTTGTGTCCAGCCAAAGCGGACATTAAAAAGTTTCGTCTAGCCTGACATTTATCCTAAATACTGATTCCAAGTTCTTTTTGTTTTTTCTTCGTTAAACTTGAAGCAACTATTCGATACGAGCTCTCTAAATATTTTTGTAATTCACCGTCATTATCACGAACTGACTCATACATTTGTATCCATTTCATACCACGAGAAGCAAGGTAAGGTGCGGGTCTATATCCCGGTTCTTCTTTTAAAATTTCAAAATTGAGATTTGATGTTTTAAATGAAAATGCCGGCCCCCTTGATTTCTCCCAGCCTCCAATAGCAAACACTTTACCGCCCACTTTCCAAACATGAGATGCTCACCACTGAACAACATATGATGTTGCAGTTAGAGAGCAGCAAAATTCATTGAATTCATCATATGTCATATTCATTTATTCATCGCTGCCAATTACTTGATCCCGGTAAGAAGACCAACTCTCATGCCCGCTCTCGGGAGCTTCGCTTTTTTCAATGAAGTCACCGGAGCTGTAATCAAAGCCCTGCCAACCGTTTGACAGGCATAGCTCGACGATTAATGGGGCTACCTCTTTTCCCGCGCGCACTTGCAGCCTCACGCCTTCAGATGGATCGTTTTCGCCGAGATTGAATTCTATTGAACCGCTGTGACTATTCCATACTCCCCGCGCGGGGCCACTCCAGTTTGTTCCCTGGAATATGGACGAGATCGTTTCGCGGACTGAAGAGCGTGTACCAAGTACCTGTAACTTCTCATCGTCCGGAATATCAGCAACAGACTCAAACTGCCGGGAGAACTTCATGATTGATATATCCCAACTCATAACATTTCCTTGATTGCCTGACGTTAAACGGCAGTTTTTAAGTTGTGGTTTCGTGGGGTGCTTTTGCGCAGCTAAGTTTTCTGCGTTAGGTGTGGGGCAGGTTCATCATTGTAAATGTTTATTGGCAAGGCTCAAATCGCATCAACTGTGACTGCTTTGCAGGAAATTGAATCGATATTTAATAGCTCCACCGCCATAGGATTGTTTAGCTTAAGCACGCTTATTTCTAATTTTTTGCTGTTAGGTATTGGAGCGTACATTGGAAATTTGCTAGAAATTTTTGTAATGCGTGAATCATTTTTCTCAAGCCCGTTGGTGGCGAGCGATATTTCCGGATCATCAGAGATTAACCTAACACCAACTTGGAGAGCCACAACTTCAAATTCTAAATTATATTTCTCCCTTTTTAGAGTATAGGTTTTAGGGATTATTTTTTCTGATATGCAATCTTGACTAAGGTTTTTGCTTTCGGTGACGGCTAAATCCTTTGACGAAAGGATTAGAGATTCTGCTTTATAGAAATGGGGTGCGCACCCTGAAATTAAAATAGTCAGTATTAAGCTAAAGTATTTCATATTGAGTTCTTGGTTTTACTCTAGAGGTAAGTGCTCTAACTATACGGTCAGTCAATGCTCAGATTCGGCCATAAGCAGACATTTCGTCGCGCCAACCTTGAGCGCCTGCTAAGACTGGATTTTACCGCGGAAATCTCTTTTATTTTAAGAACAAACTTCTTCGTCAGATTGACGTTTATCGTTATAGTTTACGTTCGTCAATGATTGAGTAGCTAATTAAAGGCCCATAAAATCCATAGTTCGAACAATCTAAGCGCAGGCTGCCATTTCTCACAGTCTTTTTCACGATGTCTTCACGGGGGGGCTGACCAATCACGCCATAAGAAGAGCGCGCAAGAGTGACCTCCCACGTTTCCGTTGGTACTGCATTTTCAATGTACCATAGATAACCAGGGCTATCCGGACCACACTTTTCTTTTGTTAATACTTTATTAACCCTGAGAATATCTTTTGTATCGTCTTTTGGACTGCCGCCGAAGGTGCGAACAAGTGTAGCTTCGTAAACACCGTTATAAATTGCCATACTACTCCTACCATACCAACTTATTTCAGGTGTTCGAAGATTATGTGGTGGATTCGACCAAATTGCCGCACGCCTTAATACCTCACCCTGAACGACCTCCTCGTACAAAAATTCAATAGAAATAAGTCGCTGCCATGCAGGAGGGATCTCAAGTGTATATGAATCCACCGAGCCAACAGCAAGACGCGGAAACATTATCAGGGTATCAAGAATGAATGCATCGTTAAAATTAACTAATGCACGGATGTTGAACTTATCTATCGCACCATCACGAGGATTGGCAATTCGATTTCCCACCCAGAAATCTAATGACATCATATCGGCGCGTGTGTATGTTTCAGTTTTAAGGTCATCTGCGGTAATCAAGTTCATGTTTCAATCCTCTTTTGATAAAAATTATAAGTCGAAATATGTTTCGAGTGCAGCAGACCATTATTCCTAATAAATATTTACTTTCAGTCTCAATAAGAAATTGATTTATTTTAAAAGCAATAATTAACACTAGCGCTTAATTACCCTTGCCAATTTTGCGTGGTTGTGTTGAGTACTTGCAAACCACTAGATATTGTAGAGATCCGAAATGTCAATTATCCTACTCCGCTTAGGGGATAGTAATTCTATTCGAGCAGATAGCATATGAAGACTATTAACCTTTCCATAACTGGTCCGTCAAATAGTAAACTATTGATTCGCCACCCGGCTCGCACTATAAAATGTGGTTCGAGTGTACCGACAGGAGCGTTATAGTTAATGACTAAACCATCCGGTGGCAAATATTGAATTCGAATAAGAAACTTACCTGAAAATTTCGTTTGTATACTGGGCTGCGGCAACCATTAACATGCCAATTTAGGAGGTTTTACTGATGCACCCTAAAGTCCAAGAAGTAAAACTTTTGTAAGGATCTATAAATCTTAATACCATTAGCTATTAAGCAATTCAGTTTTTACTAGTCTTACCCTACAAAAGTAAAAAACTCAAATTACAGCTAAAACATTTTTTCATAGTCGCTTGTGACATTTATTAAAATGAGTTTTTGACAAAAGCATAACGATATAGAACGTAAAAAGTAAGCAAAGCTTTGATGCCAAGGTTTATAAACGAATTTATTACTGATTCACTGACGCTTGGTAAGCTGTGATGTTGAAAACAGTGGACATTATAAAAAACTGTGAATAAGCAATACATATAAAAGGAGGTTACCCAAAATTGCCGGTTAAATATTGCCTTATTATTTGAATATGCAAACACCCCTATTGATCCTATTAGGAAAAAGATTACAGATGTGATGTTAAATATGTAGTGGAATGAGTCCTGTTTAGCAGCAAATACGATATACAGGCCATCCAAGACAGATATAAATAGAAATACCGCAAGGATGTTCCACATCTTATTGTTTGGGTGTTTTTGATTGCTGCTGTCTTTCATATTACTAAAGAATCCAATTCTTATTTCTTTTCATGAAGATATGCAGAAATTGCTGCATACGACCATAGCCAAACTACAAGCAACACAATCTGCATGATTAAAATAAATACATTCAAGATTCCAATCATAGATTAAAACCAAGTTATCAATTGGCTACAGTGCAAATAGGATTGCGCTTACCCTACAAAATCAGAAAACGCAACTCGCAACCAAGTCATCATTATTTAACTACTCTAAAACTGAGATCAATCGGCCAAAAGCAGACATTCATGAAAGCTTAATAACCTTCATCAAGTTGTGGCCATAACAGCGCCCTTGCCATAGCCGCTTGTCAGGCTGCACTTTAAAGGTTAATTTTGCCCTTCAAAAAAATAATCACCAGTTACTAGATCCAAAAGACCAAATTGAGACGAGTCAAAAGTAACCCTTATAAAACTATGGCTCACGTTGAAATTTTGATTTTTATAAACCGCTGCAATTTCCTCCGGCACGTCTATTGATTCCAATTTTTCAATGATTGGCCGAGGTGTTCTATAAGGGCATTCTTTACTTTCTTCAAAAGGATTACGAACCCAAAGGAGCTTCCCACTTGGATCAATGGCTGCTATATGCCGACCGTCTCTTTCAACATAAAGCATAACCGAACTTCTAACATCTTTGTAGGACATGGCTTTGGGGGTTGAAGTATCCCACAGTTCATATTTAGGTCGTTTAAACTTTGTACCTCCTACGAATGCAATTGGAGGCCCGTAAAATGCTGATTTACATTCTTTACTAATTGGAATTTTAATATTTTTTTTATTCCCCAATTCAGCGGCATTAAGAGCACACGAATAAATTGATGTAAGTAAAAGGAAATATAGTTTCGTCATGACAATGCCTAACGCCGAGTTCAGCGGCGGTTTCAAGTTGTGATTTTGCGATACAGTGAGCGTAGCGAATTGCTTTGTTAGGCTTTACCTTTTCCGAGATACACTTTATGAAATATAGTTGCACCGACAACGCCATGAATGCCAAAGGTCAATATTTCCTCGAATAATTTCACCCAACCCCATATAGTTCTAGTTCCGCCTACAAAAGTTTCTCTATAAGTTCCATAGTAGTTTTCCCCAGCAGAATAACCTTCGTAGCTGGTAATACCGAAATTTAAAACGGATAAAATTATTAATGGAATAAGAAAACCTACAATGGCAATATTCAATGTTGTATTTAACCTAAAGTTTTTAAGCACAAAATAAACAGGAAGGCCGAATAATAAAATTACAGTGCATGATACAAATAATACCGATAATAAGTAGAACCCAATACCATTTGCGACACCAATAAAACCATGCCCCAAAACTAAGCTTTCAAGTGAAACAAAAAAATACCCCAACGGTAGTTGGATTAAAGTTGCGAATACAAATGCATAAATAGTTGTTTTCATGATGCCTAACGCCGAGCTAAGCGGCAGTTTTTAAGTTGTAGTTTTGTGGAATACTTTTGCGCAGCAAAACCACAAAACTGCGACTTAAAAACTGTCCAAGGAGCGAAGCGACTGGTGCTTGAGCGACTTGTTATGAACAAATCATTACTTCTTCCTGCTCAAAGATATAATCACCTAAATTATTTCTAATTACTCTATAACTAGGCGCGCAGCCGCTCCCTGATGAATGTATATAATATAAATTCTCAACCTCTATAATTTTCGTAATAAATTGATTTTCTCCAAACTGACTGTACCACTTATAAGCAATATTGAAAATTTCTGAATCCTCTTTAGCTTTTTCTGAATTGAAAAAGAATGCTAGATTTTTAGCGTAATATTTAATTGTTTCCGAATACTTACATTTTATTTCATCAGTTGGCGCCACGGGGTGCGTAGATTCCAATTCAGCAGAAAAACAATGGACTTGTGGGACAACAACAGTATTTTCGTCAATTTTTGTTGGGCTGTAGTACAAAGTAAAATTTCCGATAAATGATTCTTTGTGAATTACCTTTCTATTCTTTAGATTCGAATAATAGCTTGAGAAATTATGTATTTTCGGAGAATAAGCTGACGAGCCTTTCCATGAACTATATTCAGATACACTGTTTTTATTCGCGCAGGCACAAAGCGCAAAAGAAACCAAAGTAATTATAATTTTATTCATTGGTAGATCCTTTTCATAACGCCGAGCTAAGCGGCAGTTTTTAAGTTGCAGTTTTGTGGAATACTTTTGCGCAGCAAAACCACAAAACTGCGACTTAAAAGCTGTCCAGCACCGAAGGTGCGAAGCTTGAGCGACTTGTTATAGCCACCTTGACTTTTTAAGAATAAAGACTTCCTCGACAGGCTTCCCGTCATTGTCCCATGTATGTTTTAGAGTGAATGCTTTTGACGTATAACTTAACACTTCCCAGATACAATCTCGCTTATTAAAGCCCTCGGCCTTCTTATTTTTTAGGAAAGTTTTTAGTTCTTTCTTTGTAGGTTTAACTTCATTTGATTGTCTTTCATCATAAGCCAAGCAGATGTAATTATTGGAAACAAACCAACCATAATGAAAGTAACCAAAACCGTCGTCAGCAATAGAACAGTCTTCCGTTGTAATTGTATATGTGCCATTCAATTTGAATGCAGCGACACCATTTTCCTTGCAACCTTCGAAAGATTTATTCCATTTCCATTCACCGACTAGAGCTTTTGAAATAGCTTCATCTGATTTGGTGTCTGCAATTGCAGAAAAAGACATCATCAAAAGTAAAAACACAAGAAGAAATTTATTCACGGTTGCTCCTGAGCTATAACGCCGAGCTAAGCGGCAGTTATTAAGTTGTAGTTTTGTGGAATACTTTTGCGCAGCAAAACCACAAAACTGCGACCTAAAAAATGTCCAGCGCACGAAGTGCGCGATGCTTGAGCGACTTGTTAAATTTTTTACTTTGGAACACTTTTGTATTCAGCTTTACCGTTTTTAAAAAGGTTTAAATTGGCAACATTTTCGCCAATTTCACATGAAAAAATATAGACCTTTTCTGTTTCTTTAGAAAGCTTACAATTTTCCTTTAAAGACTCAACGTCTGTAGATTCAAAGGTAAATGATGCATTAACAATATTTGAATCCAAATTATGGCTTTCTCTAATGTTAGTTGCTGATTTAGGTAAATAGCTCGGCAACCAACCTTTCTCAAAAATACCCGAAGCTTGCATTTCTGAATAGTTATTAAAAGAGTTAGTGACTGTTTCACCGGTGCAACCAGCTAATGCTGCGATAAAAGTCACTTGAATTACGCGTAAAAGTCTTAGTTTTACTGATCGGCCAAAAGCGGACGTTGCGGCAAGCAATTAACCATAGTCGCTTGTTAGCTTCTATTTTGACATTAAATCTTTGATGGCACTTATTAATTCCTCAGCTGATTTATTCGATTCAGAGTGAGGTATTTTAAACTGCTTTTTCATGCCCTTCGAGTCTTCTAATGTCATTGTACGAAACTGCGGTGTAGCCATACGGTCCTTTGGAGTTGGTATGAATGTATATTTGCTTATTTCTTCGGATGTTGCCAAAACCCATAAGCTGTCAAAATATTGCTTGTCTATTAGAATAGTTTTCTCAAATGTTTCAGTTCCAAAACCATTCACTGAAGCCACATATTTCTTTCCGTGTTCAAATATACTAACAACCACAATCGCACCCGGCGTATCTTGTTGAGCATAGGCGATGCTACGGTCATTTCCCGCATTCACGTATGAGCTAAACAACATTAGGTTCAATAGGAAAAACAAAAGCTTTATTTTCAAAGTTATTACTCCAAATTGCATAAGCCAACGAATGTTATGGATGTCCCTTCCGCCTCTAAATGCGCTACGACAACTGTCAGTAGCGGCGCAAAGCGCCGAAGGGGTGTTTTAACACATTGTTAAATTTTTTTGATGTATCCATTTGGTTTTTCAATAATGTACTTTGAACCTTTCGGATGGCGCCACAGATAGGCCGATACTTCAACTCGCGCTCCATGTTGTAGGGATGCCCTAGAAAGGAGATCAACCGTTTTTTTACTGCACCCAGCAGGCGGATTACACGAAGTGACGAAAAATCTGATTGTCTCACCCTTGTCGATGCGCACAACAACTTCGGCCTCTCCATCCACTTCCAATGGTTCGGTATTTATTGATTCGATTTCACCGAAAAATAACGTGTTTTCATTGAACGAAGCGCACCCGCTAATAATCGCAGTTATTGCGAAAATGTAGATTTTCATTTTCAATACCTCAATAAACCGCGTTTTATTTGTTCTTCCCCTATAGCGGAGCAAAACGGAACGGAAAAATGTAACGGGAAGGCCATCTTTCTATTGTTGTTTAAATTCCATTAACAATCCGCCAAACTTCTTCCATGATTATTCCTGATGCATTATCAGGGTGTATGTCTTTTTTCCCAATTCGCTTAGCGCACGAAAGGCGAATCGGCGATTTCTTTGACCACAACCCGTAACCATTACGAATTCCCATACCCCACGAGAAATGGAACATTGCCAAATCCTCCTTTTTTGTTTCTTTCAGAGTCTTTAGGCTTTCTTCATCGAGCGTACTAGCAATTAATTCTATAGCTTCTTGGCAAGTGGAGGGCAGCGATTCACCGCTATCGACAGCTTCGGTTTCTTGAACGGATTTGGTGACTTGGTTCTGTACTTTCTGATAAGTTGCACAGCCTGAAATCGCTAACGTCAGCGTCGCAAGCGCGATAATGTTTTTAACCATGACTTCCTCTTGATGCTGTGCCCTCACAGGTCCTAATTTACTACCGTAATGGTGACAACGCGTCCTTTTTTATAAAATGAGACCTCCAATCTGCGAAATTCTTCGAGATTGGAATGGTTACTCATCAACATCGACCATTTCAGTCATGCATATCGAGAAAACTACGTCATTGGGGACAAAGCAGACAAAGCAGACAAAGCTTCTTAACGGCCTAGTAACTCTTATTTTTTATGTGTCGTCAATTACATCTAATAACAGCAGAAAGTTCCGTGAATAACTCTGGAAAAGGAAAAGGGGGGAGCTCACTCGGCACATCCTTGTGCCTCGCCCTTCGGGCAGCTTCGCTGTGCAAAAATTGCTCATTATTATTTTTTGGCAGAAAACTGCTCCTGCGTTTTCTGCATTTCCGCCATCCATGGCGGTCAACCCCGGACTTTTGTGCATTCAACACACCCCGCTTCGCGGCCAATAAAAAACCCTTGTCACTTTCGTGACAAGGGTTTTGTTATTGGTGGAGGCGGGGGGAGTTGAACCCCCGTCCGCCAGCACTCCATCCGCGGCTCTACATGTTTAGGTCCGTTTATTGGTTTAACTCATATCAGCCCAACAGGCAGGACGATACAAGCGATCCTGTTAAGTTTTAGCAGCGCCGCCCCAGGCTTGCTTTGCTGCGATCCAGTTCTATATGACGGGCTTTAACGCGGTACTGGCACCTTGTTAGAGACCGTTAGCAGCGATTAAGCTGCTAAAGCGTAAGAATCGTCGTTTGCGACTATTCAAGTACAGCTTTGGATTAACGTGATTGGCTGTCATCACGACATGCACCTTGGGCTTTGTTACCAGCGTCGAATCCATAACGCCCCCGGTCGCTTAACCTTGAGCTCTTCTTGCGAAGGCTACTCATAAGTCAGCGAGTGGGCGGCATTCTACCTCTAATATCAGCCGATGTCATACCGCCTTATCACTGTATGTCGATATGGCGACTTTTTGAACGATTACAAGTGGGGACTGTATGCTGCACCCCTTGTGGCGGTTTGGTGATGCCTCGCCCAAATAATAGGTCTTTTGAGTGTTGTGATGCGCCATCGTAAAAGGCGTCGGCAAGTATTTAGCTTGCGCTACTTATCGCAAGGTTTTGGCGGAATGTATCGGGCGGAGCTCAAATTGTTTAAAAATTAAACGCTTAAATAACGTTGCACCAAATCATCATTCAAATCTGCAATCGGCCCGTTTGCGACTACGCTGCCTTTTTCCATAATAAAAAAATCATCAGCAACGCGGCGAGCGAAAGGTAATTTTTGTTCGACTAATAAAACGGTTAATCCGAGTTCACGGTTAAGCTTGCGAATAACTTCGCCAATATCGTGCACAATATTTGGTTGAATACCTTCGGTGGGCTCATCCAAAATTAATAATTTAGGATCTAGCACTAGTGCGCGGCCAATGGCGAGTTGCTGTTGTTGCCCGCCCGATAAATCGCCACCGCGACGATTTTTCATTTCTTTTAATACCGGGAATAATTCATAAATTTGTGCGGGGATTGATTTAGCTTTGTCTTTGCGGGCGCCGAGTGAAATTTTTAAATTTTCTTCGACCGTTAACAGTGGGAAAATTTCACGGCCTTGCGGCACAAAGCCTATGCCAGAGCGAGCGCGGGTTTCGGTAGAAAATTTGTTAATGGTTTCACCGTTAAATTCTATGGCTCCATCGCGCACGGGTAAAATTCCAGTGATGCATTTTAAAAGCGTGGTTTTGCCTACGCCGTTGCGGCCAATCAAACAACCGCAAGTGCCTTCTTTAAGTTTGAGCGACAAGTCCCACAAAATATGGCTTTGGCCGTAGTATTGGTTGATGCTGTTAATTTGTAGCACTGTTATTACTCTCCGCTCTTTGTTATTCGCCCAGGTAGACTTCAATTACTTTGGGATCATTTTGTACTTGATCCATAGTGCCTTCGGTTAATACCGAGCCTTGATGCAATACCGTGACCTTGCGTGCAATTGAGCGCACAAATTTCATGTCATGCTCGACAACGATCACTGAATGTTTTCCCGCGAGCGATAATAAAAGTTCAGCCGTTTTTTCGGTTTCTTCGCCCGTCATACCCGCAACGGGCTCATCGACTAACAATACGCGCGGGCTTTGCATAAGCAACATGCCAATTTCCAGCCACTGTTTTTGCCCATGGGAGAGGGCGCCCGCGTTTCTGTAGCGATGATCTTTTAAACCGATTTGTACTAATACTTCGTCGATGCGAAATTTTTGTTCGCCTGTGAGTGATTTGGTTAGCGTCCACCACACTGCTTTGTTAGATGCGGTTGCAAGCTCCAAATTTTCATACACAGTTAATGCTTCAAAAATTGTTGGCTTTTGGAATTTGCGACCAATACCGCCGCGCGCAATTTGGTGTTCAGATAATTCAAGCAAATTAATTTGCTGACCAAAATAAACTGAACCTGCATCCGGTTTGGTTTTACCGGTAATCACATCCATCATGGTGGTTTTGCCCGCGCCATTGGGGCCGATAATGCAGCGTAGTTCACCATCATCAATATAAAGATTGAGATTGTTGAGCGCGCGAAAGCCGTCAAAGCTAACAGTAATTCCTTCCACATACAAAATGGTGCGCTTGCTGGTATCCAATGGTTTGCCGAAGTTATCGACATCTTTACCAAAGCCGGTGGGTGCTGCGCTAAAGTCCGGATCTTTAACCGGCAGCGCTTGTTTTGCGTGAGCGAGGATGTTCATGTTCATTTTTGCTCCGCTAGAATTTTTGTATCGCCAGTTGCGGGAGTTGTATTGTCGAGAGCTTCTTCTTCGAGCGTTTCGTGTGCTGATTCAGATTTTTTAGTGCGACCAAATAAACCGACCAAGCCTTTGGGTAGCAACAAGGTCACAATCACAAACAGCGAGCCCAATGCAAACAGCCAGGTTTCGGGTGAGTAAGATGTAAATAAAGTTTTGCCGTAGTTAACACTGAATGCGCCAACGATTGCACCGAACAAAGTACCGCGCCCGCCAGTGGCAACCCAAACTACTAATTCAATAGAATTGAGTGGCGAAAATTCACCGGGGTTAATAATGCCCACTTGCGGAACATAAAGTGCGCCAGCGATTCCTGCGAGTACTGATGAGAAAACAAAAATCCAGAGTTTGTAAGATTCCACTTTGTAACCGCAAAAACGTGTGCGGCTTTCTGCATCGCGAATAGAAATCACAATGCGACCAAAGCGTGAAGTCACAATATAGCGGCAAGCGACGTAGGCTAAAATTAACGCAGTGCCCGATGATAGAAACAAGGCTATGCGGGTTGCATCTGATGCTATGGGTTGCCCCAAAATATCTTTAAAGTCGGTTAAACCGTTGTTGCCGCCAAAACCCATTTCATTGCGGAAAAAGGCGAGCATTAATGCGTAGGTTAATGCCTGGGTGATAATTGAAAAATAAACCCCGGTCACACGTGAACGAAACGCCAGCCAACCAAACACAAATGCAAGTAAACCCGGCACAAGTACAATCATTAATAAGGTGAAGCCAAATGAATCGAAACCGTGCCAGTACCAGGGCAGGTGATCCCAGTTCAAGAACACCATAAAGTCAGGTAATTCCGCATTGCCATATTGACCGCGCGCGCCAATCTGACGCATCAAATACATACCCATCGCATAACCGCCAAGCGCAAAAAAAGCACCTTGGCCAAGCGATAAAATTCCGCAGTAACCCCAAATTAAATCGACTGATAAGGCGAGCAATGCATAGCATAAAAATTTACCGAGCAGGGTGACGGTAAATGTAGAAACATGAAAAGGCGAGGATGCAGGCACCGCGAGATTTAAAATGGGAATCAACACCATCATAGCTGCAATCAATGCCAGCACTATGGCACCACCGCGATCGTTTAATAGTAAGCGTTTAATTAGCATCTAATTCTCTCGATAACGTTTAATNCATCCTCGCGCAGTGGGGATCCAGCTTAAAAATTAACGTCAACAACTGGATCCCCGCTGCGCGAGGATGACGATTTCCAAATAAATTCGATTCAAATTTAATTTGATAATCCCCCCAATATTAATCCGCTGCCGCACGCCCCTTCTGCGGAAACATACCTTTGGGTTTTTTCTGGATGAATAAAATCAACAACACCAGCACTAATACTTTGGCGAGTACTGCACCTGCGTAGGGTTCCAAAAATTTATTGATAATGCCCAAGCCCATTGCGCCCACTAATGTGCCCCACAAATTTCCTACGCCACCAAACACCACCACCATAAATGAATCGATGATATAAGCTTGGCCAAGGTTGGGGCCCACATTGGTTAATTGTGATAGTGCAACACCGGCAACACCGGCAATACCGGAACCTAAACCGAATGTGAGTGCATCAACCCAACTTGCGCGCACACCAACGGCGCGTGCCATGGTGCGGTTTTGTGATACAGCGCGAACTTTTAAACCGAGCGATGTTTTTTTCAAAATCAATTGCAGCAAAATAAAAATCAGGATGCCGAAAATCAAAATATATAAACGGTTATAGGTAATCGAAAGAACAGGGTTAATGGTGAGCGAACCGCTCATCCACTCTGGCAGGCTTACTGCGCGGTTAAGCGGAGTAAAAATGCTACGTGCCGCTTGTTGCAAAATTAAACTCAAACCGAAAGTGGCGAGTAATGTCTCCAGCGGTCTGCCGTACAAAAAGCGAATTACACCGCGTTCAATCGCAACGCCCACTGCACCAGCAACTAAAAATGCCGTAGGCACCGCTATCAATAAGCTGTAGGAAATTTGATTGGGGAATAGCTGTTGAATTACCCAAGTGCAATAAGCGCCAATCATCATAAGTTCGCCGTGGGCCATATTAATTACACCCATTACGCCGAATGTAATGGCCAAGCCAATGGCTGATAGTAAAAGTACCGAACCCAAACTCAGGCCGAAGAAAATATTTTCTGCAAAGCGGTAGTAGCTAATTGTATTTTCAATAGATTTGAGTGCAGATATTGCGGTGTTACGCACGGCTTCGCTTTCATCGCTAGTGGATATTTCTGTCAGAGCACTGCGCGCTTCCGGTTCGAGCGAGCCGCGCAAATGATCTACCGCAAGTATGCGATTTTGTTCGTCAGGATCTTTAAGTTGAAATAGAGCGAGAGCAATATTCATTGCTGATTGAATGCTGGTGTTGGTTTCACCTTGTACACGCGCTGCCAATATGGAAGCACTATCTTCGTCCAAACCGTCTGCTAATAAACGTTTTACTGCAGAAAGGCGAACAGTTTCGTCTTCGCTGCTTAAATTAAGTTGTGCTAACAAACTGCGAAGTTGGTTGCGCAGACTGTTATTCACGGGAATTTTTTTAAAGTTGCTAATGTCGCTATTAACGGCGCTTTGAGTAATGGCATCAAAAAAGTTTCCATCTTCGTGTTTGATGGCGACTTTGTTTAGCGTTGGATCAGAATATAAGTTACCTTGTTCGAGTGCGGCAATAACATTAGTGTTGCGTTTATCGTTTAACGCTGCGAGCTGTTTAACCGTTTGCCCACGTTCGGAAAGGCTACCTGTTGCCAGTTGTTGTACCAAACCTGAAAAATCTGTAACCGAAACACCCGTCTCAGTTTCTGTTTGTGCAAAACCAGACATGGCTAAACACATTAAGAATATTGCTGTGGTCAAGTGTTTGAATAAACGTGAGATAAAAATCGTCATCTTGTGCTCAATAGTTCAGGTAATAAATTTATAAAGCAAATCACATCAAAAAATCCCTCCTCACCGCAGCTAACCTAGCCTTAATGATGAGGAGGGGTGGATGTTACTTAGATGCAGCACCTAAACATTTTTTGGTTTTGGTGTTGTAGTTACCACACTTCAAAGTGATCCAATCTGAATCCAAATCTTTGCTGCCTTCTAGGTAGTCAGACCATGCATCGCCTGGAACCAGAGGAGTTGAAGATACAGTCAGGAATTGGCCGTCTTCTTGAATTTCACCAATTAATACTGGTTTGGTGATGTGGTGGTTCGGCAACATTTTGCTTACGCCGCCAGTCAAGTTTGGTTGTTCAAGGCCAATGATCGCTTCAGTAACTTTGTTGGTATCTGTAGTGCCAGCTTTTTGCACAGCTTTAACCCACATATTGAAACCAATGTAAGTTGCTTCCATCGGATCGTTGGTTACGCGTTTTGGATTTTTAATGTAGGCTTTCCACTTGGCGATGAACTCCTTGTTAGCCGCTGCATCGCTGCTCATGAAGTAGTTCCATGCAGCAAGGTGACCAACAAGTGGTTTAGCATCAAGACCAGAGAGTTCTTCTTCACCTACAGAGAAAGCAACAACCGGGATATCAGTTGCGCTGATTTTTTGGTTACCCAATTCGCGGTAGAAAGGAACGTTGGCGTCGCCATTAATGGTAGAAACCACAGCGGTTTTTTTACCAGCGCTACCAAAGCGTTTAATTTCAGCGACGATATTTTGCCAATCGGAATGACCGAATGGTGTGTAGTTGATCATGATGTCTTCTTGTTTAACGCCTTTAGCTTTCAAGTAGGCTTCAAGAATTTTGTTAGTGGTGCGTGGGTAAACGTAGTCAGTACCTGCAAGTACCCAACGTTTTACCTTGCCTTCTTTCATCAGGTAATCAACAGCGGGAATTGCTTGTTGGTTTGGTGCAGCACCTGTGTAGAAAACGTTTTTGGAAGACTCTTCACCTTCATATTGCACTGGGTAGAAGAGGATGCCGTTTAATTCTTCAACCACTGGCAAAACTGATTTGCGTGATACTGAAGTCCAGCAACCAAAAATGGCGGCAACTTTATCTTTTTCTAAAAGTTGTCGAGTTTTTTCTGCAAAGAGTGGCCAGTTAGACGCTGGGTCTACTACAACAGCTTCCAGTTTCTTGCCGAGCAAACCACCTTTTTTGTTTTGCTCTTCAATCAACATTAATACGGTGTCTTTTAGTGTTGTTTCTGAAATTGCCATAGTGCCTGAGAGTGAATGCAATACACCGACTTTAATGGTGTCTGCGGCTTGCGCACTAAATGATGCGATGGTTAAGCCAGCGGCGATACCGAGTGCCCCGACGTGTTTTGCTATTTGCTTTAGCTTCATGAGTTTATCTCCAGTAAGGATTTTGTTAAAAACTACTTTCTAATACGCCTGTTTGAGTAACCGGGGTTACTCGCTTGCTTCCGGTAACGCTGACAGTTTTGTGAAAAATTCACGGGCTGCCTTCTATTTGTACGCAACAATGTCTTTCTTCCTTGTCGGTGGTGAAACCGGTTTGTTGCAATTTTTTAAACTACAAATCTAATTTTCTGACTGCTGGTGTTTTGCTTCGTAAAGCATGTGCAAAGTAATTTTGCGCACTTCTGCTTTACTGGCTTCAATATGGGTTTTTAAATAACTTTTTACGTCTTCAGTGCGGCGTTCGATAATCGTGCGCAATATTTTCGCGTGTTCATCGTAGGTCGCCTGGATGCGCAATTTTTGTGTAAAGTCGATACGGCGCACAATTCGCAAGCGCTCGGTAATATCGTGATGGATCCGTGCCATCTCCATATTGCCGGTTGCCTCAATTAATTGTTCATGGAAGCGTTCGTCCAGCGCACAAACCGTTGGGCCATCTTCCAATCGATCTTCAGTCGGAACCAGCCAGATTCTTTTTAAATCTTCCAGATTGGGCCCTGGTTCCATTTCGCACAATTTTTTAACGGCCGCTAATTCCAATACGATCCGCACGTCGTAGAGCTGTTCAAATTGCTTGAAGTCAAACGGTTTTACTTGCCAGCCGCTGCGAAAAGATACATCTACAAAACCTTCGCGTTGCAAGCGTGTTAGGGCTTCACGCACGGGGGTGCGGCTTGCCTCTACACGTTCGGCAATTTCGTTTTCACTAAAGCGGTCTCCCGGTAATAAACGGAAGGTAAAAATATCCTGCTTTAGCTGCTGGTAAATGCGCTCCGTTAAATTTGGGCGCGGTTCATCAGCTTTCTTCTTTTTTTCGTTTTTAATTAATTTCATAACATCTTCCGAGTTTTGAGCGATCTATAGTCGCTCATTAAAGTGTGTTGCTTGCTCGTCTTCTTCGATGTCTGCTTTTAATTCGCTGCTTTCTAGTTTTTCGATTCCTAATTCGTGTATTTCTAAAAAAGGTCAATCTTCTTCAAGTACTACCAGTAAATCACCTGCGTTGACTTGCTTGCCGGGCGCGCAGTGAATTGAGCTCACTTTGGCTGCGCGATCTGCGTAAATTGAGAATTCCATTTTCATGGCTTCAACAATCAATAGCGGTTGGTCAACTTCTACCAGCTGTCCTGGTTCTACCAGGAGTTTCCAAATATTCCCGCTGATATCTGCAGTCACGGCATGACCGTCTACATCAATGGGGTTGGTATTTATTTTTACTTGCAATGCTGCATCAACTTGGGCTTCTTCGTCTGCTTGCCACAGTGCAACTTCCTTGGTGAATGCGGCTTGTTGTTTGGATTTAAAATCAGCAATGCTGGTTGCGTTTTCCTGCAGGAATTGTTCGTGCTCGGCAAGGCTGAAGAAACTTTCTTCAATGCGCAGGTTTAATTTTCCTTCGCGGAAAGCTTCGCGCTGTGCAGTTAATTCATCTTCGCTAACTTCGTAGTAGCGCACGCGGTCAAAGAATTTCAACAGCCAGGGTTCACCATTACCGAAGTCGGAATTCTTCAAAAATTTATTCCAAATTGGCAAAGTGCGACCTACTAATTGATAACCACCGGGTGAATCCATTCCGTAGATACACATGTAAACACCGCCGATGCCAACAGTACCTTCTGCGGTATAAGTGCGAGCCGGGTTGTATTTGGAGGTTAATAAGCGATGGCGCGGATCAACGGGAACCGCACAAGGAGCACCGAGATATACGTCGCCCAAGCCGAGCACCATGTAACTGGTGTCAAAAATAATTTGTTTAACTTGCGCAACGGAATCAAGACCGTTAATGCGACGCATAAATTCGGTATTGCTGGGCAACCACGGCGCTTTGTCCCGTACGGATTGGCGGTAACGTGATACTGCATCGAGCGTTGCCGAATCTTCAAATGCCATTGGCATATACACAATGCGGCTGGGTACTTTTACATCGCGCGCATCGCTCAGTGTTTCTTCAATCACCAATAATTTGGCGATCAAATCTTGTTGATGAATCACGCGGCTGTCGTAATTAATTTGCAGGGAACGAACGCCAGGCGACAATTCGATCACGCCATTAATGGGCGATGCTTTTAAGGCTTCCATCAACGCGTAAACGCGTAAACGTAAACTTAACTCTAAAATATTGTCGCCGTATTCCAGCAGAATATATTTGTCACCAGCTTGGCGATAACTCACCAGTGGGCGTTTAGCTGTAGCAGGTAACGCAGCAACAATACATTCTGAAATGGTATTTTCTGGTTTGACGATTGCAGGCAACACAACACTGGTTTGCGCTGTTAAGGTTTCAATCGCCTTATCTGCAGCTAATTCGAGTGCGAGTGCTGCATCAAAACTCAAACGTTTGAAACGAATTTTATCGCCGGGTTTAACCTGGCCGACTTTCCACAACTCTGCTTTTATAATAGTAACCGGGCAAACAAATCCGCCAAGGCTGGGGCCGTCTTTGGTGAGGATTACAGGCATGTCGCCGGTAAAATTAATTGAGCCGACAGCGTATTCGGTATCGTGAATGTTGGACGGATGCAATCCTGCTTCGCCACCGTCACTACGAGTCCAGGTTGGTTTGGGGCCATTTAAACGAATACCCAAGCGGTTGGAGTTGTAGTGCACTTCCCACGCGGTGGAGAAAAACATATCAATTGCATCTTGCGTGAAAAAATCTGGCGCGCCATGTGGCCCGTAGAGCACACCAATTTCCCATTCATGATTGTCAGGGTAGGTTGGAATTAATTCTGTAGGTGCAGCAGATGCTGCGTAAACCGGAGCTGGTGTTGTGCACGCGGCAATAGTTGGATTGCTGATGGCGAGCATGTCGGTTGCGCGCAGTGTGCGACCAGCGTGACCACCGAATTGGCCGAGAGCAAATGTGGAGCGGCTACCTAAATAGACCGGCACATCGAATCCATTGCGTATTGCAAGATAACTTCTGCAACCGGATTCTGCTTTACCAACTTCAAGAATTTGTCCGGCTTTTACGGGAACTGGTGCCCAGAATGAAATTAATTCGCCATCTAATTTTGCGGATGATTTTGCGCCGGTGAGTGAAATAATTGCATCACTATGAAAGCGCAATTTGGGGCCAATTAAAGTAATTTCTAATGCGGCTGCGCTTTCATGATTGCCGACAATACGGTTGGCCAAACGGAATGCATAATCATCCATTGGGCCTGATGGTGGAACGCCAACACTCCATAAACCAACACGTCCAGGATAATCTTGTACGCTGGTGTAAGTGCCGGGTTGGATTACTTCAACCACAGGCGCTTTGTATTCAAAGCTTGCGAGTTTGTTGGTGGCTACGTCGCCATTGCCAAAAAAGTCCGATGAAATAATTTGGCGCAAATAATCAAGATTGGTTGCTATGCCGGCCATACACGTTTCATTTAACGCAGCTTGCATTTTGTTGATGGCATCAACACGATCTGTTCCATGTACAATAATTTTTGCAATCATGGGGTCGTAGTAGGGCGATACCTCTGTGCCTGTAGAAACCCAAGTGTCATTACGTGCGGAATCAGAAAATAAAACATCAGTTAATACACCGGGCGATGGTTGGAAATCGCGCACGGGATCTTCTGCATATAAGCGAACTTCAATGGCTGCGCCTTTAGGTGTGATATCTATATCAAATGAAGGCGGCATTCCCGCTGCAGTTAAAATCATCCATTCAACTAAATCGACACCAGTGCAAGCTTCAGTGATGGGATGTTCAACTTGTAAACGGGTATTTACTTCCAAAAAATAAAACGCATCGCGTGCGGCGTCGTAAATATATTCCACTGTGCCAGCGGAGCGGTATTTAACTGCTTCGCCAAGGCTTTGTGATGCGGCTAATAATTTATCGCGTGTTGCGGCAGGTAAATTGGGCGCGGGTGTTTCCTCAACAACTTTTTGGTTGCGACGTTGCAGTGAACAATCGCGTTCGCCGAGAGCTAATACATTGCCCAAGCCGTCGCCAAAGATTTGTACTTCAACATGGCGGGCGTTATCGACAAAACGCTCAAGGAAAACGCCGCTGTCGCTAAAAAAGTTTTGCCCTAAGCGTTTTACGCTTTCGTAAGCATTGGTTAATTCTTCTTCGCTGTTACAGCGCGTTAAACCAATGCCACCACCACCAGCAGTGCTTTTCAGCATAACGGGGTAGCCTAGTTTGGCGGCTGATGAAATAGCTTCTTCAATTGAGTTTAATAAACCAGTGCCCGGTGTGAGTGGTACGCCAGCTTTTTCTGCAATTTCACGGGAGGTATGTTTTAAACCAAATTGACGCATTTGATCTGGCGTTGGTCCACAGAACGCAATACCTTCTGCTTCGCATTGCTCTGCAAATTTCGCATTTTCTGAGAGGAAGCCGTAGCCGGGAATAATCGCTTGTGCACCGGTTTCTTTGGCAGCCGCAAGAATACGGTCTGCTTGCAAATAACTTTCTGCGGCGGTGTTGCCGCCCAGGCACACAGCTAGATCACATGCAGTCACATGTGCAGAGTTGCGGTCGGCATCGGAATAAATCGCAACTGATTTAACGCCCATCTTTTTCAGCGTTTTAGCAATTCGTACCGCAATTTCGCCGCGGTTTGCGATTAAGACTGTATGAAACATGTTCCTTCTCCGACTCTGTATGGTTTTCTGTTTTGCTTTTTGTGAGTGCAGTTATTTCTGTAACGATTTGATATAGGCGCGCCATCCACCCAAATGCGTAATATCAGTTGCGCCTTCAACGGCAGCGCCTTCGCAAATAAAACCTTTCACTTCACGGCCATCTTTTAAACTGAGCGTGCCTATTCCGAGCGGTGCTGGAATAAGTGCTACAAAGCTGCCAAATTTTTCTAGTGGCACGTCCCACAGTTCCACAATAATTTCTGCACCGGTTTCGCCAGTTTTGCCGCGAATTAATCCAGGTTTTGGTGGAGTTGTATTGGGGAGTGCAAATAAACGGTAAGAATTGGATGTGAAAGTGCTTTCCACAAAAATAGCTTTGCGTTCTTGCAATTGAACATTCAGCGGCATACCAGTGAGATGTGCGCCGACGACGGCGAGGCGTACATAACCTGCAGGAGCAGTTTTGCTTGGAATAAATTCTGGAGTTGGTTTTTCAGTTTTTCCGAGGGGCAATTGAATAAAGTTTTGCCACTGTTTACCGAACGCGGCGAGTGTTGCGTCCTGCCATGCGGGGGCAATCAAAGTGATCCCAAAAGGAAGCATGTCATCGCGCATAACGGCTGGTAGGGCGAGCGCTGAGCAATCAGCTAAATTGACAAAATTGGTGTAGGTTCCTAATTGGCTGTTAACCGTGACCGGATCTGCTTCTACTTCCGCGATAGTGGGATGGCGCGGTGAAGTCGGTACTAATAAAGCATCTACGCTGCTCATCAACAATTGAATTTCGCGTGCTAAATCGGCGCGCTCATATTCACTGCGATAGGTATCAGTTGCAGAAAAGTTTTCGGCTTTTTCAATAATGCCGCGCACCACTGAATTCATATCATCGGCATGTTCTGCCATAAATTCAGCTATAGCTGCATGTCGTTCTGCCACCCAAGGGCCGCCATAAAGAAGCTTGGCTAATGTGGACATGGGTGTGAAATCAATTGGCGTGAGCTCAGCACCGAAAGCTTGCAATTTTTCGAGGGATTTTTCCCATGCAAGCTCAGCGTTTTTATCACCAAACCACTCCGGATTTTTTGGAATACCGAAACGGGGCTTGCTGGAAAAATAAATGGGTGCGCTTGGGGCCTGGCGGGAATATCCGTCTGTGCTGTCAAACGCTTCCAAAACTGATGCGACTGTTTCGGCATCATTAACGGTTAATGAGAAAATCGATACGCAGTCGAGACTGCGACATGCCGGTACGACGCCTGATGTACTAAAGCGGCCCTTGGTGGGTTTAAGACCTACGATATTGTTGAACCCTGCGGGTACCCGACCCGAACCTGCGGTATCTGTTCCCAAACTAAATGGCACCAAACCGCGCGCGACTACAACGCCCGAACCGGAGCTTGAGCCACCGGAAACATAATCGGCCTTAAAAGAGTTGGGCACGGCACCGTAAGGTGACCGCGTGCCCACAAGACCAGTAGCAAATTGATCCAGGTTGGTTTTGCCAATCACAACTGCTCCCGCTGCTTTCAAGCGTGCAATAGTGGTGGCATCTTTGCCGGGAATATAGGTAAATGCAGGGCAAGCCGCAGTTGTGGGCGTGCCCGCAACGTCTATGTTGTCTTTTACTGCGAAGGGAATTCCATATAAAGGAAGATCGGTAGCGCCAAGAGCATCAATTTGTGCGTCCAGCTCGGCCGCAGAGACGATATAAATCCAGGCTGGGTCGCTGGAATCTAATTGGGCGCGCACTGCATGGAGTGCTTCACGTGCATTGATTGCTTGGCTGCGATAGGCTTCAAGCCATTCACTAATTGTCCAGCCTAGAGTGCTTGTCATTATTGTTCCTGCTCTAAAATCTTAAATACCATCTTGAATACAAGATTGCTTTTTCAGGATTTTGCAGTAACTATGCCAAGAAAAATTAAGCGGCTCGAATTGGTCTGATACAATGAATAATTACAAGATAAAACAATAAGTTAAATATGCATCGGAGTATCTTGGATTTTAAGAAATACAAGATTGATAAAGATTTAGTGCGCTTATATTGTGCGATGGAATTTTTTTTAAGAACCAAACTGGTGCGCCAGTTGTTAAAAGTTTATCGATAGATCAACAAGGTTGTAGATACCTATGACAATGAATTGGAATCAACTGCTTTGCGCAGAGCGCTTGGGTAAGCGAACGGCGAAGCACGAAGAAGGGCGCTCGCCTTTTCACTCGGATCACGACAAAATTATTTTTTCCGGTGCATTTCGTCGGCTGGCGCGCAAAACTCAGGTTCATCCGCTTGCAACTAATGACCACATCCACAACCGCATGACGCACAGCCTGGAGGTCGCCTGCGTAGGGCGCACTTTGGGCATACGTGTTGGGCAAGCATTAAAAGATGCAGGTGATTTGCCTGATCATATTTGGCCAACAGATATTGGCGACATAGTTCAAGCAACCTGTCTTGCGCACGACATTGGCAATCCGCCGTTTGGTCATACAGGTGAGGATGCGATTCGCAGTTGGTTTCAAAAAGAAGGTGCGGAATTTTTAGCGGATTTATCGCCAGAAGAGCGAGATGATATTCGCGTATTTGAAGGTAACGCGCAGGGTTTACGTGTGCTTACAACCTCGGAATATCACCAGTATCACGAAGGTATGCGCCTAACCTATGCAACGCTCGCGTCTTCAATGAAATATCCCTGGTGCTCAACTGCGACGGTTTTAAATCATCGCCCCAAAAATAATAAATATGGCGTGTTTCAATCAGAGCTGGGCTACTTTCATGAAATTGCTGCAAAAACCGGTTTAATTGAAAAAGGTAAAAACTGGTATTGTCGTCACCCATTGGTTTATTTAATGGAGGCCGCAGACGATTTTTGTTACGGCATTATTGATTTGGAAGATGGCCTTGAAATGGGCATTCTCAACTGGAATGAAATTTATGAATTGCTGCGCCCCGTAATTGCAGATTCTCCACAGCTAGCTGATTTGGAGCGCACCCTTAAAAAAGTTAATGATGGCCGCAAGCCGGCGTTGGTGCGCGGTAAAGTGATAGATGCATTTATAAATGCTGGCACAGATGCATTTATTAAACATCAGGAGGCTTTTTTGCAGGGCAGTGTGGAGGGGGATTTAATTTCCCTGTGCGATCCAAAAGTGATGACTGCTGTGCAAGCCGCAAAAGATTTGGCGAAGCAGAAAATTTTTAACCATTCGCGTCGCGTTGAATTGGAAATTGGTGCTTATGCTGTGATAGGTACTTTGTTGAGTACGATTTGTAGCGCCGTATATGCGTCACTCGGCGATCCAGGCCAAATGACTTATAAAGACAATCGTGTAATGGCGTTGATTGGCGATAATAACTTTCACCCTAACGTGAGTAAGCGCGACAAAAATTATAAATATTTAGCATTGATGGCAGTGATCGATTTTATCAGCGGTATGACCGATAATTACGCCACTAATCTTGCAAAGCAATTCAACGGTATGGGTGATTCCAGATATTAGTATGTTCAAGTTTGCTGTACACAAATTAACTCGAATTTTGCCGTTGTTTATTCTTGTTGGAGCTTTTCCCTTTTTCTTTCTGGGTGGCACATTAGAGTCTTCAAGCAGCTTGTTAAGTGCGATTTGGGATTGCGGGCATGTTGTCTTCTTTATTGCTTTGGTCGTTCTCATTAGTAGAAAAGTAGATGTCAATAATTGGCGCGTGGCGCTTATTATTACCGCCACTGTTTTTTTTGCCGGTGGTCTTATTGAAGTTATACAGGCGAGTATTGGGCGCGATGGTAATTGGGATGATCTGCTCCGCGATTTAACCGGTACTTGGCTGGGATTATTTTGGCTTCAGCGCAGCACCAAATGGGTTTTGTTAGGGCGTGTTTTTGCCACAGTACTTTTGATTCCCAATATTACTGCAGTTTTTATGGAGTCCTGGTACGAAGCTCGGGCGCGACATGAATTTCCGCTTTTGGTGGGTTTTGAATCTGTTATAGAGTCCTATTGGGGCAAAAAAGAAGACGAGCGTTCAACGCAATATCGCACGCAAGGTGAATATTCATTAAAAGTGGTATTGTCACCCAAAAATTATTCAGGCATAAAATTCAGCCGCCTCCAGCAAGATTGGCGAGGCTTTAAACAATTTGGTTTTGATATTTATAATCCAGATTCAACATCGTTTTATATGACGGTACGGGTAAATGATGTCCAGCACGGGCTAACCCAATGGGCAATGAAAGATAGATTTAACACAAGTTTTCAACTCAAACCCGGTTGGAATCATCTCAGCTATTCTATGGACGCGATTGAACACGCACCTGCTGGAAGACTAATGGATCTATCGCACATCACCTGGGTTGAAATTTTTGTAGGCAAACTCCCGGAGAGCCGCATTATTTACCTGGATAATCTTCGACTAGAATAAGTTACCCAAAATCTAAAAAGGCCTGTCACTTAGGAAAATTACAATATGAATCCTTTCAAGTTATTTATGAGTCCTTCCAAGTTATTAACGCGTTGTTTATTGGCGATCTGTGCGTCCACCTTTATAGTTCCTGCGTTTGCAGTAACTAAAATCTCTGGTGGCGATAAATATTTGCAATATACGGGTCGAATTGACCTGACCAAACCTGATGCACCACAAATATCCTGGCCAGGAACCAGCATTGCTGGAAATTTCACGGGAACCTATTTGGCGATAACTCTTGATGATCAACTTGGCAAAAACTTTTTTAATGTGTTTGTGGATGGCGATTTGCAACATCCCGTAATTATTCAAGCCGTGCAAGGTGAAAAAACCTATTTGGTGAGCGATAAGCTTGCCGCGGGTAAACACAGCTTTCTTATTACCAAGCGCACAGAGGGTGAAGAAGGTGCGACTACTGTAAAAGCTATTGAGCTGGCAGATGACGGAAAATTATTGACGCCACCTGCGCGTTTAAAACGCAAAATTGAATTCTTTGGTGACTCAATCACCAGCGGCATGGGTAACGAATCCCCTGATGATGGGCCGGATCATTTATTAAAAGATAAAAATAATTTTATGGCCTACGATGCCATTACCGCGCGCAACCTGAATGCGGAACTGCATGTAACCTCACAAAGCGGCATTGGTATTATGATTAGCTGGTTTCCTTTTATCATGCCGCAATTTTATGATCAGCTGAATGCAGTAGGTGATAACGACACTAAATGGGATTTCTCTAGTTGGACACCTGATGTCGTTGTGATTAATTTATTTCAAAACGATAGCTGGTTGACGGACCGTGAGCATCGTATGAATCCTAATCCTACGGATGAACAACGTATCCAGGCTTATGTTGATTTCGTAAAGACTATTCGCGGTAAATATCCCAAAGCTTATATCGTATGCGCCTTGGGCAGTATGGATGCAACTAAAGAGGGTTCAAAATGGCCGGGTTATATCACCACTGCTGTTGCTCGAATCAAACAGGAAAATCCAAAAGAAAAAATGGATACAGTGTTTTTTGACTTTACCGGTTATGGCGCACATCCGCGTGTAAAACATCATCAAGTTAACGCAGAGAAGTTGACCTCTTTTATTAAGCAGAAAATGAAGTGGTAACTTGGAAGGCTTTTACTAAGGTATAAAAATGCGTTTTGTTTACACCCTGATATTTTATTGTGCCGTGCCTTTTATTTTGCTGCGCCTTTTATGGCGGGCAATTGCCGCTCCAGCCTATGCAAAACGCTGGAGCGAACGCTTTGCTTTTTTTGCCCCCTTGGCAGCAGAGAAGAAAGTTGTTTGGTTGCATACTGTATCTGTAGGCGAATTTATTGCCGCTTTGCCGTTAATCCGTCAATTGCAAATGCGTGATGATTTGCAATTGGTTGTTACCACTACAACACCAACGGGTTCTGAGCGAGTGCATGCGAGTTTGGGCGAAAGTGTTTTTCATGTGTACGCGCCTTACGATTTGCCGGATGTGTTAGCGCGCTTTATTCAACGAGTGAAGCCTTCAGTTTTGCTTATTATGGAAACAGAGTTGTGGCCGAATACGATTGCCGCGTGTAAAAAAAATAATATTCCTGCACTTTTGATAAATGGGCGTATGTCTGAAAAATCGGCACGTGGCTACGAGAAATTTTCTGGGTTGACTCGCCCCATGTTACAAAGCCTCACTAAAGCCCTAGTTCAAAACAAAGTAGATGCTGCACGTTTTAATCGCATAGGCTTGCCTGCAATCAACACAGAAGTTACAGGCAGCATTAAGTTTGATTTAACTATTAGTGACGACTTGCGCGCTCGCGCGGCTGAGTTGAAGCGAGAGTGGTCGCAAGATGAAAAATACGTGCTGTGGATTGCCGCTAGCACTCACCAGGGTGAGGATGAAATTATCCTTGATGCTTTTTCGCAACTTAAGCAAAAGTCTGTATCAAACTTACGTTTGATTTTGGTGCCGCGTCATCCTGAACGATTTAATAGTGTTGCGAACCTCTGCGTAAATCGTGGTCATGTTTTGGCTCGTCGTAGTGAGAAAACATTCGCCCACAATACCGAGATAATTCTTGGCGATACTATGGGCGAGTTGTTGTTAATGTTTGGCGCTAGCGACATAGCGTTTGTAGGCGGTAGCCTAGTACCAAACGGAGGGCATAATTTTATCGAGCCTGCCGCATGGGCTCTACCGTTGTTAAGCGGTCCTCATGTGTTTAATTTTGCAGAAGTAGCGAAGCTTTTAACTGAAGCGGGCGCATTGCAATTGGTGCCTTCGTCAAGCGAGCTAGCAACAGCTGTTAAATTTTTGGCTGAGGATGAACGCGAGCGACAAAAACGCGGAAATTCTGCGTTGCAAGTAGCGAATGAAAATCGCGGTGCTCTGGCGAAATCAATCGGTATAATTGAACAGTTTCTTTAAATTGATGTGTGTAAAAAAGGCCATGTTTTCATCATGGCCTTTTTGTTCGATTCAATTTTTTTCCGATTCAATCTTATTTGGTTGTTAAATAATTTTTCCAGTCAATGCCCTTGCGCGTAATCACTGCAGCGCTGGTTAACAATTGTTTGGCATTTTTATTATGAACAAGAGCTTGATTCTCTTGTGTGCCATCACCGTTGCTCCAGCTTGACCAACTTACCCAATAAGCTATCGCTGGATAATCCTTCTGCAAGTTTTGCTGATATAAACGTGTATCCAGAGTACCTTGTCTGCTAATAGTTTCACCGGCTCTGGGACCAAACTCTGCGATGGCAATAGGTTTTCCAGATTGCTTAAAGAGTTCGTAATCTTTTATTACCAGCTCGTTGTTGTAAGCCGTGCCTGCAAAAATATCAACATAGCTATCGCCTGGGTAGCGATACATGGGTGGCTTAATAATTGAACGCTCAAATAAGTTTGGACTTTGGTTGGGCGAAAACACCCATAACAAATTATGTAAGCCTTTGGTTTGCGTAAAATAAGTGTACATGTCGCGCCACAGGGCGATATAGGAATCTGCATCTTGTGGCTTGCAGTCAATTCCCCACCAAAACCAATTACCATTCATTTCTTGCATTGGTCGCCACAAAACTACTACACCTGCATTTTGTAATTCAATTAACGCTGTTGCAATGCGCTCTAATTTGCGCAACCAAATAACACGGGCGGGCGATTTAGGATTTACTAATTCCCGCAGATCGACTTTGCTCATATCGCCGCCGTTACTGCGCGTGTAAGTCCATTTGCCGGGATTTTGTTCCACCTTGGCTTCGTCATTCCACCAGGGATTTTGTGGCGACCAATTGATGGTAATTAGCCCGCCTTTGTTCCAGTAATCAATTAAATAAGTATTTACTCTACGTAACCCATCAGGCGTTGCAATGTGATTGTGTTCGTAATCCACGCCGACAATTCCGGGTAGTTCCCCAGTGTGATTTTCCAATTCAGTGATTAAGGGGATAAAGCCTGAAAGGCCAGTTGTATTGCTTATGTCGTCGCTGTGCCCGATATTTTGACCCGCGATAACGCCTGATGTTTTTTCGTTGGTGAGTGCAGCCAGATAAGCCTGTACAGCTTTGGCAGCTGGTATTGCTTTGGGATCAGATGGAATTGCGGTTGCATCGGCTAGCGTGTAAGTGCTCAAAAAAAGTAAATGTAGAAAGGTAAGGCTAACGAGCGGTTTAATTATTGATGCTGTAACTATTAATCTCGTAACTATTAATCTTTTAACTATTGATCCTGTAATTATTGATCTTGTAATTAGGCGTCTATTGATGTTCATATTATTTCCTTTTCATTGTGTTGAATTAGAAATTAATCGCGTCATTAATACAGAAATAAAAAAACCGCGCAGTGCGCGGTTTTTTTATTGTTCGAAAATTACTTTTCGTATTTGGAGCGAACAACGGGCGCGCCGTCTTGTAACCATTTGTCAACTTCTTGTACGTCGGCCGGTGTAAGCATGCCCGCAACTTCACGTAATCTAATGGTGTCGATAACGTAATCGTAAAGCGCATTCGAGTAGTCGCGACGAGCCTGGTAAAGTTTGCTTTGCGCTTGCAAAACTTCAACCAGGTTACGTGTGCCTACTTCATAGCCGGCTTGAGTTGCTTCCAACGCACTTTGGTTGGAAATGGTGGCTTGCTTGCGAGCTGTAACGCGCGCCACATCCGTTTCTACTGACAAATGCAATGCGCGTGTATTTTGAATGGTATTGCGTTGAGTGCTATTCAGTTGCTCTTGTGCTTGCAGGCCCAAAGATACGGCTTGACGCGCAAGGCTTGAGGTACGCAGACCACTGAAAATAGGAATGTTTACACCTACGCTCACTGATGAACCTTCGTTCTCGTTTTCAAAGCGTGAACTTTCAAAATCACCATCTACATTTCTTTTGGTGCGGCCAAGGCTTGCAGTGATCGTTGGCAAATGATCCGCACGTGCCGCGCTTGCATTATTCTCGGCAGCTTCAGAATTGAATTTTGCTGCTTTCAAGTTGTAGTTGTTTTTTAGCGCAAAGTTAACCCATTCCGCACGGTCAGCAGGCGTTGGGGTTACAACTGGAAATTTATCAGACAGTGGAGCGATTTGATCTTCTGGTTTACCGGTTAACACTTCAAGAGCTTCATAGCTAATGCTAAGGCTACCGCGCGCTTCTAAAGTTGCTGCGAGAGCACTGTCATAAGCAGCTTGTGCTTCGTGTACATCGGTAATGGCAACCAGGCCTACATCAAAACGTTGTTTAACCTGGTCGAGTTGGTGCGCAAATGCATTTTGTTCTGCGATGCTGGTTTCCAATTTATCCACCGAGCGCAAAACATTGAAGTAGGCGCTGGCCACACGAACTATAAGGCTTTGCTGATCAGCACCGTATAGGGCTTCAGCTTGCTCGCTTAATTTCTGGCCTTTTTTGTAGTCGTACCAGGCAGACATGTTGAACAGAGGTTGGTCCAAGGTAATGCCCCAGTCCTTAGTTTTGCTGTTTGTTTCTCCAATACGAGTAGACACGGGAGTTTCTGTGTAATCGCCCTTGGCATCGCTGTAGTTATATCGAGCGTTCACTTGTGGCAGCAAACCTGCACGGGCAATAGCAGCGTACTCTTTATTTGCTTCGTAGCCGGCTTTGTCAGCTTTAATTTGCGCATCGTTTTTGAGCGCGAGTTCGTAAATTTCCAACAAGGTATTAGCACTGGCTCCAAATGGGGCGAATGCAAGCAGACCAATAGCCAGATAAAGCTTTGACTTTTTCATAGAGAACGACTCTTTCATAAAAAATCCTGAGGGTAAAAGATTCCGGTGTATATGGGTAAACAAATCAGGTAAAAAAATGTACAGCTTGAGCTGCAAACTTATGAAGCCCCACTTATGTAAGCTCTAGCTTAGACGCAGATCCGCAGGGTTTGGATTCACTCGTAAATTTAAAGGCCGAGTTTAGCGGGTTGGGTGTTACTGGTCGAGCTTTGAGGCTAATCAACAGGTTAAAAAGGGTAAACACTTGTCAGCAGAGGGTGTAGTTACAAATGTAAGCAGCATTTAGCGCGCTTGTCATGAACTTCGCCTGTCCTCTATAGGCTTGGCTCGATTTGATCGGAAGTCTGATTCAAAAACCGGTGTTGCCGGGATAAAGCTGGATGAGGCTAGATTAGTGAGTCATAAGGAGTGCCTATTGCTTTACACCCAAGGCTCAGTTCAATAGACTGCGAGGCTTCTTGTCGGGGTGCTTTAGGATACAGATTCCAAAGCTGAGATATACCCGCATACCTGATCCGGTTAGTACCGGCGTAGGGAACGAGAGCTCTCACTGGCGGTTCAGCCGCACCTCTCTTCCGCGCCTTTTGCTTGTTAGCGGAAAATCCATGAATCCGAAAACGAATACACCCATTGCAATGACCATCGCTGGCAGTGATAGCGGTGGCGGGGCAGGTATTCAAGCCGATTTAAAGACATTTGCGGCTCTGGGTGTTTACGGTTGTAGCGCAATTGCCTCATTAACGGCCCAAAATACTCGTGGCGTTCAAGGTGTTTTGCCTATTGCGCCGGCTTTTGTGCAGGCTCAAATTCAATCGGTGTTGAGCGATATTCAGGTGGGTGCAATCAAAACAGGTATGTTGGCGACTGCGGATATTATCAGCGCAGTCGCAGAGTCCTTGGCCGATAACTCTATTCCTTTGGTGCTAGACCCGGTAATGGTTGCAACCAGTGGCGATAGGTTGCTCGCTGAGGATGCCATTAATAACCTGATCACCAAGCTGATTCCGCGCGCAAGTGTTCTGACTCCCAACCTATTAGAAGCTGCTGCGCTTCTTAACACCAGGGTTGCCAGTTCAATAGTAGAAATGGAGCAGCAGGCTAAACACTTGCTGGCCATGGGAGCGCAAGCCGTGCTGATGAAAGGCGGGCACGCCAGCGGCGAAGATGCGACAGATTTATTAATGACCAATGCCGGTGTGGAATTGTTTAGGGCTAAACGAATAGACACCAAAAATACCCACGGCACAGGTTGTACGCTGGCCTCTGCAATTGCAGCAGGTTTGGCAAAAAATTTAACGCTGCGCGATGCTGTCGCCCAAGCGAAAGATTATTTACACAATGCTTTATTACATTCTAATGAATTGAACATAGGGCAAGGATCTGGCCCCGTACATCATTTTTATAAATTTTATTAATTTGGACCTTGTTGCTCCTGCTAGTTAACGCAATTAGTAGCGATGACGATTCCTATTTATCAAAGAAAAAAGTTAAAACCTGAGGATATCCCATGAATACCAGCGTAGAAAAAATCCTGAGCGAAAGCGCGCAAGTTGATCAGGCTTCCGTGCAGCCTTTTACCGGCTCGCAAAAAATGTATGTTCAGGGTTCCCGTCCTGATATTCGCGTTCCTATGCGCGAAATTACGCTGGCAGATACGCCTACTGACTTTGGTGGTGAAAAAAATCCACCTGTACGTGTTTACGATACCTCTGGCCCTTATACTGATCCAAACGTAAAAATTGATTTGCGTACCGGTTTGGGCGATGTGCGCACTGCCTGGATTGAAGAACGCAATGACACAGAAGTTTTGGAAGATAGTCATTCAGAATTTACCAACTCTCGTTTGAATGATCCAAAGCTCGCAGCACTCCGTTTTAACCTCACTCGCAAACCACGCCGCGCTAAACCTGGCATGAACGTATCGCAAATGCATTACGCAAAACGCGGCATTATTACACCGGAAATGGAATACATTGCGATTCGCGAAAACATGGCGCTTGCACAAGCGCGTGAACTGGGTGTAATGAATCAACAACACGCTGGCATGAGTTTTGGTGCAAGTATTCCTGATGAAATCACTCCTGAGTTTGTGCGCGATGAAGTAGCGCGTGGTCGTGCGATTATTCCTGCCAATATCAATCACCCTGAACTGGAGCCGATGATTATTGGCCGTAACTTTCTGGTGAAAATTAACGGCAACATCGGTAATTCGGCGCTGGGTTCTTCCATTGAAGAAGAAGTAGAGAAATTAACCTGGGGCGCGCGTTGGGGTGCAGATACTGTGATGGATTTATCCACCGGTAAAAACATTCACGAAACCCGCGAGTGGATTATTCGCAATTCACACGTACCCATTGGTACTGTTCCAATTTATCAAGCACTCGAAAAAGTTAACGGTATTGCAGAAGATCTGACGTGGGAAATTTTCCGCGATACATTGATCGAACAAGCAGAGCAGGGTGTGGATTATTTCACCATTCATGCTGGCGTTTTATTGCGCTATGTTCCACTTACGGCTAAACGCGTGACAGGTATTGTGTCGCGTGGTGGTTCGATTATGGCGAAATGGTGTCTTGCGCATCACAAAGAAAACTTCCTCTACACCCACTTCGAAGAAATTTGCGAAATTATGAAAGCTTACGACGTAAGTTTTTCATTAGGCGATGGCTTGCGTCCAGGTTCAATTGCAGATGCAAACGATGAGGCGCAATTCGGTGAGTTGGAAACCCTGGGCGAATTAACCAAAATCGCCTGGAAGCACGATGTGCAAGTGATGATTGAAGGTCCAGGTCATGTGCCTATGCATATGATTAAAGAAAACATGGAAAAGCAATTGGAAGTATGTGACGAAGCGCCTTTCTATACGCTTGGCCCATTGACCACTGATATTGCTCCAGGTTACGACCATATTACATCTGGTATTGGTGCTGCCATGATCGGCTGGTACGGTTGCGCAATGCTTTGCTACGTAACACCAAAAGAACATTTAGGCCTGCCCAATAAAGATGACGTAAAAGAAGGCATTATCACCTACAAAATTGCAGCTCACGCTGCCGATTTGGCAAAAGGACACCCAGGTGCGCAATTGCGTGACAACGCCTTGTCAAAAGCGCGTTTTGAATTCCGCTGGGAAGATCAATTTAATTTGGGATTAGATCCGGACACCGCGCGTTCTTATCACGACGAAACCTTGCCAAAAGAATCGGCAAAAGTAGCGCACTTTTGCTCAATGTGTGGTCCAAAGTTTTGCTCTATGAAAATTACCCAGGAAGTACGCGATTACGCGGCAAAACATGGCACCGATATTTCCGTTATTGGTGAAAAGGATATTATCAAGATGATTGATGTCGAGGCCGAGATGCAACAAAAATCCAAAGAATTTTTGGCGAAGGGTTCAGAGATTTATCATAAAGTTTAGTTTTGAAACAAACCCCACCCAGCCTCCCCTTTTCCAGAGGGGGAGGCTGGGTGGGGGTTCTTTACATTAAAAAGAGTTAATTCTAATACCAAATAATTATGATCAAAAAACCACAATTCAATCGCGATGATGTTGAAGTTCTTGGACGCGAAACTCTCTACAAACGTTTTTTTCGCGTTGAGAGAATTAGTTTGCGCCATAAGCTTTTTAAGGGCGGTTGGAGCCAAAGTATAGGCCGTGAAATTTTTTTACGGGGCAACGCTGTTGCAGTTGTTCTCTATGATCCTGTTCACGATTTAATTGGTCTGGTAGAGCAATTTCGCATAGGTGCCATGGGCGAAGAAAATGGTCCATGGTGTTATGAGGTTGTTGCTGGCATGGTCGAAGAGGGTGAGCAACCGGAAGAGGTTGCGCGACGCGAATTGGTGGAAGAGGCCAATATTACTCCTTACCATCTGGAATTCATCTGCAACTTTTTATCAAGCCCCGGCGGAAGTGATGAAAAGCTCTTTTTATTCTGTGGCTTAAGCGATTTAAGCCAGGCTGGAGGCGTTCATGGCCTGCCAGATGAAAATGAAGATATTCATTTACACTGTTTTGCAGCTGATGAGGTTTTTGCTGAGTTATTAAACGGTCGTTTTAATAACGCCGCTGCATTGATTTGCCTGCAGTGGTTACAAATGAATCGCGAACGCTTGCGGAAGGCGCATGTAAAAGAATAAATCCATTATGTGATTGACTTAAGGGCGAGTCTGGCTAACACTTCAGTACAAGATAAGTAAAATATTCCATGAAACCTGAGTGGAATTTTGGGTTTACACTTTACTTATTAATGACACGGCCGTGTGCCGATTTTGATTTTTCCTACTATCTGTAATTTATGTTTACATTGCGTGTAGCCAAGCCTCAACCGGATTACGTCACTTATCGTGAACGTTACAAAGTTGATTTACCACTGCAAATGGCTGAATGCGAAGCTAATTACGCGCGTCTACACAAATTATTAACACAACATTTCAACAAGCAAATTGAAGATCAATGTGGTGACGAATATCGTTTTATGACGAACCGCGGCGAGCAACAGTGGCTTAATCAATTACGTATTCTGGAGCGTTCTCCCTACACGACTACATTACAATTAAGCCAGGCAGCTGTTTCGAGTGCATCTAGCTGGTTACATATGCCCCGGTTGACTGTGCGTATGTATCACGATGCAAAATTGGCAGAAGTTCTGGCATGGGAAGGTCACAAGCGTTTGCGTCCACGTTACGAATACCCCAACCAATCCATGTATCATACCGACGAAAAGTTACAAGTTAACCAATTTTTGGGTGAATGGTTAAAAGTTTCTTTGGAGTGTGGGTTACATATAGCGGAGTTCAGTCTTTCTGATCCACGATAGTTTCGTGACGAATCAAATAGCTGTTTGTCGTCACACTCACACCTCTCAATTAAAATACTAAAACCAATATCAAAACGACTTTTGCATTGCATTAATGCTAAGAACCTTATTGATTCGTGCTCTGACTGCCATCCATAGTTTGAGGTTCTGGTTTAAGCAATTTGCTTGGATTGTGAGGGAATGGTTTTGTAAATCAACCTGCTTGGTGTTGCCTGGCAACTAATTTTGTATACGAAGTTGTAACGCAAATGATGATATTCACTTTGCGGATTATCAAAAATGGCTTTCATGCGCTGTAGTTCATATTGGCGATAGGATTCCAGCGGGCGCACGGCTTCGTCTTGCATGCGCGCATATTGTTTGCGTGCCAGCACTGAAAAATAATTATCGTCCTGCGCTAAAGCTTCGCACTCACTTTGCAATCGACGATGATACGCGCTCCAGTCTTCAGCAAAAACCTGATCGACCATACCTAATTCATAGGCTTGGCTTGCAAGCACCGGCATGCAGCTTTCAGTTAATTCTTTTGACTTTACATCGCCTATGCGTTTTGGCAATAAATAAGTCCAATATTCGGAGCCAAATAAACCCATTGTTAAATAATGCGGATTTAATACTACACCCGCGCGTGCAAATACCTTATCGCATGCCAATGGCATTATAGCGCCACCTGCGCCGGCATTATTTCGAAGTGCAGCAACGGTGAGCTTGTTTGTCATGCAAATTAATTCTTGCACTATATCGTCAATAGCGTTGATGTTGCGCCAGGATTCTCGCGCAGGATCGACGGCCGCTTGAATGTAATTAAGATGAATTCCGTTGCTCCAGAAATCTTCACCACCCATAAGTGCAATAACGCGAATGTCATCGCGCTCGCGCAATTCCCGTAAACGCGCAAGCAAATCGTGACATTGTTCGGTATTCATAGCGCCGTTATAAAAATCGAAAGTAACGTAGGCAACGGCTTTTTCAATATCAATTTTAATATCGTTTTGAACGCGCGAGTTAATAACCTTAAGCGCTGAAAAATCTGCGGCATTGGTGAATTGCTGGCTAATAACCTGAGTGCTGGATAATTTAAAAAAGCGGCGATCTTCCTGTTGGGCCATTTTCATCTGGCGAATCCATACACTGCCGTCCACGGTCGCGCGGCAAATAGCACCGTCGCGGTGGCCTACAATTTCGCCGGGAGTTGCGCTGTACAAAGAGTATTCCGCTTTGGCACCGAATAAATGAACTGCGTTTCCTGCAATTGAATCCAATACGCCGGGAAAGCTATCAGCTGTATTTATTTTTCGCACAATAGTTTCGGTGGTATCCAGGCTCCAATTAATTTTTCGCGAATCCTGACGCATTAACGGCAAGCATTCGCCTTTAACTTTAGGATTAGTGTAATCGAGTGGACGGGGTTTGAAATCAGGATTGCTAATAGCATTATGCAAAACATTTTTTACCATCTGTACTGCGGTTGCAATTACTTCGCGACGATAAATACTGGCTTTAGACGTGTGGCGAAGATTAAATTTTTGGGTATCCCAAATGTCGCCCGCATCCATTTCTGCATCTGCTTGCAATAGGGTCACCCCCCAGCTGGTGGCTTTGCTGGCAATCGCCCAGTCGAGGGAAGAGGGACCTCTATCACCTTCAATGCCCGGATGAACAATTAAACATAGATGATGCTGCCAAATTTTTTCTGGCACCGCATGTTTTAAAAACGGACACAAAATTAAATCGGGCTCAAAATCTTCCACGGCTTTAATCATGTGTTGTTCGTTGGCCGATAACTCGATAGAAACACTGTGCATTTCTATTTCTAATTCCCTGTGCATACGTTGACACATTCCATTGTAAGCGGAAGCAAACAATAAAATTTTCAAAGGATCTCCTGCCGTATGCGAGCTTGCAACCGGTTAACTGCAATTAATAAGAAAAATAACAATACTATCGGGCCGAAGTATCTAAGCAGGTTCGTCTTGCATGTCGTCTTCAATTTTCGAACTAAGTTGGTTGAGCGACATGATCAGGCAAATAACTAATAGCAACATGCTCGCGCAAAAAATAAATAATCCCATGGTCATAGGGCTCATGGAATTTTCGATTATCGTTTGATCGGCGTCATGATTGTGAATCATACTCATAGCCGCCATGCCTGTGTAATGCATACCACATACTGCGATAGCCATAACTATGGCGCTGCCTAGCATAATTGCAGTTCCTTTCAGGTTTACCGCGAGCCAGAGTGCAACAGTTGCCGCAACAATTGCGATGACGAGTGAAACTGCAACTAGAGTTTTGTCATACACCATAGTGCTGCCGGGCATCACCATGGCTTCCATTCCCAAATAATGCATACCGGCTACGGCGAGCCCCGTGAATAAGCCTGCACCTAATAAGCGAACGATAGATAACTTTCCGCTTACTGCTATAAAAATGCCAATGCCTACCGCAACAACAGCCAATGCTAGTGATGCGAAGGTTGGGCCGGGTAAATACCCAATATCCATAGGGACCTGGTAAGCCAACATACCGATAAAGTGCATCGTCCAAATTGCACCGCCACCTAAGGAGACAGCAGCTGCAGCAATCCATAATGGTGACGGCCCCGACGAAGAAGATTTCATGCCGTTAGTAATTTGTAGTCCTGTAAATGAACCAAATACAGCGACTAAAAATGAAAGCGAGACAAGAAACCAGTTATAACTAACTTCCATTTCCATAGGGAATTACCTCATATAAGCGAATAAAGCAGAGATGATTTGAAAATTAAATCAATTGAGTTCGCAACATCCATGCTGCACTTGTTGAATTCTAGTTATGCAAAATGATGATCAATAGATTAAATTCTCATAAGTTTTTTTAAAATTATCTTTTAAGTATTTAATATCGAATTAAATTTAATTTATAAAAAAAATGTGAACTGAGTTAGAGAAAGCTCATAAGCTACTGTAAGTGTTGGCCTTAAAATTTAACAAAAATGAATTAATAAATACGTTTGTCGCTAAAAGATGCAAAATTGTCGCTTCAATCATTTATATATTTTTCAAGCGCTAATAATTTTTACTCCCTCAGATTTCATGTTCGAACATTTTATGAATTGCCTACTTTAAAGCCTGTTCTAAACTCCATTTAGTAAAGTCTCTTGGTAAGAAATCTTTTGGAAAGGGATTAAGTTTCCAAGAAGCCGTATTCAGTTATGGGAGAATTAAATGGCTGCGCAATTATCCTCGGTAAAACAAACGGGAAAATTATTCCAGGTAGCGGTAGTAGGTGCGGGTGCTAACGATTTGGAAATATTCGCGCGAATTTTTGCAATAACTCGCTATAGACCGCGCAGTTATCATCTCAAAGTAGTTAGCGAAAATAGCTCGCTTGGTGAGTTAACCAGTGCGGCTAACGCTGATATCTACGTAGTCAATTTACACAATCCTCATGCAGTTCATTGCTGGCACAGGTTGTCCGCACTCATTGCTACGGATAGGCGTAAACCAGTTCTAAAAATATCCAAAGTGACTCCCGCTACTGAAACTGGTTCTGAGTTTACGATTTCATGGCCAATTAACCCCGCCAAACTATTGCAGTCACTTGATAATTATACGATTCGACATCTTCATTATTATCCGGAATTTGAAATAGGTTCAGATGTAGAGCCATCGGTTGCAACAGTTAAAAACTTTAAAGCTATTAACCTCACAACCCACGCACAACAAAGCGTGCCGCAGGAAAATAAATTACGAATTTTAGTGGCTGATGATAGTTTGGCCGTGCGGCGCCAGCTAAAAATGGAATTTGATGTAATGGATGCAAAAGTCAATTTGGTTGCAGACGGAGAAGCTGCTGTTAAAGCTGCAGAATCTGAAAATTATGATGTTATTTTTTTGGATGTAGTCATGCCCGGTATTGATGGTTATGCCGCTTGCAAGAGTATCAAACGCAGCAAACTCAATAAAAACACACCTGTAATTATGTTGACTAGCCGCTCGTCCAAATTCGATAAGCTCAAAGGTGTTTTGGCAGGCTGCGATACCTATTTAACCAAACCTATCAATCACAACGAGTTTAAATCGATCACACAAAAACATTTTGACGCTCATAAATCCCGCACGCAAAAACTGGAGAACGAACAATGAAACCTAATCGCATTATGATTGTGGATGATTCACCCGTAGAGCTACAACATTTAAAAGAAATTGTGTCCGATGCGGGATATCAAGTTATCACTGCCGTAAATGGGCAAGATGCTTACGACAAAGCCAAAACCTACAAGCCGGATGTGATCTTAATGGATGTGGTTATGGATGGTATAGATGGTTTCGAAGCTTGCCGGAATATTACCGGCGATAAAGATTTATCGTCAATTCCTGTGGTATTTGTCACCAGCAAAAATCAGCGCGCTGATCGTGTGTGGGGAGAATTACAAGGCGGCAAGGCCATGATCAGTAAGCCTTACACGCAAGATCAAATACTCGACACAATAGCTGCGCTCTAATCGCAAGAGTTTCATCAATGAATAATGATGCAATAGCTACCACACCATTGGTTAAAACTGCGACGCAAGAAACGCTTGAAATTAATCTAATTCATGCACTTACGCGATTGCGGCATACAGCATTTGAAAAAGAAATCCTGGGTGGTGATGCGGCTCTGAATGTGGATGCGAAACCTGAATCATTTTTTGGGTTCTCAATTGGTCATTTGCAATTCATGGTAGCCGCTAGCTGTTTTTGTGAAGTGTTTGTGGATACCGCAATTGCCGCTGTACCTAACGCGCCATCTACCTTGGTTGGTCTGAGTAATATTCGCGGTGTGTTGATGCCGATTTACCAGCTTCACTCTTTGCTAAATAGCTCTATTGCAAAAAAGCCAATTATTTTTGCCATAGGAAAGGGGGAATCCAGTGTTGGATTATTGATAGATAGCTTGCCGGTTTCTCTGTCATTAGCGGCTTATCAGCGTGAAGCGATTGCAAAACAAGAGAGCCCTTTATTACAGCAGTTGGTTAAAGAAAATTATTTTGCAAACCAAAGCCGTTGGTTGTTGCTTGATGGAAAATCCTTTGGCGCACAACTTCTTGCAATAACGCATCAAATGCCGAAACAGGGTTCGCATTAATTATAGATTTTTGTTCATTAATCTAGGTTTATCGCTCATTCATGGAGTTAGCTGATGAAAAAATTATCCGGGATTAAAATATCCCATAAAATTAGTAGCCTGATGATTGGTTTGGTGGTTGGCTTTCTGTTAATGGCGGTGGCTTATTACGCTCAGTTTGCATCGGAAAAAACAATTAGCGAAGCCAATGCTAATTTTAGAAGCATTGATCAGCTGATTTCGGCAACATTAAACTCGGCTGCGGAAATCCGTAGCGCAACGCCTACTTATCTTGATACGGGCGATGAACAAGCGCTTGGTTATTATCGTGGCGGGAAAATGCAGGTTAATGAATCCCTTGCTCTATTGGGATCTATGAATGCACGTTTCGTCAATAAAAATGCACTGAATACCGCTAAAGCTGCCATGAAAGATCTGGATGCAAAATTCAACATGCTGTTAGAGCAACAAGCAGTTGTGGCTAAAGATGCGGTTAGAAAAGATGAACTTAAAACCGAGTTAAGGGAATCTATTACCGCTATGACCACAAGCCTGCAGGACTATCGCATTATTATGGACGCCAATGTGAAGCGCCGTATTGCCCAGGCACAGAACGAGTTAAATATCGCGCGTACTATGTTTGCCGCGGTGTTATTTTTAACTGCCGTAGGTACAACGCTGGGATTGTTTTTAATTTATCGCAGTATCGTATTACCACTCTGGCATATGCAACGCGTTATAGCGCAGCAAAACAGCGGTAATGACAAAGCACGTGTGCGTATTCATGCTAACGATGAGTTGGGTGATTTAGGCCGTGCATTTAACCGCTTGCTGGATGAGCGTATTAAGGTGCTCGCAGAACAATCCCAGGAAAACGAAACGCTCAATACTTCAATTATTGGTTTGATTCGCACACTGGGTGCAATTGCGCGAAAAGACCTTTCCATCAAAGTGCCTGTATCTGCTGACGTAACAGGTACTATTTCAGACGCGGTGAATTTATTAACGTCCGAAACTGCACGTACTTTACATCAGGTAAAAGGTTTCTCTGAAAAAATTAACGTGATTTCTGATCAATTGCAGGCGCAATCAGCGGTTGTGTTGCAAGTGGCGGAAGAGGAGCGTACGCAAGTAGCTGATACAGTCAGTGCGCTAGATCAATCGGCAAAAACCATGACGGATATTGCGAAAGAAGCTCGCAGCGCTAACAGTATTGCATCCTCGGCAATTGATTACACACAAAAAGCCCAGCTCTCTGTAATTCAAACAGTAGAAGGCATACAAACAATTCGCGGCACTATTTCTGAAACAGAAAAACGTATTAAACGTTTGGGAGATCGTTCGCAAGAAATTACTTCTATCGTGAACCTTATCAATACCATTGCAGAGCGTACGCATATTCTCGCATTGAATGCGAGTATGCATGCAGCATCTGCCGGTGAAGCGGGTAAAGGTTTCGCAGTGGTAGCGGAAGAGGTGCAACGACTTGCAGAAAACGCTCGCGGCGCGACATCTGAAATTTCGGCTATGGTAAATAATATTCGTGTGGAAACATCGGACACAGTGAATATTATGAACAAGTTAATTACTCAAGTGGCGGAAGGTACCAAGCTGGCCGAAGACTCAGGTCAGCGTATGCATGACACTGAAGCGGCAACGCGCCAATTAGTAAACCACGTAAAATCTATTGCTGTTAATTCTATGAATCAAGCCAACATGGCTAACCGCGTACGCGATCGCGCTTTGTTAATTACTGAATCTACCGAAAAAACTCACGGCAAGTTGGAAGAGCAACGTTTGCAAACAGATGAATTGAAAAATTTCGCTAATTCGTTAATGGATCGCGTAAACGTATTTACTTTGCCTGAGTTCCGTAACGAACAGCGCCCAGCAGTAGGTGCACCTGTTAATCTTACTAATACGGTGCCTACACTTACCCAGTCTGTTAATACACAAGCTGCTAATACACAGCCAACGGCAAACCAATTGCATCTGGAGCAAATTGCCTTAGGGCAATTACCGCCCGAGCAAATTCGGCAGGCTAAATTGGCGTAAGCTTAGCAACAGCAATTGGGAAGCATTATGGCCACGAGTGCGTTAACGCCAGACCAACAGGAATTACTTGCAATGCTTGCAGGCGAACTGCAGGCTTTGTTAGATATTTCGTTAAGCCAAGTAGAATATAACTCCTGTACTGTCGAAAATTTGCAAGATACTGCTGAAAGCCTGGATAACTTTGCAAACGCAGCGGAGTTGATTGGTTTAAATGGTTTGGCGTCTGCGTGGCGATGCTTGCGTGATAATTTATTGGTGCTGATACAAGACGCTGCTCAAATCAATCCAGAGCAAGTGGTGTTAGTAGATTCGTGGGTGATTTATTTTCTGGATTTTTTACAACATCTTTCAGCAAATAATGACACCGATGAGCAGATTACTCCCCTCATAAATTTTCTTGCAGAACCTGCCTGGCCTGTTCCATTGGGCGCAACACAAAAATCTGAACTTGCAAATGCGCTCTTGAGTGCAGAGGTTCTTGTAGAGGAAGACGATTCCAATCGATTACCCAAGGTTGCCACCCAGGATATGTTGTCGCTTGCATTGAGTGATGATCTTAATCCTGATTTGTTTGAAGGTTTAATGATTGAGTTACCTGCACAGGTGGTGCAATTTACTGATCAACTTAATCAGTTTACACAAACGCGTAATCAACAATCCCTCGCCAGCGCCCAACGCATAGCGCACACGTTGAAAGGTGCAGCCAATGTAGTAGGTATTAGCGGCCTCGCTAATTTTATGCATTTTAGCGAAGATCTTTTAGAAGAAATCGCTAAACATGATGAACCCCTGACACCAGCACTTAAAAATTTATTGTTAGATATGAGCGATACCCTGGCAGCTATGCTGGATAGTTTGACGGCAGGCGATGTTCATGGGGATTCCATCGGTGCGCTTGAACTCGGCATTATGCAGCAGGTGTTGGATGCCTATCACAATATTCGCGCGCATGGATTTGAGAGCATTAATTCTTTGCCCGTTATTGATCAATCGCAAATCCAAATCCTGAATCAACCAGATTTAAATATCTCTGATTCACCAGATGATACCGCCCTTGCGAATAAATTTAATACTGAATTGCAGCAAAACTCAGATATTCAGAATTCCCAAAATCTTCAGGAAGCTATTGCTGCTCACTTGCGCATCAAAGAAGAAACTGCGCAAGATTTATTGCGGCTTGCGGGTGAAAGTGCTATTTCAACTAACCGGCTACAAACGCAAGTTACGGATGTTAAGCAGCAAGTTCAACATATTAGCGCCTTGCACAATAAACTCACGCAGCTTACAGAGGAATTTGGACATTTAATTGAAGTGCGCGAATTATTTAATAGCCGGTCAAAAAATTCAAGTGATGAAGATTTAGATCCGCTTGAGTTGGATAAATATAATGAGTTGCACAGTTTTTTCCATCAGCTGCAAGAGTTTGCAATAGATACTCGCGATGCTATTTACCAAACCCAGGGCCAATTGCGTGCATTGGAGGATTTAACGTTTGAGCAGCAAGTTACCAATCGCTCCAGCCAAAACCATTTGCTGGAAATGCGTATGATCCCCGCCAGTAATTTTGAAGCTCGTTTTCAACGTTGTGTGAGGCAAGCATGCCGTTTAACCGGCAAGCAAGCGCGCTTTCAATTGCGCGGTGGTGAAACCATGATTGATAGCCGTATCTTACATGAGCTGGTTGATCCACTTATGCATTTGTTGCGCAATGCAGTTGACCACGGTATTGAATCGGCGAGTGAACGAATTCTTGCAGGTAAATCTGCTGAAGGTTTAGTGGAGTTGCAATTTACGGTGCAGGGACAATCTATTGTTATTCGCGTCTTGGATGATGGTGCTGGTTTACAGCGCGAACGCATTGCTCAAAAAGCGCGTGAGCTTGCGATTACGCCACCTGCGGATTCCAATCCTGAAGTTGCAGAGCTGTGGCTTAAACAAATTATTTTTGCCGCAGGTTTTTCAACTCGCGACCAAGTGAGCCAAACCTCTGGGCGCGGTATTGGTTTGGATATGGTTGCAGATCGCGTTAATGAATTAAAAGGTCGTATTACAGTAGATAGCCGCCCGCAACAAGGCTGTGAGTTTTCAATTCGCTTGCCTATGCCAATGATTACCGAGCAAGGTTTATTAGTAGCGAGTGGCAAACATAGTTTGGCGATTTCGGCGCGCGGTGTTGAGCAATTATTATTTTTGGAAGAATCAGCATTGACGAACGATGGCGAACAGTTGCGTTATCGTTTTAATCAGCAAGACATTGATGTTTTTCACCTTGCCCAGCTCGCGCAATTGCCTGATGTTCTTGCCATCAATGCTATAGATGCGCACGCATTACTGGTAGTGGAAACAATGCCGGGGCAGCGTGTTGGAATTTTAGTGGACCGTGTATTGGCGAGCCGTGAAATGGTGGTGAAGCCCTTAACACCATTTACACCACAGATTGCCGGAATTATTGGCGCCACTATTTTGGGCGACGGCGCAGTTGCGCCCGTGTTGGACGTTCAACATTTAATAATGGATATGTTGCAGCGTGGCGTGAGTACATTGGGTTGGATGGCAGACACTTTGCGTCTTAGCCAGCAAGCGGCTGCAAGCAAACCAATGGCGTTGATTGTAGATGACTCACTCAGCACACGTCGTTCACTCGCGCAGTTTGTGGGTGACATGGGTATGGAAGTGCGCACGGCTAAAGATGGTTTTGAAGCGATTGAAATTCTTCAGGAACAAACGCCGCACATTATGTTAGTGGATATGGAAATGCCGCGCATGAACGGGTTGGAATTAACGGCGCACGTGCGTGCTAACGAAAGCACCAAACATATTCCGGTCATTATGATTACGTCGCGCAACACTGAAAAGCATCGTAGCCTTGCATCTGCAGCGGGAGTGGATACTTATTTAAATAAACCATTCTCTGAAGAAGAATTATTGCATCACATTCAGGAAAATATGCACGCATGAACCTCGAACTCAACAATAGCGATGCTGGACCAAGAATACACGCAGTTAAATCCTCCGCCGGCTCACCGGAACCTTTGGCATTAATGGATTGCGGGGAATTTAGTTTGTTGATATCGAGTAAAGATATAGTAACCTTAGCATCGGCAACAAAAATAATTGCATCCACAATGGCGCACACTTGCGGAGCAATAGAGCATGAGCAGCAAATTATTCCAGTGTTCGCATTTAATAAAGCCTTGCAGTTGCAATCCAATTTGCCCAGCGCGCAAATGACGCTGATTATTATTCAATACGACAATTATTTATTTGCGCTTTGCTGCAAAGCCCTGGAAAAAATCGAAGTAGCTGACGTACATTTTTTTGATGTGCCCTTGAGCATGAGTAGCCGTAAACAACCCTTCACGCAATTTGCCGTAGTGAATAAGCGTGCTGCAGGTCTAACCAGTGCATCACAATTGTGGCGATTATTAACCATGCGCAATGCGGCGCAGACTATTCCACAACTTAAATCCCGGATACTGACTCAAGGAGCGGGTTAATGAGTGACTTATCACCAAACACTAACGAATCCAGCGAGCCGGCGTTGGGGGCATGGATACTTCCCATCAGCTCTACCCAAAGTGTAGCTGTCGGGCGCCATGAGCTTAAATACATTGAATATGTAGAGACAGTGGTGGATCTGCCCGGCGTGCCCGCTTTTTGTGAGCACGGGTTTTTATGGAGGAATCGATTTATTCCTGCGTTGGATTTGTGGAGCTTGCTCACCCGCCGACGTATGCCCGCAACCAATGCCGAGCATCTAGCCGCTATTATTGCCTATGAAACTGCTCAGGGCGAAATTGCCATGGGAGCTATTCTTCTGGCCGGAGTGCCAAAGTTGGTGACGGTTGTACCAGCCCAGAGCGTAGCGGTTTCAGATTTACATGAAGAATGGCAATTGTTATCACATGCTGCCTTTAAAGACGAAAACACCCTCTACCCAGTGCTCGATTTGCGCTGTCTGTTTGATAAAACGCCAGCTGATTTGTTATCCCTGCATTAGTGGCTCCATTAATGCCCAATCCGGCAGTTTTCGCCAATTCCTAACTCCTTCACACTTCTGGTTTTTTTTAAGCTGCTGCGCCGTAAAAAGGCAATTTAAGCGATGCGGAGGGTGGAATAAATCCTATTTAGCGTATATTGTTGCCCATAATTAACTGAATTTCTCTTAAGTCTCTTTTCTTAATAACCAGAATTAAGGAAGAGCAAACCTTGAGATGGATGCTGCTGTGGCCAAAAACGGCGTTAGTTCTAAGCGATTTATCCAGATCAGTGACTGCCATTTAGGCCCACTGACGAGCGAGGCTTTGCTTGGGCTAAATACAGATGAGAGCTTGCATGACGTTCTGGCACTTATCGCCGAAAAGGAATCTGACTTTGACTACATGGTCTGTACCGGCGATATCGCCAGTGCGGGACATGAAGCTTGCTACCGCCGATTTGTGTCTATAGTTCGCCAGTATTTCTCCCAAGCATTGGCATGGCTACCGGGCAATCACGATTCGGCCGATATCATGGCCCGCGTAGATTTGCCCCAAGCGCCTGAAGCCCGCTCAATTGTATTGGGTGACTGGTTGATCCTTCTGCTTGATTCTGTGGTTCCCTTTAAAGTGCATGGCAATTTTGAGCAGAGTGAGCTGGATTATCTTGAGCAAATGCTAAGCGCGAATCCCAATAAACACATTATGATCATGCTGCATCACCAACCCGTATTGGTGGGTAGTAAATGGATTGACCAATATATCCTCCGCAACGCAGACGCTTTCTTCGCACTTGTCGACCGTTTTTCCAATGTAAAAGCGATTGTGTGGGGACATGTCCACCAGGACTTTAATAGCCAGCGTAAAGGTGTCGATTTGATTGCAACACCCTCTACTTGCGTGCAATTCAAACCGCTTTGCGATGATTTTACAGTGGATACCCTAATGCCCGGTTATCGCTGGTTTGACCTTTACGATGACGGCAGCCTGAGTACAGGCGTAGAGCGCGTTAGCGGCAAAGAGTATGTTATTGACTACAAGTCCGCCGGCTATTGATTGTCTATGGCTGCGCTGTTGTATATTCATGGTTTCCTGAGTTCCCCCTTATCCTTTAAAGCGCAACAAACCCAGGCATGGCTTGCGGTTAATCATCCCGAAATAGACTATCATTGCCCCCAGCTTTCACCTTACCCACTTAAAACCCGGCAGCTGCTTGAGCAGTTGGTCGAATCACTTTTGCCGCAACCAGTGTATTTAATGGGTAGCTCACTGGGTGGGTTTTGGGCGACCTGGCTGGTGGAAAAATACAATTTGCGAGCTTTGCTGATTAACCCTGCTGTTAAGCCGCAAGAATTTATGCCCAAATATGTAGGGCTGGAGTTAAAAAGCTACCATACAGACGATATTTACTTGTTGGGCGAGCATCACATCGATGAAATTACATCGGTTGATGTACAGCCGCAGCGTCTGGATAATTATTGGTTATTAGCGCAAACCGGTGATGAAACTCTCGACTATCGCCACGCGATGGAAAAGTACGCCGGTTGCAAGCAAACAATTGAAGAGGGTGGCGATCATGCCTTCCAGGGTTTTGATCGTTATCTCGCAAGTGGATTGGAGTTTTTGCGCTCACCACTCAAAAAATAAATTTTGTTTAACTCAAAACTAGAAAACTAAACGATATGGCAAATTATTCCGCAGAAGATATTGAAGTACTCACGGGATTAGACCCGGTAAAAAAGCGCCCCGGTATGTATACCGAAACCACGCGCCCCAATCACCTCGCGCAGGAAATCATCGATAACTCGGTAGACGAAGCCCTGGCTGGTCATGCAAAAACGATAGAAGTTATTTTGCACAAAGATCAATCCATCACGGTCACGGATGATGGTCGCGGCATGCCAGTGGATATTCATCCAGAGCAGGGCAAGCCCGGTATTGAAGTTATTTTATGTACGCTCCACGCGGGTGGAAAATTTTCCAATAAAAATTACCAGTTCTCTGGTGGTTTGCACGGCGTAGGTGTGTCGGTAGTAAACGCGCTTTCCGATAAGCTTGAAGTTACCGTAAAGCGCGACGGCAATGTTTACCGTATGGGTTTTGCCAATGGTGATAAAGCTACTGATTTGGAAATTATCGATACTTGTCCAAAACGCCAAACCGGTACCAGCGTAAAATTTTTGCCCAATCCGATTTATTTTGATTCGCCAAAATTTTCGGTGAGTCGTTTGCGACACGTGTTGCGCGCAAAGGCCGTGTTGTGCCCCGGTTTAACCGTTAGCTTTTTGGATGAGCAAACCGGCGAGAAAGATGTTTGGTATTACGAAGACGGTTTAAAAGATTATTTAGCCGGTGCAACACAAGGCTGGGAAACCTTGCCCGCTACACCTTTTGTAGGCGACTTTAGCGCAACAACTGATGCAGTAAGTTGGGCTGTTCAGTGGTTACCAGAAGGTGGGGAATTAATTCAGGAAAGTTACGTTAACCTGATTCCCACTGCGCAAGGTGGTACTCACACTAACGGGTTGCGTACTGGTTTGCTCGATGCAATTCGCGATTACTGTGAATTCCGCAATTTAATTCCGCGCGGCATTAAACTCGCACCAGAAGATATTTGGGCCAACTGCTGTTTTGTATTAAGTTATAAAAATCATGACCCGCAATTCTCCGGTCAGACCAAGGAACGTTTAACCTCGCGCGAAGCAGCAGCATTTGTATCCGGTATTGCAAAAGATGCGTTTGCACTTTGGTTAAACCAACATACCGAAGAGGGCGATAAGCTCGCAGACTTATGCATTAACAATGCGCAAAAACGCGTTCGCTCCAGCAAAAAAGTTGCTCGTAAAAAAATAACACAAGGCCCTGCATTGCCAGGAAAGTTGGCAGATTGTTCCAGCGGCGAACCTGCGCTCAGCGAATTATTTTTAGTAGAAGGTGATTCGGCGGGCGGGTCAGCAAAGCAAGCGCGTGATCGTGAATATCAAGCCATCATGCCGCTGCGCGGAAAAATCCTGAATACTTGGGAAGTAGATTCATCCGAGATTTTAGCGAGCCAGGAAGTGCACGATATTTCTGTTGCGATTGGTATGGACCCTGGCAGTGAAGATCTCACAGAGTTGCGCTATCACAAAATTTGCATTCTGGCAGATGCGGATTCGGATGGCTTGCACATTGCTACATTGCTATGCGCTTTATTTATTAAGCATTTCCCAATTCTGGTTCGCAGTGGTTATGTTTACGTGGCAATGCCTCCGCTGTACCGCATCGATTTGGGTAAAGAAGTTTATTACGCACTCGATGAAAGCGAAAAGAATGGCATCCTTAATCGTCTTGCTGCGGAACATAAAAAAGGCAAGCCTAACGTACAGCGCTTTAAAGGCTTGGGTGAAATGAATCCCTTGCAGTTACGTGAAACGACTATGGCGCGCGACACGCGTCGGTTAGTGCAATTGACCATTGATGAAGATGACGGTACCGAGCAAGTCATGGACATGATGCTCGCTAAAAAACGCGCCGCTGATCGTAAAAACTGGTTGGAAGAAAAAGGAAACCTGGCAGAAGTTGTGGCTTAATTTATCTAAGTTAAGTTGCTCTAACCGTCAGGTAACAAGAGAAAGGGAGCAATGCTCCCTTTATTTTTTGTAAACATAGTACGTAAGTTTATTTTAAATTTATCGATAAACATTGCGCCGTTAAAGCGGTAATATTTTTCGGCGACAGGAATAATAAAAGCCATGGCAAAATCTTTAGTATTGGTTGTAGAGGATAATCGCGAAATTCGTTTGTCCGCGCGTTTTGTTCTGGAGGATTTTGGTTTTGTTGTTGCTGAAGCAGAAACGCCTGCATTAGCCATGAAATGGTTGGCGCAGCAAAAAGCTGATTTGATTTTGCTGGATATGAATTTTGGATTAGATACAACTTCTGGCGAAGAGGGGCTGCAATTTCTGGCGTGGTTGCAGCAACAGTCTAACGATATTCCCGTTGTTGCCATGACGGCTTGGTCGAATACAGAGCTAGTCGTTAAAGCTATGCAATTGGGTGCCGGGGATTTTATTGAAAAGCCCTGGAATAACCAGCGCTTGCATCAAGTCCTGCAACAGCAACTGCAATTGCAGGCGTTAAATCGCAAAAATCGTGCGCTTAGCCAGCGGCTTGAAAATCCAAAACCAGAATTGGTGTGGCAAAGCGATACGATGAATCGTCTCATGCAACAACTCGCCGCAGTTTCTTCTACGGATGCCAATATTTTATTAACAGGTGAAAATGGCACGGGCAAAAGTCAATTGGCTCATTGGTTACACCTTCATTCTGCGCGTGCAAGTCAGGCATTTATTTCAGTTAATATGGGTGCGATTCCTGAATCACTTTTTGAAAGTGAAATGTTCGGTCATAAAAAAGGTGCTTTTACCGATGCAAAAGAACAGCGCATTGGTCGCTTTGAACTTGCAAAAGGCGGTAGTTTATTTTTGGATGAAATCGCCACAATCCCTGTTGCACAACAAGCTAAATTGCTGCGCGTATTAGAATCCGGTGAGTTTGAAATGCTGGGCTCAAGCCAAACACAGCGTACGGATCTTCGTATTATCAGCGCAACTAACGGCGATTTCCCTCAATTAATTGCTGATGGTTTATTTCGCCAGGATTTATATTATCGTTTGAATACCTTGGAGTTCAGAATTCCTGCCTTACGTGAACGCCCTGAAGATATTGCCGCGCTTGCAGCATTTTTTGTATTCAAACACGGCGAACGCTATCGCAAACCTGAATTGAAATTATCCAACTCCGCGCTCAAGGCAATGCAAGCCTATCACTGGCCCGGCAATATTCGTGAGCTAAGCCATATGATGGAGCGTGCAGTTTTACTTACGCAATCCGGCGATTTAACAGCAGAGCAATTAGCCTTACCTGTAAGCTCCCCACAGAAACTAAATTCTGTAGTAGATCATTTTCCCATGATGACCTTGGAAGATGCAGAGTTACAACTTATTCGCCAAGCATTGGCTGAATGTGAAGGCAATAAACAAAAAACGGCCGATCTCTTAGGTATTACTAAATCTTCTTTATATCGCCGGTTAGAAAAATATGACCTGGCGAATTAATTCACTGGAAGCCCAGTTAAAGCTAAGCTTCGCAGCATGCTTATTGCTGCAATTAGTATGTTGTGGTTTTTTGCTGTTGATTTTTTCCTGGTGGAAAATAACGATTGCTGGTTTTTCGCTGTTGTTAATTAATGCTTATCTTTATCGCCGTGTGCAAGAAAAGATCTTTGCAAGTTTTCGTCGTGCCAGTGTGCAGTTAGAGGCACTGCAAAATCAGGATTATAGTTTAGTTGCCAAGCCTGCGTTTAGCGGCGGGAAAGTTGCTGAATTTCATCAGCAATTAAATGCTTTGGGCGAATCACTACAACAGCATAAAAGCGATTATGACCAACAATTATTTTTGCTCTATCGTCTTATTGATCAATTAAACACGCCAATTCTAGTTTTCGATCATCGCCTGCAATTAAATTATGCCAATGCTGCCTTTGCGGAATTGTTTGGTCGCCCCTGGAAAACTTTGCGTCATGCTTCGCCCTCACTTTTGGGTTTGCTTGCAGAACCACAATGGCAATTTGTGGACGCTAATAAAACCCAGCAGTGGCAAATTCGCACCAGCCGTTTTCTAGATCAAGGTCAAAACCACCAATTATTAGTGTTTATCAATATCCAGGCGGCATTGCGAGAGAGCCAATTGGAAGCCTGGCAAAAATTAATTCGTGTTTTAAGCCATGAAATACGCAACTCGCTTACGCCTGTGGCAGCTTTGACACAAAGTTTGCAAAACAAAGTGGGCGGCGAGCGAGAGCAACAGGCGCTGGAGTTGATTGGCGAACGCTGTCAGCACTTGCAAGATTTCGTAAGCCGTTATGCAGAGCTCCATAAGCCTTTGCACATGGAGCCGCAATGGCTTAACGCTGAAAGTTTATTCCAGCGCTTGCAGGCTTTGTTTCCAGAGGCGCAATTGCAAGCGAAGGGTTTGCAGGTAAAACTTTGGACGGATTCCGTTTTCTTGCAACAAGTTTTAATTAATCTCATAAAAAACGCGGTGGAAGCAGGTAGTCCGGCAGGCACTATCGAAATTCAATTTAACCAGCGTGAACAAGTTTTTGAAATCATGGTTGTGGATCGCGGCCATGGTATATCCAATCCAGACAATCTTTTTGTTCCCTTCTATAGCACCAAAACGCAAGGGCAGGGCATCGGCCTGAGTGTGAGTCGCCATATTGTTGAACAAATGGGTGGCCAACTTAGCCTGAGTAATAATTCCCAAGGGACTGGTGCCTGCGCAATTGTCCAGCTTCATTATTAATTCCATTTTCGATTACTGATTGAGTCCGATTTCGGAATGAAGCGTCCGATTTCGGACTACCTCCGTACAATAGTTTTACTTGCCAGCAATAAATTCTTGCAAATCAATAAGTTAATTTTTTGGCACAGACCTTGTAATACAGCATGTAAATTATTGTGATGCTGTGATTATGGATATTGCTAAACCCAAACAAAACTCTTCTGTTAAACGTGCATTATTAATTGGCGGTGCTGTAATTGTTGCACTAGTGCTATTAACCGGTGTTATTACTCAGCCGACTAGCCAACAAAAAATAGAGCGCAGCAAACTATTGTTGGGCACAGTACAGCGTGGTGATTTGGATGTTGTGGTAGATGGTTATGGTGTGTTGCGCTCGGATAAGCAAACCTTGATTACCGCTTTAACCAGCGCGACAGTGGCAGAAGTTTTATTGCGCTCGGGTGCAGAAGTGGAAGCTGATTCTGTGATTCTGCGTTTAAATAATCCAGAGCTTTTGCAAGAAGTCGAAGGCGCTAATATGGCCTTAGTGCAGGAGAAAGCGAATCTACGTCGCTTGACGTTAAACAACGAACGCGAATTATTAGCCGAGCAGGCAACCCTTGCTGAGCTCACGGCAAGTTTTAAATCTGTTCAATTGCGTTGTGAAGCGGAAAAAGGCTTAGCCGGTGGCGCAGTGTCTATGTTGACTTACAAAACCACCTTGTTACAGCAGGAGCAAATGCAGGAGCGAGTAAAGTTGCAAACACAACGTATCAATCAATTAAAAAGTGTAATGCGTGAAGCGATTATTATTCAAAACGAACAAATCAATCAGGCTCATGCGCGTTATCAAAATATGCAAAATCGTGCAGATCGGTTGACAGTACGTGCAGGCATCAAAGGTGTTTTACAGCGTATGCCTGTCGAGTTAGGGCAAAGTATTTCTGCCGGACAAGAGCTGGCGCTAGTGGGCAGCGATAAAGATTTGAAGGCGCTTATTCGCATTTCGCAATCCAAAGCAGAGCAATTGAAAGTGGGGCAGGCGGCAAAAATTAATACTCGCCGTGAACAAGTTGCTGGTGTTTTAACGCGTATTACACCGGAAGTGCGTGACGGAACTATTGAAGTTGAAGTGGCTTTCACACAAGGCGTCCCGGCATCTGCCCGGCCTGAACTAAATGTGGATGCACAAATCTTTACCGCCAATATTAAAGACACTTTGTACATAGAGCGCCCCATGAACACCCAAAGCCATACCAGTAGTAAAGTGTTTCGTATGGCAGACAATAATGAATTTGCCGAATTGCAGCAGCTAAGTTTTGGAGATGACGCGGGTAAATTTATTCAGATCAAACAAGGCGCCAAAGAAAAAGATCGTTTTATTTTGTCAGATATGACAAGTGTTCAAGATGCTAAGAGTATTCAGATAACCGATTAAAAATAAATTCAATTGCAAGGAAATACCATGCGCGAACTTACGCTCAACATGACCGATATCACTAAAGTTTATAGCACCGAAGATATGGATACCCACGCTTTGCGTGGAATTGACCTGGAAATTTACAAGGGTGATTTTGTGTCTATTTGCGGACCATCCGGTTGCGGAAAATCGACGTTATTATCTTTGCTGGGTCTGCTGGATATGCCGACTAGCGGTAAATATTTTATCGGAGGTACCGATGTAAGCCATCTCAATCTCAGCGAGGCGGCCTATATCCGCAATGAAAAAATTGGTTTTATTTTTCAGTCGTTCAATTTGATTGATGAGTTATCGGTGTTTGACAACATTGCACTGCCGTTGCGTTACAGACGTAACAAAGTCAGCGAAAAAGATATCGAAAAGAAAGTCACGGAATGTTTACAAATAGTAGATATGACCCATCGCGCACAACATAAACCTAATCAGCTTTCAGGCGGGCAGCAGCAACGTATTGCTATAGCTCGTGCTCTGGTCGGTAATCCAGCATTGCTTCTGGTTGATGAACCAACAGGTAACCTTGATTCACGCAATGGCGATGCGGTTATGGAAATGTTGCAACAGCTCAATGCCAATGGCACAACCTTATGTATGGTAACCCATGATCCTCGCTACGCGGATATGGCTGGCCGCAAGTTACATTTACTGGATGGAAAAATTATTGACTCACAAACGCTGTGATTTCAAAAAACTAAAGGAAATTGGAGCGAGGTTTTTGTGGTGCTAAATATTCACAATTTTAAAGCGGCATTTTATTCGCTACTTAAAGTAAAAGGCTATGTAATTACCATTGTACTCACCTTGGGTATTACCTTGGGCGCATTAGTTGCAATGTTTAATCTAAATTATCAATTGCTTGCTGCACCTTTACCTTATCCAAACCCTAATGAACTTATTATGGTGCAGGGGCAACGGTGGGAGAATAACGAAATAAGAAGTACGAAGCGGGCTCCTTACCCTGCATTGATTGAAGCTTATCAACAAAAGGACAATTTTTTTTCCGATAAGGCGTTGGTTGCTTATGGCATTGATGTTGAAAGGAGCTTGCCTGAAAATCCCAGTATAAATATTGGCGCAATTACACCTGAGTTTCTCGCAACTATACATGCTCCACTAGCGTTGGGAAGGCATTTCAATGCAGACGAAGGTTTAAATGCTATGGTGCCAGTAGCTATTTTAAGTTTTCACACCTGGGAAAAATTATACCAACGTAAACCTGATATCTTAGATGAAACAGTTAATTTTAAAGGCGTTACATTTAAAATTGTTGGTGTCTTGGCGCGTGATTTTGTAGAGCCGGTATTGTTTGCATCCAGTTGGCAAACTGATGTGTGGTTGCCATTTGATTTCAATGACATTGACTCGCGTACTGAGTGGCGTTACCTCTCCAGCCAGGCGCACCTTGTAGGACGTTTAAAAACTAATAATCTTATTCCCGAAGCTGAACATTATTTTAGTAGTTGGGTTGCTACTCGCTTTAAAGAAGAAACGAAAGGCTTGGCTGGTTTTGATAATCTCAGCGCCCGGTTCAAATTTTTTTCCTATAAAGAAGTTATTACCGGAGATGCTGGCCAGCAGGGATTGCTGATGTTAGCGGGCGCAATTACCTTGCTACTAATTGCAGCTGCGAATATTACTAATTTGATTTTAGCGCGCGCCGCAAATCAACAACGCGCTATGGCAATTCAGGTTGCCTTAGGTGCGCAAAAGTTACATGTGTTTCGTTCGGTTTTCGCTGAAATATTATTATTAATGATCGGTGCAACCGCTTTTGCGGTAGTTATTGCTGTATCAATACTGGAAATTTTGAAGATCCTTGCTCAAGGGCAGCTGCCGCGTGTGAATGAACTGCATTTGAATTTTCCGACTATATTGTTCGCAGCGATTTGTGCATTTATATTAGCTGCTGTATTTTCGCTAATTGTCAGCCGCCAAATAAATTATCGCGCGCTCAATAGTATGTTGCAAACTAGCGGCAAAGGTGGCGGCATCCAAATCTCCCAACGAATTCGCAATTTATTAATTTTAAGCCAGGTTGCATTGACTGGCATTTTATTGATTGCGAATTTGCAAATCCTGCAGGAAAGCCGTCATCAATTAACGCAGCCCTTAGGTTTTAACACGGCGGATACGTTTCAGGCGTCCTTGAATATGGGTACCTTGCTTGCGGCTGCAACCGAAGAAGAACGTGTAAGCTATTTGCATAATATTATGGATGAGCTGCGCGCTAACCCTAAAGTCCTTGCTGTTGGTATAGGTTCTTTATCGCCCGTCTCTTATTGGACGGGAACCTTGTCAACGGCGAATATACAAACCGAATACGGCTCTACCGCAGTTATTCCTGCAACCCTGACTTGGGCTGATGAATCCTATCTTGGCATTCTCGATATTCCTCTAGTTGCAGGAAATTATTATAAAGATGCAGATATGCGCGCTGGCAACAAAGTAGTTGTAGTGAACCAAACACTTGCGCACCGACTTCAAGCAGATGGGCAAGTGTTAGGAAAGCAAATTTTTTGGGCAGGTAGTAAAGATGCTTCGCCATCACAAATTGTAGGTATTGTGAAAGATATCCAACTGCCAGGGCGCGCCGAATTATCCAGAATATTTTCTGCGGTTATACCTACTGAATATCCTCAGTTATTAATAAAAGTTAAACCGGGGCAACAATTAACAAACATCGAATTAAATACTTTAATGGCTAAGGTTAATCCACAAGTTAAAGTTTTTCGTTTGTTAACAACAGAGCAAGCTCGGGATCTTTTTACCGCTAATCAAAAGACTACAGCTGGGTTAACGGCGACTCTGGCGGTGTTGGCTTTAGGGTTAGCCGCTATTGGTATTTATGGTGTTTTAAGTTACAGCGTGCAATTGCGCCGTTTTGAATTAGGAATTCGAATGGCAATAGGTGCGCGGCCTGCCAAAATTTTTATCCATATATTAAAAGATAACGTCACGCCGGTGATGCTAGGGTTATTAGTTGCAATGTTAATTGCGTTTGGTTTTTGGATTTGGCTTGAGCAGAGTAGTTACAGCTTGCGCACCAATATGTGGGGATGGTGCTTGCCTGTGCTGCTAATTGCTTTGCTCACAGCAGTAACTTCCTTGTTATCGGTTTGGCAGATTATTCGTAAGCCGGCGAGCTTCGCTTTAAGGGGCGAGTAAATGAACCATATAAATAATATTAAGTTAGCAATTGAATCTTTGCTTAGGGTTAAAAGCTATGCCTTAACGGTCGTGCTTTCCCTGGGGATTACCTTAGGCGCTTTGGTTGCAATGTTTAATCTAAATTATCAATTGCTTGCTGCACCTTTTCCATACCCGGATGCGGATAGATTATTTGTATTTAAAGCAGAACGTTTTGATAAGGGTGAATTGCTTAAAGGTAGGAATGCTCCTTATCCAGCATGGGTGGATGCATATCAGAAGCCTAGCGACAAGCTTGAACAGCTTGCCATTATTAATTACACAGATTCAGTAGAAAGAAGGTTACCCGATAGCCCGGTACTCACCACCGCAAATGTCACGCCTGAATTTTTAACTATGTTGAATGCACCTATGGCGCTGGGTAGGCATTTTAGTAAAGACGAAGGCTTAAATGCTATGACGCCAGTAGCGATTATTAGTCACAACACATGGCGAAGAATTTTTAACGAGGACCCTGCTGTACTCGGTAAAACCCTCAATATTATGGAGATTGAATTTAAAATAATTGGCGTGCTTTCGCCAGATTTTGTTGAGCCGGAGTTGCAAGCGCCTGGTTTGCACACCGATTTATGGTTGCCATTTGATTACAACGATTTTCCCGAAGTTTACCGAAAGGATTGGACTACGAATTTTGGTGCAACCTTTATGCTCGCTAAACTTAAAGACGGGGCTAGCAAGCTGGAAGTTGAATACGAATTTAGTAGCCATGCCGCAAGTGTTTTTAAAGCGGAAGCCAAAGTTGATGTATTAACGGAGGGGAGTGTTGGCTTTCGATTGCTTTCATTAAAGGAAGTTATTTTACGTGATGCCAGTAAACAGAGTTTATTAATGTTGGCAGGGGTTTTATTGTTATTGCTCATTGCTAGTACGAATGTTATCAATTTGATTCTGGCGCGTGCCGCTAATCAAGGGCGTACTATGGCGATCCAAGCGGCTTTAGGAGCGCAGCACAAACATATTTTTTGGGAAGTGTTTTCTGAGATTTTGGTATTGATGTTGGCTGCCAGCATTTTATCTATTTTTATTGCAGCTGGTTTACTTGATGCTCTTAAGATAGCAGCTCAAAGTTTTTTGCCACGGTTAGAAGAATTGCACCTCAGTTTGCCAACAATTTTATTTGCAGCAGTTGTTGCCGTCATTCTGGCGCTGGCGTTTGCTGCTTTAGTGAGTAGACAAATTAATTACCGCGCACTAAATCGCTTACTGCAATCCAGTGGTAAGGGAACGGGTCTACAAGTTTCGACACGGGCGCGCCAATTATTGATTTTGAGCCAGGTTACATTAGCCGGTATTTTATTGGCCGCAAGTTTACATTTGCTTATACAGAGCTTTGGCGAAATTTATCGTCCTCTAGGTTACAGCACAGCCAATCAATCACAGGTAGAAATTAGCGTTGCAACCCTGTGGCCCAGCACCTCTCATGAAGAGCGACAAAATTTCTTTTTAACTTTACAGCAAGATCTTATGGCTAGATCAGATGTTGAGGATGTGGGTATTTCTACCGGCTCGCCAGTTGGTTATGGAAGAGCTATTGACCAGCTGTTGAACACAGAATTTGGTGGTGACAATAAAATAACCATGAGTCCTATTTTCTGTGATGGAAGTTTCCTGAATATATTATCTATACCTTTAATTGCGGGACGTTATTTTACAAATACAGAGGCCCGCGAAGATGCACGAGTTGCAGTGGTTAACGAATCGCTGGCGCGCAGATTACAGGCGGATGGCCAGGTTTTGGGCAAGGTTGTTTATCGTAACGGTGACCAAAATCCACAGGGAGTAAAAATTATTGGTGTTGTTAAGGATCTGCAATTGCCCGCGCAAACAGAGCCATTACGTTTTTATCAAGCCTCAGTTCCGCACCATCCTGAGATATTGATTAAGCAGAAAGAAGGAAAAAATTTTACCGCGCAAGAAATTAATAAACTGGCGGCCAAGGTTCATCCACAACTTAAAGTATTTGATATACGTACTACAGCTCGTGCGATAGATATTCTAACCTCGAATCAACAAACAACCGCGCGCATTACGGCAGCATTAACTCTGTTAGCGTTTTCTCTCGCTGCCATAGGTATTTACGGTGTGCTCAGTTACAGCGTGCAATTGCGTCGATTTGAACTGGGAACGCGCATGGCAATTGGCGCTCGCCCACAGATGATATTTTTGCAAATACTTAAAGATAATCTGCTGCCTGTTGTTGTTGGTTTGTTTATAGCCTTTGTAGTGTTGATCGCGCTTTGGTTGTGGGTGCAAAGAACGCAATATAATTTGCATACCACTGGACTTGGCTGGTTGTTGCCACCAACCTTGATTCTGTTACTGACTGCGGCAACCTCGTTGTTATCTGTTTGGCACATTATCCATAAACCCGCCAGCCATATTTTGCGCGGAGATTGATATGTTAGGCGTTCAAGATTTTAAAGCGGCATTTAATTCGCTACGCAAAGCAAAAGCCTATGTCATTACGATTGTGCTCACGCTGGGAATTACACTGGGTGCTTTAGTCGCAATGTTTAATTTAAATTATCAATTGCTGGCTAGACCATTACCTTACGCTGATCAGGATCGACTCTTTATTGCGAACCCCAGACTATTGCGGGATGGAGTTATAACGACCTCGGGGGCGTTACCATACCCCGCGTTAGTTGAAGCCTATAGAGCAAAGGATGGATATGTTGAACAAAAAGCATTGGTGAAGGTTGATAGCAATATTATTGCAAGCTTGCCGGATACTCCTCTGGTGCGAATCAGTTACGTTACGCCCGAATATCTTTCGCTTTTACAGGTACCCATGACTATAGGGCGCAGCTTCAGTCCAGAGGAAGGAATTGATACCAATACTCCAGTTGTTGTGCTGAGCTTTAATACATGGCAAAAAATATTTAAGGAGGATGCAGATATAGTCGGCAAAAAAATTCAAATAGGAACTGCAACCTTTAGTGTTATAGGTGTTATTGCAAAAGAATTTGTCGAGCCGCAATTTGATGGTGTTGGTCAATCAACCGAAGTCTGGTTGCCGTGGGATTACGCAGTACGTGACGAAGGAACGCGCCAGCATTGGGGCCGTTTTGTTAGCAAGCAACATATAGTAGGAAAACTCAAGGCGGGTCAATCCCCTGACATTATTGCGCAAGCATTGAGTATTACCTTGACTACTCGCTTCAAGGATTGGCTAACGCAGGTAAATTATTCTGGCGCAGATATTCGTTTGGATTTTTCACTTGAACGCTATCAAGATGCTATTTTGGGTGATGTGAAAACACGTTTATTTCTCCTCTTCGCCGGCGCCACGGCGTTGTTATTAATTGCAGTCGTCAATATTACTAACCTGATGCTGGCCCGCGTTAGTAATCAGCAACGGAATATGGCAATCCAGGCGGCAGTTGGTGCCCAGAAGTCACATTTATTTAGCGGCTTATTGGCTGAAATTTTATGGTTAATACTCTTTGTTATGTTGCTTGCGCTTCTGGTTTCCTACTGGGGCGTTGGTTTATTAAAAAGTTTTGCTAAGGATGTTTTACCGCGAGTGGCTGAGTTACATCTTAGCTGGCAGAGTTTAGTTTTTACCTTGGTATTGGGTTTAGTCTTGGCCTTGGTGTTTGCTTTTTTAGTGAGCCGCCAAATTAATTATCGTGCACTCAACCAGTTGTTGCAGACAAGTGGTAAGGGTACAGGTGTTCAGCTTTCTAAAAAAGTACGTCTGTTCCTGGTGTTTAGTCAGGTTATGTTTACTGCAATCGTACTTACCGCAAGTATGCAGATTTTGTTTAAGTCTCTGCAGCATATTCGCCAGCCTTTAGGTTTTGCTGAAAAAGATATTTATCGTATCGCACTTACTAGCGGTGCCCAACTGCAATGGCCGATTACACCTGAGCGGACAAATACATTGATTGCGATACGCAATCATTTGTTGACAAGCCCGAAGGTTGTGAGCGCCAGTTTGGCGAGCAGCGCACCTATAAACAATTATGGCCTTACGGATTTTTTATCGCTCACGCCTGATTACCAACAACTGATACAGAACTCATCTACTTTTATCGATAAAGACTTTTTGAGCTTATTTGAATTCGAATTTCTTGAAGGCCGAAATTTTACTGAAGCTGATTATACGGAGCGTACGCCGGTTATCATTATTAATGAAACCCTTGCGCGTAAACTTCATAAAGATGGCAAGGTGTTGAATAAACGTTTTTATTGGCAAAACGCTGGGCAAAATAGAGAGTTGAATGAAGTCATTGGAATTGTTCGTGATCTCAATTTCCCTGGTGTGCCCGAGCAAGCCAGAATGTATATATCGGCTGTGGCGGCCTTTGATGAAACTGAACTTATTGTGAAACTTAAACCTCAGCAAACAATATCCAAGCAGGAAATTAATGAATTAATTGCGGGTATAGATTCCCAGTATAAAGTGGCCTCAATTGAAAGTGTGGCTGAACAACATGATGGATTAAATGAACAGGATGTGCTCGGCGCTTGCTTAACGGGGGCACTGACATTGCTTGCGCTTAGTTTGGCGGCCATAGGAATTTATGGTGTATTGAGTTACAGCGCGCAATTGCGTAGGTCTGAGTTGGGTATTCGCATGGCAGTGGGGGCAAGTCCCCAATCTATTGCTTTGCAAATTCTGAGAGATAATTTAACACCGGTTGTTATAGGCTTGCTGGTTGCAGCGGCAAGTTTAGTTGCAATTTGGTTATGGTTACAACATGCAAACTACAATTTACAAACAACGAGTTTAGGATGTATGTTGCCACCAGTCATGATTTTGTTGCTGACTGTGGCGACCTCACTTTTATCGGTATGGAAAATTATTGGCAGCCCTGCAAGTGATGTTTTGCGTGGTAATTAATTGTTGAATTCCTGCAGAACAGCATTTATGTAAGTGTGTATTAATGCGCTAATTCAATTTTTAACATGTCACCTGCTGCAGCTACAACTCTATTTGTGATTGCTTTGGTTCCGTCACTGTTGATATGAGTTATTTCATTAGTATTTTGAGGAATAGCGAATAAACTGATTGGCTCTTTGGTATTATTGTTGAACGGATATTGCACCAGTTTGTAGGTTTGAGCATCGCGATAAACGGTAAAGACCGATTCGCCTTTTGGATCCACGCGAGGTACATGGTAGTTTAACTGTGCAATAGGATTGGGGATTGAACTGGCTAAAACTATTTCTTCGCCATTGATAAGATTTCGTTTTACAAAACTGGTTTTGCCAAAGTCAAAAAAGATAAGGGACTGGCCATTATCAAACTCCTGTGCATAAAGACCTGCGTTGCTTTTAACTTCTGACACTTCCAGAGTTTGGCTATTTAGACGCAATATTTTTCCATCATTGTTTTTCATGTCTGCAACATAAATACTTTTATCATCAAGGCTCCAGTTGAGTGGCATAAGTTTTGTTGGTTTTTGTGCTAATAGCTCTCCTGAAGCAGTTGAAAAAATACCGAACACCAATTGTGCTTTATCCATATAAATTGCCGCAATGTATTGTCCATTATGCGAGAGCGATAAATATTCAAACAAAGCTGATTTAACATTGGTAACAGGTTTCTCTTGCTTTTTGTGGACGTCATATTGCCAAATATCTACGAAGCCACTGCGGTCTGAAATGAAATAGATGAACTGCTCATCATGGGAAAAAATTGCGCCTGTATCTAGTCCCGTAGAGTTAAGGTTTGGCATTTCATTGGCAGTTTCTTTGCCTGCATCGAGCACCACATTATCAACATTCAGGCGTACAGTCTGGCAGTAAATTGCATGCTCATCAGGTGCTGCAAATGCTCGCACGTAGAGCTCTCCGTTTACAGAGCGTAAAAATAATTTAGGTTCGCTATCTTGCGCATTTACAAGCCACAGGCCAGGTACGGAATCGATATTGCCTGCAACCATTAATTGCTGGTGGTGGTTGTAAGAAACGCTGTGAATTTCGTCAAACTTATCTGAGATTGTACTCACTGTACCTGTCGTTAAGTCCAATGCCATCAATTTGGCTTGCTCGAATTTATAAATGAAGTAAAGAGTTTTTCCATTTTGTGAAAATAGCGGATGCGACACGTGAAGAGGCAAATTGTTGTAGCGGCTACGTAAAGATTCAGACTTGCCAGTGAGCATATTAAATATAACGAAGTCATCGGCTTCGCTAAAAAATAGCTCGTTCGATTGGTCGGGCCTTACTATAACTTCAGTAATCCCTGTTTTGGATTTATAGATTACTTGTGGTTGATCAGGTAATTTTTGTCGAACAATCTCGCACTCCCGGCTCATGCTACAGCGAGAGTAAAGAATTGTGTCATCGTCTAGCCACACGGGTTGCGGCGTTATGTACCAATCTTTGGTGGTGATACGCTCCTGAATACCGGTACGCAGATCCTTTAAATACATCGCATTACCATTGAATGTATGGTTGAGAAAAACCATTTGGTGTTTGCGATTGATGGCCATGTCGCCTTCGACACCGTCCATTTTTGTGACTGGTCGAATACTGACGATTTTATCATCTGTTGTTTTCTGCAAAAAAAACCAAATCAAAATAGAGATTGTCACTACGCCAGCGCCAGCCAAGAGCGCGATTAATTTGTGTATATTTTTTGGTCGTGTTGATGAAGTGTTGGTGTCAGTATTTTCGGTTTCAAGAAGGGTTACATCCGCCAAAAAGCGATAGCCTTTCTTGGGAATTGTTTCGATATATTTCGGTTGCTTTGCATCGTCACCTAAAAGATTGCGAAGTGCAAAGATAGCTTGGGTTATTGATTCGTCCCCCACAATCACATCAGGCCAAATCGCTTCGGTAATTTGTTGGCGAGTAACAACTTCTTTAGCGTGCTGGGCCAGATAAGCGAGTAGTGCGATCAACTTTGGTTCAACGCGTTTTTCCTTGCCCTCAATAAGAATAATATTTGAAAGAGGATCGACTCTAACTGATCCAAAGCTGAATTTTTGACCCGCAAAGCCGCTCATGTAATTCCCTAACATATTGATATAAAAGCCAATAATAAATTAATTTTTTCTTGATAGATACCTAATGGCGTATTTCCTTCCTGATCTGCCCAATAGCACAGCCTGACCTACAAAAATTAAATACAGATTAAGGATTACTGATTATGAATTTATCTACGGCTATGAATTTTAAATGGCTTTTAAGATCGGCAAGTGTATCTATGGTGATGTTCTTGGCCGCATGTGGTGGAGGTGGTGGCGGTGGAGGAGGTACATCAACGCCAGATGTCCCGCCAAGTGTTTCTTCCGCAAGTTCAGTTGCGACTAGCCTATCGACTTCAAGCTTAAGCTCGAGCAGCTCTTCAAGTTCCAGCTCTAGCTCCAGTTCTAGCTCTAGTGTTGTCGTTACCTCTACTTATAAAACGGTTAAAATTTCTGCGCCTTCCCTGTCAGCTAATATTATTGGCGACCCTGCGCAGCGAGATATTGCGATTTACCTGCCCAAAGAGTATTTCAGTTCAGACGCCCAGCTACCTGTTGTTTACTACCTTCCCGGGTTTGGCGACCCAACCATGATCTTCATGTCTTTGCCCAGTGATTTGGATTTTATATTTAAAACTGTGACCCCCATGATTGTTGTGATTGTTCCAGGCATAAACAGGTTTGGCGGCAGCTTTTTTGCGGATTCCAGTGTGCCCGGTAATTGGGGGGAGTTTGTTGTTAAGGATGTTGTTAATTATATGGATGCCAATTATCGCACCATACCTAAAAGTAATGGTCGTGGTTTAGCCGGGCACTCGATGGGTGGATTTGGTGCGCTGGATATTGCCATGCGTCATCCAGATGTATTTGGCTCTGTCTTTTCACTTTCGCCAGGGTTGGTTGGTACTAAAGGTATAGAAGATACCCAAATATTTGATTCCACCGCACACATCAAAGCATTTATTGCTGCAATGGAACCGATTAAAACCATGAGTGATTCGGCGGCATTAGTGGCGCTTGATCGCAACGCCCAATCTTTTGAGATTGGTTTTGATATCGCCTACGGAATGGCATTTGCACCTTCAAAAACGCCTCCCTATTTTGAGTATCCTTATAAGCTTGTCGGTAATGATTTGGTTCGTGATGATGCCATACTGGCTAAGTGGGAAGCAGGATTTGGTGCTGTTCATAAAGAAGTTGGAGAATTTAAAAACAACTTAAATTCACTTAAAGCCATTGGGCTTGATTGTGGTGTTAACGACGAGTATCAATGGATTGTGCGTGGCTGCAATTATTATGAGGGCGAATTAAAAGCAGCAGGTATTAATATTACTTACACCACACACAATGGCAGGCACCAGGATCAAATTCGCGCAAGAATTTTAGAGGTAATGTTTCCGTTCTTTGCGCAGCATATAAACAAATAAGGTGAAGAAAAATAAAGCGGGCTCACTATTGTGTGGCCCGCTTTATTATTTTACTTTTTCAAATCCAGTAAGCGGAAGTAGGCGGCTTTTGGTTTGTATTCGCGGTCGAACAACAAGGGATAATTGGTGCGCCCTCTAATTGGGAAGCCGTTGAGCCAGCTCTCGGCATCTGTAGTTCCCCAGAAAGTTACGCGGTCTATGTTGTCGCGGTGTTTCAAATAAACCTTGAAAATATCTTCATAACGCTTGGCAAGTTTTTCTTCGATTTCTTTCGGGAGTCCTTTGGTGTAAGGATCTCGCGCTGGTGTGTAATCGAAGCGTGTGGAGACTTCTGCAGTTGGCAAATTCCAAACGGAAGGCAGTACGTCAATATCCAATTCGGTGATATGCGCACGCACCCCAATTTCTTTCAACATGGTCAGCGTTTTATCAATTTCTTCAACACCTGGACCATCAATACTTAAGTGCTCTTGCATACCCACACCCTGGATGGGCACACCTTTTTTCTTGAAATTTTTAACCATGTTAACAATGAAGTCACGCTTCACAGGTGTTTCAGTGTTGTAGTCGTTGTAGATGAGATGAGCCTTTGGATCGACTTCATGTGCGAAGTGGAATGCTTTGGCGATGAAATCTTCACCCATGATGTTGTACCAAGGCGATTTACGCCATGACCCATCATCTTCTACAGCTTCGTTAACAACATCCCAAGCTTGTAATCTGCCTTTGTAACGGCCGGCTTTTGTAGCTATGTGATCCTGCATTTTTTTAGTGAGCCCTTCTTTGCTGATGACGCCGCCAGTTTCATTTTGAAAAACTTCTTTCGGGCATTGGCTATGCCATACCAGGTTGTGGCCAACAATATACATTTTGTTCTGTTCGCCGAACTCGACGAACTTATCGGCAGCGGTCCAATCCCACTCTTTGTCATTGGGTCGAATAGGCTCCCACTTCATGCAGTTCTCAGCGGTGATAGCGTTAAATTCGCGCGCAACTAACGACAGCGTTTTGGTGTCGTTTTTCAACAGGGCTCCAGTGCTGAGGATGGTGCCTACATGAAAGTCATCTTTGTAAAAATCTTTTATGCCTGTGCGTTCTACGGCTTTGGCTAATGCATTGCTTTTTAAATTGAGAAGTGCAGTCGCCAGTGCGGCATTGCGAAGAAATAGTCGGCGTGAAATAGACATAGTGGCCTCGAGTAACAGTGTAGGGTGACTTTAAGCCTAGCAATTCATAAGGGCTAGTCAATTCATCAGACAATAATTTACAAAGTTTGATGACAAAAATGATTAGGCACTTTTTCTGTGAAGGCTCTCAAGGCGTATTGATGATTAGCGTAAGGCAATCAATTGCGCATTGTGGCGCCAAGGGAACTTATTTTCTTCAAGTGTGTGGATACTTTTAAACTCTGAATGATCAATTGCCTTGCGAATTCTTGTCTATACTCTTTCGATGAGACTTTCCACCATTCAGGAAACTATTATGAAGAATAAAACCAATATTTTACTGTCTGCTTTAGTTACTTTCGCTTTACCGGTGCTTTTAAGTGGATGCGGCGGTGGAGGCAAAACAGATAAGGCTCCTGACCCAACTCCAGCAGAAGCATTCGTTGCAGGCACTCATCCGCGCTTTGATCCGGTCATTTCTGATCTTCCATTTAACACTGATTTGATTTTTGCAAAAGCTGCCACGACTGACGGTACCGCTGATGTGGGCACGCCAACGGATACAGTGCGCGCAACCCTTAATGGTCTTGACGGTTTTTCTACCTCGGCTTTCTTTGATGTGATGGTGGAGGGCAGCGTTGATCCTGCCACTGTATTGCCGTTAAAAACGGTATTTTTACTGGAGCTTAATACCGGCGGAAAAGACGCTTTAAACCCGGCTAACATTGTTGGTATTGCGGGTGCCGCAAATTTTGATACGCGGGTTGTTTCGCTGGATGGCGGTACCAATAACGTGATCCGCATTCGTCCGCTCGTGCCTTTAAAATCCAAGGCAAAATATTTGGTCTTTTTGACTAACGATATTAAAGACTCCAGCGGCAAGGCATTAACCCGTTCCTGGACCTACAACGCCCTGCACGACACCAGTTACGCCATTTTAGACAGCCTTGTTCCAGTGCGTAATGCAATCACCGGTTGGGAAACGCTTGCATCAGGATTTCTCGCCGCCACTACGGGGGCGGCACCTTCTGCTGCGGTCGATAAGCTGATATTGACCTACACCTTTACCACCACTGACCCGCAAACAACTCTGGTTGCAATGGCTGCTCCACGTGCTGCTTTGGCTGCTAGCCAAATCGCTGCCGGTGTTCCTGCCGCTACCGCTGTAGCTGGTGTTTCAGCCCTTGAGGCCGGTGGCCTTTTGCCAACACCGAAACAACGTGCGCTAAAAGTATCTGCCCTTACAGGTATAGATATGGGTGTGCTCAGCAAGGGCGCTTTGGTCGGTAACGTTGGTAAGCTTTACACAGGCTATATCAAGCTTCCGTACTACCTGAAGGCGCCAGGTACTTTGCCGTTTGGTGCTTATTTGACGCGTGCCTGGCAGCCTGATTTGACGCTTGCTGCAGCCATCAAAGCCACGGTTCCACAAGATGTGGACAAGTCCTACAACGTGACTTATCGCTATCCATTCGCCGGTAAAACCGGCGATGAGTCTGTTCCTCTGCAAGTGACTCTGCCTGAAAGCGGCTGGGTTCCCGGTTATGCGGGTTCAGCTAACTGTGGGCAAATCTACGCCGCCAACGGCTATCCTGTGGTGATCTATGTTCACGGCATAACCAGCGACCGTACATCTGGCTTGGCCTTGGCGCACACTCTGGCCAGCCGCTGTATTGCTACTGTGGCAATCGATTTACCCGTTCACGGCGTAGCGGCGAATAACGCGTTTGTGACGGTACTTAACGTTGAGAAAAGCCAGGTGATTCCATTTGCGACACTCTATGGTGCCGATGCGCCTCATGAGCGTCACTTCAACGTAGCTGGCCCAGGCGGTGCTCCTGCACCAATGAATTTTGCTACACCAACTGCCAACGATGGCTCAGGTGCGCACTTCACTAACCTCGGCTATTTGCTGAATACACGCGATAATAATCGGGAAGGTGTGGTTGACCTCTTGAACCTCAATGCGAGTTTGAAAGGTTTAGATGCGGATTTTGTCCAGGCACAAGGCGCCAAATTGAATTTGGGTAACGTCAACGTGATTGGACATTCACTCGGCGGTATTTTGGGTACTGTATTTACTACGGTAAACCAGATTGCTATCGCCAACGAAGCCAAGTTAGGTTTGGCATCCAACCTCAATCCAATTCGCAGCTTGGTGGCAACAACTCCAGGCTCACAAGTTGCGCAGGTTTTGGTTAACTCTGCGACCTTTGCTCCCGTCATCAATGCTGGCTTAAGCAAAGCCGGTGTGAATGTTGGTACCAGCAATTACGAAAAATTTATGTATGCAGCGCAAAGCGCGGTAGATGCGGGCGACCCGGTTAACTTTGCGCAAATATTGGCTACCTTGGGGGTACCAGTATTGGTGCAACAAGTTAAAGATGACCAGGTAATTCCTAATAGTGCAGATAGCGCACCGCTCACAGGTACTGTTGCGTTGGCTCGCCTATTAGGCACAACTCAACTCGGTCTTGGTGAGACAACCCTGGGACGTGGCTACGTGAAATTGAATGCTGGTGATCATGGTTCGCTCTTGCGTCCATCAACTGCTGCTCCGCAAGTCACACCAGAGATGCAAGCTCAGGCTGTGAGTTTTGTTCTCACCGGAGGCAAGGTTGCTGTGGGTTCATCTGCACCACAAAATATCGATGTGCCCAAATAAACTAGCGCTGTAACTGCACCAAAAAAGCCCGCCCTGAAATTGGCGGGCTTTTTTTTGAACAATTGAATCGCATTGGCTTATTCCTCGCTAAATTTATGCAGTCACAACAAGCCAGCTTGTGTATTATTGCGGCAAATTAAATCTCTTTATACTCAAACAAATTCCATATTGAGACCGTGTTATGACACCTCGCAATTATTTATACCTGCTCCGCAAGTACGAAGATTACCAACCGCAAATTGAACGTTTGCTGGATTCTATTATTACTGCATTGATGCCACGCAAGCTCGAATCAGATGAGGAGCAGTTGCATAAAACTGTAGAGCGCTTGCACAAATCTTATCCTTTCGTGGAATTGCTTTACTGCCTCGACGAACACGGTATGCAAACAACCGTATCTGCAGCAGCGCCCGATATCGACGATTCAAAACGCAGCGAACCTGGTATGCGTTCTGACCGTAGCAACCGCGCTTATTACACCAAGGCGGTGAAGAACGAAAAAATTTCTACAGTAACCTCGCCCTATCTTTCCAACGCGACTCACCAACTTGCGATTTCTGCGGTACAACGCTACACCACCGCAGAAAATAAAATTGGTTTCCTTGTCATCAACTTCAATTTGGAAAAACTGATTACCTTTTTGAATGGCGATGAGCTGCGCCGTAAGGTGCATCCAGTTTTTCAATTAGTCTATGCGATTATCGGTTTAATGTTGGTCGCCGTTTCTGGCTTGCTGTTGTATTACGGCGGCAAGGAAATGTATTACGTCGTACATGATCACATCAACGCACCTATACAAATATTCGGGACCGTTATTCTGGTGACTTTAGGTCTCGCTATTTTTGACTTGGGAAAAACGATTCTCGAAGAAGAAGTTTTGCTGCACAAAGATATTCACCACGAAGGTTCTATTCGCCGCACCATCAGCCGCTTTATGGCAGCCATTGTTATTGCGGTGTCGATTGAGTCGTTATTGTTAATGTTTAAATCGCTGCTGGGTGGAACAGATCATTTGTTCGATGCAGTTTTGATGTTGTTCGCCGCAGTCGCCATGCTGGTAGGTTTGGGTGTTTACCTCAAACTCACGGATAAAAAATAAATTTATATTTGCTCATCCCCTGAGCTTGTCATATCTAATCGAAAAGAGATTGTTGTGAGTACAAAAAAAACCAATAGCGCATTTGTCTGTAATGAATGCGGTGCAGATTTCAAAAAATGGCAAGGCCAGTGCCCCGAGTGCGGTGCGTGGAATTCCATTGTTGAAGTTCGCCTTGGGCCAACTCCAACCAATCGCTCCGCAAAATTTGAAGGCTATGCGGGTGGCGCTACGGGTAATAATGTACAAACTCTTGCTGAAATTGCGCTGGGCGATGTACCGCGTTTTTCCAGCGGTACCAGCGAATTTGATCGCGTACTCGGCGGCGGTTTTGTTCCCGGTTCTGTTGTATTAATTGGCGGTAACCCAGGTGCGGGTAAAAGTACCTTGTTGTTGCAAACTCTGTGTTTCCTTGCGCGCAATATGCACGCTCTTTATGTGACGGGCGAAGAATCTTTACAGCAGGTTGCCATGCGTGCCCAACGTTTGGGTTTGCCAACAGATAAGTTGCAAATGCTGAGCGAAACCAATGTAGAAACCATTTGCGCAACTGCGCAGCAAGTCGCGCCTAAAGTGATGGTGGTGGATTCTATTCAAGTGGTGCACATGGAAGATATTTCATCGGCGCCCGGTTCTGTGTCACAAGTGCGCGAGAGCGCGGCTTACTTAACTCGCTTTGCAAAACAAACCGGTACTGTGGTTATTTTAGTTGGCCATGTGACGAAAGATGGTTCGTTGGCGGGGCCAAAAGTTTTGGAGCACATGATTGATTGCTCGATTTTATTGGAAGGCGATAACGATTCACGCTTCCGTACTTTGCGCGGCAACAAAAATCGTTTCGGTGCTGTGAATGAATTGGGAGTTTTCGCCATGACCGAGCAGGGCATGCGCGAAGTGAATAATCCCTCTGCAATATTTTTGCAACGCGCGGAAGACCCAGCACCGGGTTCTGTTGTGATGGTGATGTGGGAAGGCACGCGTCCACTGTTGATAGAAATACAAGCGCTGGTGGATGACAGCCATCTTGGTAATCCGCGCCGCGTTGCGGTGGGTATGGATCAAAATCGTTTGTCTATGTTGCTTGCAGTTTTACATCGCCACGGTGGAATTATGGTGGGCGATCAGGATGTGTTTGTGAACGTCGTAGGCGGTGTTCGCGTGATGGAAACCAGTGCTGACCTTGCAGTGTTATTGGCAATTGTATCCAGCTTTCGCGATAAAATTTTGCCGCAGGATTTAATGGTGTTTGGCGAGGTGGGTTTGTCGGGTGAAATTCGCCCTGTACCGAGTGGTCAGGAGCGTTTGCGTGAAGCTGCCAAACACGGTTTCAAAAAAGCGATTGTGCCTATTGGCAATGCACCGCGTGAAAAGAATTTAGGTATTGAAGTGATTGCCGTAAAAAATTTGCAGGAAGCGCTCAGCGCTCTGTAAAAGTTTTTTACTCCGCTGCGCAAATATCCAACAACAATCCGCGCAACCAACGGTGTACCGGGTCGGCATCCATTCTCGGGTGCCAAATCATAGAGACGGTAAATTCTTGTGTCGCAAATGGCAGTGGAAATGTGTACATGCCCGCCCGCAAATTCCCGGTGTGACGCTCTGGCACATTTGCAATTAATTTTGACGCGCGCGCCAGTGCAATTGCCGTTGCAAAACCTCCCACAACAGTTGCGACATTGCGTTTCAATCCAAGTAGTTCAAGCGCATCGTCAATTTGTCCCTTTGCAAATCCGCGCCGCGATACGTGAATATGATTTCCCGCGGCATAATTTTCGGCTGTTATTTTTTCATTGCACAGCGTATGTCCATTAGTGACAACACCAATAAACCGGTCGCGAAAGAGTGCGCGTGTGCGCAACTCCGGGCCTGTGGTTTCATCGATAACACCCGTTTCCAAATCGACACTTCCATCGCGCAATGCACTGCTTTCTTTATTGGGTTTTTGCAAGAAGCAAATTCGCACGCCGGGCGCTTCTGTGTTGATGCGGGCGAGTAGTGCTGCACCGAAGTTTTCGACAAAACCTTCGCTGGTGCGCAGGGTAAAGCTCCGCTCCAATCGCGATAGATCCGGCGTTTCTGCCGGGCGTAACACGCTTGTGGTTTCTTGCACCAGTAAACTGACTCTCTCGCGTAACTCTATAGCTCTGGGGGTGGGTACAAGCCCGCGCCCTGCGCGAACCAACAATGGGTCGCCGGTGGTTTCCCGTAGGCGAGCAAGTGCGCGGCTCATGGCCGATGGACTTAAGCCCAAGCGTTGTGCCGCTTTAACCACACTGCCTTCGGCAAGTACGGCGTCGAGGGTAATCAGTAGGTTGAAATCGGGAGTTGTCATGCTTTGACTTTAGCATGCTTTGTATTTTGGTGTGGCGCTGTGTGCACTAATCAATTGCAAGTGCTGCGTCTTCCGCCTGTCGAAAGGCGATCTTAAGATAAATTCATCTTGAATTGAGAAGGGGATTTATCGTGAATTCGATTAGTGCAGAGCAATCAATAAACCATGGGCAGAAGTCTTCCAAATCTTGGGCAATAGCGAGCCTCGCGCTCATTATGTTGCTGTCGTCTTTGGGAACCAGTATCGCCAATATAGGTTTGCCCACATTGGCTTCAGCATTCAGCGCGTCCTTTCAGAATGTGCAATGGGTGGTCATCGCCTACCTGCTCGCTATGACCGTGCTGGTGGTAACTATGGGGCGCTTGGGCGACCTGCTGGGGCGTCGTCGTTTGCTGTTGATGGGATTGGTTGTGTTTAGCCTTGCATCGGTAGCATGTGGTTTGGCTAATGATTTGTGGCTACTGATCTGCGCTCGTCTGATTCAAGGCGCTGGCGCGGCGGCTATGATGGCTCTGACTATGGCCTTTGTGGGCGATATTGTTCCCAAGGATAAAGCCGGTAGCGCAATGGGTTTGCTGGGCACTATGTCTGCAATAGGCACCGCACTTGGCCCTTCACTGGGTGGAGTGTTGATTGCCTACTTGGGCTGGCGGGCGATTTTTCTAATCAATTTGTCCTTGGGGATTGTCGCGTTGGTAATGGCTTATTGCTACTTGCCGTCGCAACGCCCGCTTGCTGAACGTTCTCGTTTTGATTCTCAGCATTTTGATCTTGGCGGTATCTCATCACTGGCGATTGCACTGATGCTTTATTCGTTGGCGGTTACCTTAGGGCATGGCAATTTTGGTTTGGTGAATCTTGCTTTGCTCATGGGTGCAGCCTTAGGTGTTTGGGTTTTTATCGTAATTGAGAGAAGGGCAGTCTCTCCTTTGGTTCACTTGGGGCTGTTTCGTAATCCACTGTTAAACGCAGGATTTGTTAGCAGCACTTTGGTTGCAACAGTGATTATGGCCACCTTGGTCGTGGGACCATTTTATTTAACAGGAGCACTGGGGTTGAATGCTGCGGGGGCAGGGCTTTTGATGTCCGCCGGCCCCATTGTCTCCGCGCTTACGGGTGTTCCCGCAGGCCGCATTGTGGATAGGTTTGGTACGGAATCAACAAGCATTCTTGGTTTGGTCGGCATGCTCCTTGGTGCAAGTCTGCTGGTAATAATGCCAACTCATATTGCGGGCTATTTAGCGCCGCTTATCCTCATGACTGTCGGCTATGCCCTGTTTCAGGTTGCTAACAACACATCGGTAATGGCCGCGGGTACTTCTGATCAACGCGGTTTGGTTTCCGGCATGTTGAATCTTTCGCGTAATTTAGGGTTGATCACTGGTGCTTCTGTGATGGGCGCAGTCTATGCCTATGGGGTTAAAAGGGCGGGCGATATTCATTCAGAAGCTGTAGTGGCGGGTATGCATTGGGTGTTTACCCTTGCAACAATCCTGATTGCAATTGCATTGGTTGTTACTGCGTTAGCGCGGCGATTTTCAGTGCGTGTAGCAAGTTAAAATTGCGCGCTCGCTGCGAGTAAAATGTGTTGGATGAGCTGTAATTTATGAATGGTTATTATTTATTAAGGTTGGCGAGAATTTGTTTTAACAATTCAGCGTCCAATTCGCTTGCAGGTTCGTATTGAATGCCGAGCATATGTTCTTGTTGATGAACGAGCGTGCCCTCCAAATGCAAATAGGGCAGCATGCCTTCAGGAACTTGCATTTCAGGAATTTCCAAACGCAAACGAATGGGATCGCCTGCGCAGAGATTGTATTCATCCAGTAGAGCAATGCGCGCGCCGTAATAAGAAATATCCAAAACGTGAGCAGCCCATTCTCTATCTGAGCTACCTAATTCAGCAAAGGCGCGTAATGGGTAGCGCGGGCTCGCTCTGCGGTCATCATAGTTCATGCGGTTAACCTCAATAATCCACCTTAGGCTGAGTTAGTAATTAAACTTAGTTATCAGCACTGGCAATCAATTCAGATAATTCACGTTCAGCCGCCGCAGCGTCGCCGATATTGAGTTCGATAAGGCGGCGCAAATGGCTGATGCTATCTATATCAATGGACACGCAAGCCAAATGCAACTGCTCCAGTGTTTGATGCACCACTTGGGTGGACATGGCAATGCTGGTTTGGTCCGACAATATAATTTTTACGAGCAGGGGCGTATTAGGTTGTAATTGGTAGGGGCTAAGTTTAGCGAGCAACAAACCTTTTAGTGAAACATCCAATAGTTGTGCTTGCCAGTTTTTATCACCTTGCGCGATTTCCACGCGGGCATCAAAATCAATTCGGCTAAAGCGACGGCGTTCTTGAGTCATAGGCTTCTACATCGAGTCAGGGATCTATAAGATTTCTATGAGTGTAGCGCAAATGATCTAAATGGCCATTCAGCAAAGGCAAAAGGTCTTTGCAATCCGTGATTTGCGTTGTGTAACGCCAAAAACCTATAATCGCGCCTTTCCTATGTAACGGGTTTCATAAAATGACAGATTTTCGAATTGGAATAGACCTTGGTGGTACCAAAACTGAGGTGATTTTGCTGAATGGCAGTAGTCAGGAGCTGTTCCGCACCCGCATACCTACGGTTCGCGACGACTACGCCGCAACCTTGCGCGACATCGGGAGTCTTGTCACCCAAGCAGAAGCTGCCGCTGGTCAGAAGAATATTCCTGTAGGCATCGGCATTCCAGGAACCATTTCGCGCAAAACCGGTTTTGTTAAGAATGCCAATTCGACTTGGTTGAATGGAATGCCCTTCCAAAAAGATCTCTCCGCGCATTTGAGCCGAGATGTAAAAGTCACTAACGATGCGAACTGCCTTGCGGTTTCCGAAGCGACTGACGGTGCAGGTCGCGGGTCTGACCTCGTTTTTGCAGGGATTTTGGGAACCGGCTGCGGCGCCGGTGTAGCCTTTAAAGGCCAACCCATTGTTGGGCCAAATGGTGTAGCGGGGGAGTGGGGGCACAACTCCTTGCCTTGGACGCACGACTCCGAATTGGAAGCGCGCCCTTGCTACTGCGGTAAATCCGGCTGTCAGGAAACTTTTCTTTCCGGTACTGGCTTGTGCAAATCCTACGAGATGGTGACTGGCTTGAAATTAAAAGGCCACGAAATTGCCGAGCGCGCCGCGAAAGAAGAAATCCATGCCCGCCAGGTATTGGACGCTTACTTTGATCAGCTTGCGCGTGGTTTGGCGGCAGTGATCAATATTATGGATCCGGACATTATCGTGCTGGGTGGTGGTGCTTCCAATATTGCAGAAATTTACACTACCGTTCCGCAACTCCTGAGTAATTACGTATTTGGTTTTGAATGCGATACACCCATCGTTCAAGCCGTTCACGGTGATTCGAGTGGAGTGCGCGGCGCAGCTTGGTTGAATCCGTTATAATCCAGCGCAAATGAGTTCAAGGCTGGTGATTGCTAGCCTTGAATTAACCGCTCACCTGCACTGTGATTCTTTTTATGCGCAATATACGTTTTGTACTGGCTTTTGCGCTAACCTTCTTTTCCTTCATTCAAGCTACGTGTGCAGAGGAAGTTGTTACCGCGCAACGTATCGTTTCTATCAATCTTTGTTTAGATGCACTGCTCATTAAGCTCGTAGAGCCCGCACGCGTAGATTCACTGTATTACCTCTCTGCGAACCCACAATTTTCATCGGTGGCTGAGCAAGCAAAAAAATACAATTTAAATCGTGGCCTTGCGGAAGACATAGTGCCGCGCAATCCTGATTTGGTTTTGGCGGGCACTTTTACGTCGTCTGATCTCAGGGCGTTATTAAAACAGTTGAATTTTCGCGTAGAGCTGTTGGATTTGCCGCGCAACCTGGATGATATATCCACCCACATTCGTCGTTTTGGCGATTTGGTTAGCCGACCAGCAGAAGCAGAAGTTATGGCGCAAGAACTGGAGCAAAAATTGGCACAGTTAGATGAAGCACGGAAAACAATAAAACCTGTTCCCGGTTTTTGGTATTCATCCAATGGCGTGGTGATAGGTAGCGATACGGTAGAAAATGAATTAATGACGCGCGCCGGTTTTCATAATCTCGCTCTCGATAAAAATATTGTTGGATTTCGGCAGCTGGATTTAGAAGAACTTATTCTCGCCCAACCTAAAGTAATTATTCTTGAAGCCTCTGATGTGCAGGCATTTTCGCTCGCGCAAGAGTATGTGGAGCATCCTGCCTTGCGCAGCAATCATGTAAAAATTATTCGCTTGCCATCTACCTTATCCTGTGTGGCACCTGTCGCGGCAGATGCGATTGAAAGTCTAATGCAGCAGCGCAAAAGCTTGCCTTACTGATAACAAGGAACTCACGTGCAAAAAAATTCATTTCCAATTTTGATTTCATTGCTTGCGTTTGGTGTGGTGGCGACATTTATTTTTTCGCTCACTATGGGTAATGCATCAATATCAGTCGTTCAGGCGATAAAAGATTTGTTGAGTCACACACCGTCGTTGCATCAAACCGTTGTGTGGGAAATTCGCTTACCCCGTGTTCTGCTGGCTATTTTGGTGGGTGCAACTTTGGGTTTGGCGGGCGCAGCTATGCAAGGCTTTTTGCGCAACCCGTTGGCGGAACCAGGGATTTTAGGTGTTTCCAGTGGTGCCGCATTTGGTGCTGTATTAGTGTTGTATTTTGGTTTGGCAACTAGCGTTTGGTATTTATTACCTGTTGCTGCCATTCTCGGTGCTTTGGTTGCCTTGGTGCTGGTGTATTTATTAGCAGGTTTTCGCAGTAGTGTACTTTCATTAATTTTGGCGGGCGTTGCGATTAATGCAATCGCTGGGGCCATGATTGGCGTTGCATTGAATTTTGCACCCAGTTTATTTGCCATGCAGGAAATTGTTTTTTGGTTGATGGGCTCGCTCGCCAATCGCAACATACATCACGTTTACATAGCTGCGCCCTTTATTATTGTGGGTTGGGTTTTATTATTAAGTCGCTACCGTTTTTTAAATGCGCTAAGTCTTGGCGAAGAAACGGCTTCAACCTTGGGCTTTAGTCCATTGCGAGAACGCAATTTACTATTAGCGGGTTTGGCCTTGTGTGTGGGCGCATCAGTTGCTGTGAGCGGCAGTATTGGTTTTGTCGGTTTGGTGGTGCCGCATTTATTGCGGCCATTGGTTGGCCATACACCAGGGCGACTTTTAATTGCCAGTGCTTTAGGCGGTGCGCTTTTGGTACTAGGTGCAGATATTTTAGTGCGGCAACTAGATGTTGCACGCGAATTAAAATTAGGTGTGGTTACTTCATTGGTGGGTGGGCCATTCTTTTTAATGTTAATTTTAAAAACGCGTTCGCGTTGGATTTAACATGAATTATTTATCGGCAAGTAATTTATCCCTGAGCCTTGGCAACAAAACAGTTGTTGAGCACATGACTATGCATGTTGAGGCTGGTGAGTTTGTTGGTTTGATCGGCCCTAACGGTGCTGGCAAAAGTTCGCTCTTGCGCATGCTTGCTGCTTTGGTAAAACCAAAATCAGGCGAGGTCAGTCTCGCACCGCAAAATATTCCCACCTTGGTAGAAAAAATTCCCGCGCAAGTTCGCGCGCGTTTTATGGCTTACCTCGCGCAGCATGAAACACCTGCGTGGCCTTTGAGCGTAAAAAATCTGGTTGCACTTGGCCGCTCGCCCTGGAATTCTGCGGTCAATAGCAGTGCTGAAGATGAAGCTGCCATTCAACATGCGTTAACCATGACAGATATTCACACATTGGCGGAGCGCCCGGTAACAGAATTATCGGGCGGTGAATTACAGCGTGCATTATTGGCTCGTGTTTTTGCGGGCAATCCCAAATTGATTCTGGCAGATGAGCCCATTGCGGCCTTGGATGTATATCACCAATTGCACATTATGGAATTGCTACAATCCCACGCGCAGCAGGGCGGGGCAGTTATTGCAGCGCTACATGATTTAAGTTTGGCAGCGCGTTTTTGTTCGCGCTTGATTTTAATGCATCACGGTAAGCTGGTTGCAGAAGGTGAGCCCGTAAAGGTACTCACACCAGAAAATCTTGCAAAGGTATATGGTGTAACTGCTCATGTGGATTGCCGCGATGATGGCGTCGTTATTATTCCCACTAACCGCGTTGCGCATTTATAAAGGCCAATAGTATGAAAGCCAATACTCTGCGACACATCATTAATTTATGGCCACCTTTGTTTTTTAACGCCATCAAAGTAACGCGCATCACCAATAACTTTCGCGAAATAGAAATTGCTTTAAAATTGCGTTGGTACAACCGCAACAATGTTCGCACGCAATTTGGCGGCAACTTATTCGCCATGACCGACCCTTGGTACATGTTGATGCTCATGGAAAATCTGGGGCGCGATTATTATGTGTGGGATAAAAAAGCCGAGATTGATTTTATTTCCCCCGGTCGTACACACGTCACCGCAAAATTCACTCTCACCGAAGAAAAAATTGCAGAAATCCGCGCAGCAACTGCTGATGGAGAAAAATATCTGCCAGAATTTGTGGTAGAAATATTTGGTGCCGATCAGAAGTTGGTGGCACGTGTTCATCGAACCGTATATATAAAACGCAAACCGGCTAAATAGTATTTCTGCTTGACTCGCTCTCTTCAAACTCTTACCCTGCGCGCCGAGGTGTTTGACGTGCCAAATCGCTGCTTTTTTCAGCGACAGCAAGGGTCAAATTAAATGGGAAGTTTGGTGCGCTCATAGATGTAGCAAAGCCAACACTGCCCCCGCAACGGTAAATAGGCCTGTTTTATTCAGGTAATAAGTCCGATACCAGCCTCAAAACCCTATATTCACGATGTCGCGGAGGGCAACATCGGTGGAAATTCTGTGTTTTACGGGGCTGTGTAAAATTAGTCTCGCGCATTATTCCCGCTTCCCCTCCCTCATCCCATTTTTTTGGATTGAGGAAATTATGTCTTTCAAATCTTTCGCATTAACGCCTATTAGCGCGGCTTTATTGTCAATCGCGTTTATCCCCTCAGCTTTTGCTGTCGATGAAAAAATCGAAACGGTTGTGGTGAGTGCTACCCGTAGCGAAGGCCCAGCTATGCCCGTGGCTACGCAAATTAAAGTGATTGATGCCGAGCAAATTCGTTTGAGCGGTGCAACTACGATTACAGAAATTTTGCGCACGCAAGCAGGGATTCAGATTCAGGATTTGGATGGCAGTGGCGGCCGCAACGTAACTGTTGCTATGCGTGGTTTTTCCGCTAATGCATCCAGCAATACCTTGGTATTGGTTGATGGACGTAAATTAAATAATCCAAGTCTTGCAGGTCCTGCGTTAAATACAGTCGCAGTGAAGGATGTTGAACGCGTTGAAATTGTACAGGGTAGTGCAGGCGTTCTTTACGGTGATCAAGCCGTAGGTGGTGTAATTAATATCATTACGCGCAAAGCTAAAGCTGGCGATTTGAATGCAGTTGTTAGCGCAGAATCTGGCAATTACGATTTGAAAAATTACACGGCGAGTGTAAGCCAGGGTTTTAATAATGGTTTGAGCTATAACCTGAGTGCGCAAAAGCGTGAGCTTGATAACTACCGTGAAAACAACCGTTCAGAAGTGACCAATGTGTTGGGAAAAATTGCTTACGATTTTGAGCTCGGCAATGTATTTATTGAAAAGCAAAAAATTGAAGATGAGTTAGGTTTACCAGGTAATTTGTTGGCAAAAGATGCAGTTAAAAATCCACGTCACTCTAACACTCCGGACGATTACTCGAATCAAGATACAGATTTGAGTCGCGTTGGCGGCGAAGTTAAGTTTTTGGATAACTGGTCATTGTTAGCTGAATATTCAGATCGCGATGAAACCGGTGAATACCTTTACGAAGATTACGACAAAACTGACGGTTATTATCCTTACGGTAATGCCTATGAAATGCGCGTAAAAAATCTTACTCCGCGTCTTGTGGGTTCATTGCCAACCGCAAATGGTAATGCAGTCATTACTTTCGGTTATGATCAGGTAGATGCGGATTACTCTACTGAAGATGGCTACACTGACATTTCACAAAAACAGCAAGACGTTTATGCCCAGGTTATTTATCCCGCGACTAAAACGGTAACTTTGAATGCTGGTTTGCGTCACGCGAGTGTTGATGATAAAAATCGTGCTTTGTCGAACAAGCATAGCGATTCAGTCAATATCGGCGAGTTTGGTATTAATTATCAAATTGATTCTAATTGGCGTGTGTTTGGCCGCTATGCAGATGGTTTCCGTTTTGCAAATGCAGATGAAAATGGTTTTGTTGAGCCAGATGTAGATTTCCTTGAAGTGCAAACCAGTAAATCACAAGAATTGGGTTTGGCGTGGACAGCAGAATCTGCCAGCGTAAAATACAGTTTGTTCAATATGGTGGTTGATAACGAAATTATGTATGACCCTATGGCGGGCGCATATGGTGCCAATATCAACTTGCCAGAATCTGAGCGTCAGGGTTTGTTGTTTGATGGTGAGGTGCAATTAAGCGAACAAGTCGGCTTGCACGGTAACTACACTTACACCGATGCAGAATTAACCTCGGGTAGCTTTAAAGATAAAGCTGTTCCCTATGTTGCCAAAAACACTGCGAACTTAGGTATTGTATTTACTTTTATTAAAAACATTAACGTCAGTATTGATGCCAATTACATCGGCAGCCGTTATTTAGTGGGTGATAATGCCAATAGCCAAGATCAGGTTGACCCTGTAACCTTGTTTAATCTTAATATTTTGTGGGACATTAATGCGCTGGAATTAGGTTTGCGTGTTAAGAACCTGACCGGTGAAAAATATTCAGATTACGAAGGTACAAGTTGGAGAGGTACTTATTTGTATCCGCAACCTAAACAGACCTACAGCGCGCATGCAACTTACCGTTTTTAAGTTTTAGCAGCGTAAAACTAAGGGCGCGTTTATCGCGCCTTTTTTATAATGTGATTTTTCAGGAGCTATTCCATGACCGACGAAAAAGCTAAACGCCATCAGGAGCGTATGCAGCAGCGCAAAGAAATTGTGGATGCAAAAATTGCTCGCGCTACAGAGGATCGCGGTGTAGTAATTGTGTTGACTGGCGATGGCAAAGGAAAAAGTAGTTCCGGTTTTGGTACGGCTTTGCGCTGTTTAGGTCATGGCTATAAAGTCGCCATAGTGCAATTTATTAAAGGTACTTGGGAATGTGGCGAAAAGAATTTTCTAACGGAAAGTGTTTTTCGTGGAGAAAATCCAAAACTCGAATATTTTGTCATGGGCACAGGCTTTACCTGGGAAACCCAAAATGCCGAGCAGGATAAAGCGGCGGCAGAGCAAGTATGGGCTGAATGTGAACATATATTTAATGATCCGGAAATTCATTTGGTCTTGATGGATGAATTAACTTATATGCTCAACTATAAATATCTCGACAAAGACAAAGTAGTCAGCGCAATTGAGAATCGTCCCATTAGTCAAAATGTCATTATCACCGGGCGTGGTGCTAAAAAATATTTGGAAGATTTGGCAGATACATTTAGTGAAGTGAAAGCTATCAAGCACGCGTTTGATTCTGGTGTGAAAGCGCAGAAGGGAATTGAGTGGTAGTTTATTTAGTAGGGAGTCGTCATCCTCGCGTAGCGGGGATCCAGCTTTTGATTTAGATTTTTAACAACTGGGTGGCCAGCCCCGTGGATCCCCGCTACGCGAGGATGACGACTCCCACTCATAGTAGACTTTCAACAATTCAACATAACAATAATAAATTAATGCTTGTTAAAGCGGTGCACCTATCCAGCGAACAATAGGTTTTGCCCCCGCAGCATCGCTAACTTCTATCCGTGTATGTGAACAATAATCAATTCGTAGTTGTGCAAACAGCGGCGACTCCAGCGGAATTTTTAACAACGCTGCTAGCACCATACGTATAGTGCCACCGTGGCACAGAATTAATGTGTGATCACAGTATTGCTGTGTTTGAATATCCTGCCAACTTGTATTAATTCGGTTATAAAATGTTTGCAAGTTTTCACCCTGAGGCGGTGAGATATCTAATGGTGATTGCCAAAATTTTTCCAATGCAGGCCATTGGTTTTGTAATGCATTGAAATCTACTCCATCCCAATCGCCAAAATCACATTCTTGTAAATCAGGTTCCAGGAATATGGGCAGTAAATGGTGGGTGGCGAATTCTTCTGCCGTTTGTGCGCAACGCTGTAGTGGCGAGCTAAAAATAAAATCTATGGGCGTTTCTTGATGCAATCGTTCCAGCCCTGCTATTAATTCTTGCCGCCCGCGAATACTGGAAGCTATATCAGTTTTGCCATAAAGCGCTGCCGGGCCCTCGACCTTGCCGTGGCGAACAAAACTGAAATAGCGTGCTTTCATAGCAGTCTTCCTCGGGAACCGCTGAAACATGTTTGCGAATAATTTTTCATTAGGCTTGTTTCAATACTAGCGGCAAACCTGCAACCGTAAAAATGACTTGATCGGCAACTTGTGCCAAGAACTGGTTCAAACGCCCGGCTTCATCCACAAATTGGCGAGTGACCTCCCCCAAAGGAATTATGCCCAAACCCACCTCATTGCTAACTAAAATAATTTTTGCTGGCGAATCTTTAATGGCTTCTACTAATTCTGAGAATAGCAGAGAAAAGTTTTGCGTGGAGTCTTTATAGAGTTGGTTGTTAAGCCAGAGTGTCAGGCAGTCCACTAAAATGGTATGTTCTTTTTGGGCTTCGTTTTCTAATAAGTTAGCCAAATCGAGCGGGCATTCATGGAGCGCCCAATCTACAGGGCGGCGAGTTTGATGGTGAATAATACGTGCTTCCATTTCGGCATCTAACGCTGTTGCCGTGGCCACATAAGTTACCGGGAGCTGACTATTTATCGCAAGCTGTTCCGCGTATTTAGATTTTCCCGAGCGGGCGCCACCTATCACCAATGTTATGCTCATGTTTATCTCTTTGGGTTTTAAATTAGTAGCCTTGACTGACTAATAATAAATAAATACACAATTCCGTAACCTGTTGCGATGCTCCCAGGCAATCACCGGTAACGCCACCTAAATGACGATTGAAATAGATCTGTAAGAGATAGCGTAAAACAACCAGCAGCAATAACAATAATAAAAAGGTTTTGATGCTGATTAGAAAAATAACGGGAAGGCCGCAGGCTATCAACACCAGCATATCTAAACGCGACTGGGTTTTCGCAAGTGGTTTTACTTTTTCGTTTTCGGGCGAGCTGGCGCTGGGCATGGTGAACAATAAACTGCTGGCGAGCATGCGGCTTAATGCATAAGCAATACATAAACAAAGGATAATCTGGGTTGTTTCTTGCAACAGAATGAATTTACCCACTAATGCCATCAGTAGCGCACAAGTACCGTAAGTGCCAATGCGGCTGTCTTTCATGATTTCCAATTTGCGTTCACGGGTAAATCCGCCGCCTAATCCGTCGGCAGTATCAGCTAATCCATCCTCGTGAAACGCACCGGTCAATAAAAGACTAAATAACATGCACAGCCAAATACTGATGTTGGTAGAAAAAAATTGATGGCTGAGAAAATAAATTCCACCAACACATAAACCTAATAACCAACCGACCAATGTGAAATAGCGGCTGGCGTGATTCAAATTTTCGGTGCTGTACACAACCCATTTCGGCATAGGGATTCGGCTGAAATAACCCAACGCCAGAAAAAATAAATTGAATTCATCTTGTATGGCTTTAAGCATCAACGGTGATTCCAGTGCTCGCAAAGGTTGCCATGTCGTTGTAAAAACTTTCGGCAGCTTTTAATAACGGCAGCGCCAAAGCAGCGCCAGTGCCTTCACCTAAACGCAAGCCTAAGTCCAGTAAGGGTTTGGCATTAAGTTTTTTAAGCAATATCTGGTGTCCCTGTTCGTGGGATTTATGTGCAAAAATCATGTAATCCCTGGCAGCGGGATTTATTTCTATTGCAACCAAAGCAGCGGTAGATGCAATAAAGCCATCCACGACAATAGTTTTTCCTGCTTGAGCAGTTGCTAGCATAGCGCCGCAGATTTGTGCAATTTCAAATCCGCCGACTTCACTTAAAAGATATAGGGGTGCTTTAGATGAAATACGTTTTAAACCCTGTGTAATTAACTGGATTTTTTTCATCAATTGTTCATCGCTAATACCCGTGCCTCTGCCGCAACAATGTTCGACAGGTTCGCCAGTAATGGCGGCTAATAAAGCGGCAGCTGAACTTGAATTGCCAATGCCCATTTCACCGAAGGCAAGTGTATTAAATCCACGTTGGATAAAATCATTGGCCAGGTTCGTACCTAAATCAAGTGCACGTTCTGCATCTGCAATACTCATTGCCGATGTATGCGCAAAATTATTTGTGCCTGAGCCAATGCGCTGGCTAATTAAATCCTTGGGGTAAGGCTCTATGGGATATTTTATGCCTGCATCAACTACAAATAGCGGCAGGTTTTGTGTGCGACAAAAACAATTGATAGCGGCGCCACCCTGCAAAAAATTCAACACCATTTGTTGGGTGACAATACTCGGTGCTATGCTCACGCCTTCGTCGGCAATGCCGTGATCCGCTGCAAAAACAACCATCACTGGGTTAATATTAATTTTTGGTGTTTGCTGGATAAGTGCAATTTGTGTTGCCAATATTTCCAAATCGCCCAATGCGCCAAGCGGTTTAGTTTTTTGATTGATATTCCCGGTAATGACAGTTGTGTTAGTAGTGTTTAACGGCTTTATATCCCACGAGCTTGTCATAATATTTCCAGCTAATACGAGTTGGGTCAGTTATTTTAGGTTTGTAGAAATTGGTTTTGTATAACGATGTCTAATTCTATCATGATTCAGGGCACCACTTCAGATGCTGGCAAAACAACGCTAGTGGCTGCGCTCTGTCGCATATTAAAAAATCGCGGTGTTTCAGTTGTTCCGTTCAAACCGCAAAATATGGCTTTGAATTCTGCAGTGACTATCGATGGGGGCGAAATTGGCCGTGCACAAGCTTTGCAGGCGCAAGCAGCAGGTTTGCAGCCGCACACGGACATGAATCCGATTTTAATTAAGCCTACAAGTGATACCAAGGCGCAAATTATTATTCAGGGGCGAGCCGTCAGTGATATGGACGCAGCGGTTTATCATGACTATAAAACCCGCGCCATGGATGCAGTGTTGGATTCTTACCGACGTTTGCAAAACCAATATGATGTAATTGTGGTAGAAGGAGCGGGCAGCCCGGCAGAAATTAATTTACGCGACCGTGATATTGCCAATATGGGTTTTGCTGAAGCTGTTGATTGCCCCGTCATTATTATTGCGGATATAGATCGCGGCGGTGTATTTGCGCATTTGGTTGGCACTTTGGATTTGCTAAGTCCCTCTGAGCAAAATCGCGTAATAGGTTTTGTGATCAATCGTTTTCGCGGCGACCTAAGTTTGTTGCAATCGGGATTGGATTGGCTGGAACAAAAAACGGGAAAACCTGTGTTGGGTGTCATTCCCTATATTCACGGTTTAGTGTTGGATGCTGAAGACGCACTTGAGCGAAATGTCGCGACTAAAGCCAACACTAAAATTCGCGTTGCGGTTTTAGTATTCCCACGTATTTCCAACCACAATGATTTTGATGTGTTGCGCTTGCATCCCGATGTTGAGTTTTTTTGGGTTGGGCCAGAGCAAGTAATTCCGCCTGTTGATTTAATTATTTTGCCCGGCAGTAAAAATGTGCGTGCGGATTTACATTTTTTGCGTGCTCAAGGCTGGGATAAATCAATCGCCAAACATTTGCGTTACGGTGGAAAAGTAATTGGTATTTGTGGTGGTATGCAGATGTTGGGCGAATCGATTGATGATCCATTGGGTGTGGAAGATATTCCCGGTGACACTCCGGGGTTGGGATATTTGGAATTAAGCACTGAATTGACTGCAGAAAAAATATTGCGTCAACAGGAGGGTGTTCTGTGGGATTTAACTACACCCATTCAAGGTTATGAAATTCATTGTGGTGTCAGTAGCGGCGCTGCACTTTCACGTCCTGCAGTTTATTTTAAAACAGTTGACAACTTGAAGGTTCCTGACGGTGCAGTAAGTGTAGATGAGCAAGTAATGGGAACCTACTTGCATGGGCTTTTTGATTCGAAAGAGGCTTGCAGTGCAATTTTAGGTTGGTGTGGTGCTGAAAATATTGTGGTTATTGATCTTAATCAGCTGCGTGAACAGGCATTGGATAAGCTTGCCGCCTGTGTATTGGAATCCATCAATATGGAAGCCCTAAATATGGAAGTCTTAGGCTTATAATAAAACTGCACATTAACAATCCGTTACATAAATTTGTAAACCTAAGAATAAAAACTCGCAATAGAGTGTAATGTTGCTCTAAACCTTATCTACACTAGAATAAATAAGTTCTTCTGAGCTACGCATTTAATGGATATACGGACGCCTTGCTATGAAACTTCTGTACATCTTGACAGCATTATTATTGGCTAACTCGGTCTACGCGGCTGAAGTAGAAAAACCCTTTGTGGTTTTGGGTACTAATGTGTTGCAAAAGAAAACGCAGCAAGCTGGCGATTTGGTTCAGGGTGGTTCTGTTGATCACGTAAAATGCATTTTAGAAAAGATGCAAGTTAAATACGAAATCCGTTCTTTGCCGTGGCGTCGCGCACGGCAAGATGTTCATTCCAGTGTAATTGATGGCTTCTTTACCGCCGTTGCTATTGATGATGCCAGCGATTTTGCTACGTTTTCTGCCCCCCTTGTTTTGGAAAACTGGTATTGGTTTTGGCGAACCGATATGACGGCGCCAACTTCGTGGAAAGAGCATTTTCAAATAGGCGTGATTCTGGGTAGCCAGCAGGAAGCGATTTTGAGTAACGAAGGCTATAGCGATTTTGTAACGGCTAATAATATTGAGCAGCTGGTAAAACTTTTATTTAGCAAGCGAATTGATGCAGTGCTGCTGGATAAAGAGATTTTTGAAAAAACAACAGAAAAAATGAATGTATCTTCCCGCGATTATAAATCGCGTTTCTTTCGCTACATGCCTTTAGGTGTTTATTTTGGTGTGCCTTTTTTAAGCCAGCAGCCAGATTTTTTAAGCGCTTTTAACAATCGTATCAGCTCTTGTTCAACCCAGGGATTTGATTTGTCTGCTAGCGAAAAAGATGGTATCCAAAAAATGATTTTTCCCTGGCTGCAAAAAATTAGGGGCAATAAAGATATTATTGCGGCGGTTATCCAACAAAATGCGGCCAATAAAAGCAAACCAGTGAATCAGTTAAAGCTAATTGATGAGCAGTGGCAGCTTGCCTTTAAAGTTAATAATTTAAATTTCCCCAAAGCTGTGGTTAACCAAACTATATCGCATTTGTTGGGACAATTTACCGCGAGTTCAAAAGATTTGTTATCTGAAATTATTGTAATGGATGAACGGGGTTACAATGTAGCCGTTGCCGATATGACGTCAGATTACTGGCAGGGAGATGAAGAAAAGTTTACGCAGGTATTCAACATGCCTGCGCAAACTATTTATTTTGATAAGATTAAGTACGATGCTTCTTCCAAACGCTTTCAGGTTCAGGTGAGCGCACCTTTGTTGCATCCACAAACCCAAAAATCGATTGGTGCAATTACTTTGGGTGTGGATATTGATAAGGCCTTGTCCCAGGTTCACTAGTTCGTAACTGAATTACTTATTAAGTGTAACTACCATTAGACTGCCTTCAAACTTTTTCGGTTCAATCGCATACCACATCAATAAATCGGTTGGCCAACGTTTTTCACACTTATCAATCAAGGCTAAAAAGGGGCTGCGGCCTGGGTCAGCCAATACAACTTTTTTTACGCCTGCTTGTGCGGCACGTTTGAGCATGGCAAACCATTCGTCGGCGAGTTCATCCCAAAAGCAAATATCGCCGCCGACAATCACATCAAAGTTCTCCAAATCTTTTTTCTTCATGTCCTTCATGGCGCAAGTCAGTTTGGAAACTTTTACATCGTTGAATTCTGCCTGCGCATCTAAAAACGCAAACACATCGGCATCAACATCCATACCTGTAACCTTGCAGCCTTTGCTGGCAAAGAAAATTGACGTTGGTCCCCAGCCACAGCCTACATCCAGAACGCGCATTTTTTTTGTAGGCGCGTGGTAGGTAAAATAATCCATGAGTAGATAACTTGAATCCCAGTGTCGGTCGCCGTGCACGCTGGGCGAAACTTCCTTTTTAATTTTTTTAATTTGTGGATGCTTTTCGTTAAACAACCAAATGCCGTAAGCACCAAGCGTGTGTTTGTCGGGGGGAGCAATAAGTTCGGGCACAGTAATTCCTTCGTCAGCTGTTGAGTAAAAGATTAATAAATATCGGGTACAAACATATCTTTGGGAACGGGCCTGCGGGCATAATCTTCATGATATTCGCGCTCAGGTAAATCAATTGTGGGGCGTTTTATTTCTTCATAAGGCATTTGTTGCAACAAATGATGTATGCAATTCAAGCGAGCCTTTTTCTTATCGACCGCTTCAACAACCCACCAAGGCGCCTCTTCAATATGAGTCCGCTCCAGCATAATTTCTTTGGCTTTGGTGTAGTGCTCCCAGCGCCTACGCGATTCCAGATCCATGGGGCTTAGCTTCCATTGCTTTAAAGGATCGTGAATGCGGCCAAGGAAGCGTAAATTTTGTTCCTCGTCAGAAATCGAAAACCAATATTTGATAACTTGAATGCCGGAGCGAACGAGCATTTTTTCGAATTCGGGTACTGATCTAAAAAATTCTTCGTATTGCTCGTCGGTGCAAAAACCCATGACGCGTTCAACGCCGGCGCGGTTGTACCAGCTACGGTCAAATAATACGATTTCGCCCGCCGCCGGTAGGTGCGATACATAACGCTGAAAATACCATTGTGTGCGTTCACGTTCGTTGGGTGCTGGCAACGCAGCAACGCGACAAATGCGCGGATTGAGTCGCTGGGTTATGCGCTTTATAACGCCACCTTTACCGGCAGCGTCGCGCCCCTCAAAAATAACAACAACTTTGTGGCCCGTGGCCGCTACCCAATCTTGCAATTTCACCAGCTCGGCTTGCAGGCGAAAGAGTTCGCGAAAATAAAGTTGACGATATTCTTTGGATTCCGGTGACTGAGTGGGTGAATCCAGATCGTTGTCTTGAAAATAAATACGATCCTCCATCTCCAACTCAAGCTCCTCATCGTAGCTATCGAGAAAGTCGTTATGGATTCGCTGTACAAGTTCTGCATCAATAAAGCTCATAGGAAAGCCTCGGCACTGTTGCTGATGCTCCGAGTTTATGTAGGAATTGTTACAGTTTTGAAACAGGCGCCAATTGTTTACTCAAAATTACAACCAAAAAAAATGCACAGACACTTACGTGAGCTGTGCATTTTTTACGCCAAGGATTTATTTAGAAAAAGATTAGGCCTTAAGCGGTTTGTACTTCATACGCTTCGGCTGGGAATCATTGCCTTTACGTTTTACCAAATCTTCGTGGTAGTCGGTGTAGTTGCCTTCAAAGAAAACGATATCTGATTCTCCTTCATACGCGAGGATATGAGTCGCGATACGGTCGAGGAACCAGCGATCATGCGAGATTACCAGTACACAGCCTGGGAATGCGAGGATTGCATCTTCCAGTGCACGTAAGGTTTCAATATCCAAATCGTTTGAGGGTTCGTCGAGTAAGAGTACGTTTGCGCCTTGTTTTAAAGTATTGGCCAAATGCAAACGGCCGCGCTCACCACCAGACAATTCGCTTACGCGTTTTTGTTGGTCAGAACCTTTAAAGTTGAAGCGGCCCAAATAAGAGCGCGAGCTTACTTCGTAGTTACCGATTTTCAAAATATCGGCGCCGTCAGAAACTGCTTCCCATACAGACTTTTTATCGTCCAGGTTTTCGCGGCTCTGTTCAACGTAAGCCACTTTTACGGTATCGCCCAAAGTCACGGTTCCGCTATCTGGCTTCTCAGTACCGGAGATCATGCGGAAGAGGGTTGATTTACCTGCACCGTTACCGCCCACAATCCCGACTACTGCACCTTTTGGAATGCTGATGGAGAGATTGTCGATCAACAAACGGTCGCCGTAACCTTTGCTCACGTTTTGCAGCTCGATCACTTTATCGCCCAAGCGCTCACCTGGCGGAATGTAGATCTCGTTGGTTTCGTTACGCGCCTGGAATTCTTGCGATTGCAATTCATCGAAGCGAGCGAGACGCGCCTTGCTCTTGGCTTGGCGGCCTTTTGGATTCTGGCGAACCCATTCCAATTCGGTTTTCAATGCTTTTTGGTGAGCGGCTTCTGAGCGGGCTTCTTGCTCTAAACGGGCATCTTTTTGCTCCAGCCAGCTGGTGTAGTTGCCTTCATATGGAATACCGTGGCCACGGTCAAGTTCCAGAATCCAGCCTGCGGCGTTATCGAGGAAGTAACGGTCGTGGGTAATGGCCACTACGGTGCCGGTAAAGCTGTGAAGGAATTGTTCCAGCCAGTAAACAGATTCAGCGTCCAAGTGGTTGGTTGGTTCGTCGAGGAGCAGCATGTCTGGGCGCGACAGGAGCAAACGGCATAGGGCTACACGGCGGCGCTCACCACCAGACAATACGGTTACGTCAGCATCCCATGGTGGGAGACGCAATGCGTCGGCAGCAACTTCCAAGGTGTGTTGCAGGTTATGGGCATCCCAGGCTTGGATGATGTCTTCGCACTTGGCTTGTTTCTTTGCCAAGTCATCAAAGTCTGCATCGGGTTCAGCGTAAGCTGCATAGATACGGTCAAGTTCAGCCAAAGCATCTACAGCTTCACGCACGCCGTCTTGTACGTTGCCTAATACGTCTTTAGCTGGGTCGAGTTGTGGTTCTTGTGGCAGGTAACCGATTTTGATTCCCGGCATTGGGCGGGCTTCGCCGTTAAAATCCTGATCTACACCTGCCATGATTTTCAGAAGCGTTGACTTACCTGATCCGTTCAAACCTAGTACACCGATTTTGGCGCCGGGGAAGAAGGAGAGGGAAATATCTTTAAGAATTTCACGCTTGGGCGGGACAATTTTGCCAAGCCTGTGCATGCTAAATACGTATTGAGCCATGGGGCTAACCTCGTTCGGGCAGGGGATTTTATAAAGCGCGTACTATAAAGAATGCGGGGGCGAGAAGGAAGCTAAGCGGGTAGGGATAGGCTGCAGCACAAATAAAAAAACCTCGCACTGGGCGAGGTTTTTATCTTCTATTGCTTATTTGTTGTCGTCATTTTTATCGCGTGAAAAGCGCGGGTTATTGTGTGCTCGTTCGGCTCTTTGCTGAGGCTGACCGCGCCCTTCATTGTCATTCCGGGGTGGCGAAAACTCAGCTCTTCGCACTTCCTGCCGCTCCATTTGGCGCTCAACTCTGGGTTGCGGTTCGCTGATGCGCTGCTCTTGTGCACGTTGCACGGGGCCAGAGAAATTGGGGCGGCGATCAGCATCATCCGTCACGATCCGGCGCTCTTGATCAATATTGAGCCGGTTATTGTTGTTTACATCAATGCCTCGTTCAGATTGTCTGCCTTGCTCCACGTTGCCACGGTTGCGACCGTTTTCCTCGGTGCGATTGAATGAGGGAGAGATATTATTCTCCGTGGTTACTTGTTGCTGTGCCTGATTTTGCACGCGAACACCGCGCGCGTCGGTATTGCCTCGCAACGGACGATTGTTGATGTTGTTATCGCGATCATTACTATCGCGGTTCAAACGCTCGCGTACTTGATCAGCACGATCATAGTGGCCGTTAGGATTGCGGTTTTCATTTCTGTTATTGCGGTCATGATTACCGTTGTTATCCCAGCGGTTGTCATCATCTCGCCTGTCGTTGTCGCGCTTCCAGCCGTCGCTAATACGTGGGTTTTGATTCACGCTGTTATCGCGATGTTGTTGACGATAGTCGCGGTCGTTTTGATAGGACTGGCGGCGGCTGCCATAAGTCTCACGCAAATTGTTGTTGTAATAAGCCACACCATGTCTATGCGCGGGCTCGTGACGCCAGAGGCGTGCACTTGAATGACCCACAATGCTTCTGCCGGTGTAAAAACGTGTGTGTCCGTCGTAATGATGGTGATGATCTACAACCACTACGCGACGGTCACGCCAGCGGCACGAACTATAAAAGTAGGTTGGGCCAAGGTAAATACTGGTGCCCCAGTAAAAGCCGGACACGTAGGTATAGCTGCTTGGGTAGTGCCAAAAAACCGGTGGATAATCCGGCCACCACCAGTTGCCATAAACAACACGGGTGTCGTACACGGGCACGTAAACTATGCGTTCCTCTGCCGGTTCAATAATGATGTTGTTGTCATCACGCTCAACGGTAATGTGCTGTGCTTTTTCCAAATTGCCTGTGGCATAAGCGCGTTTGCGCAGTCTTTGTACTGCATCCATAACGGCTTCTTCGTCACTTAAAAATGCGTCGCCCAAACGTTGAGTCCAATCTACGTCTTCGCTCATGCGCTTCAAAATGTCGGGAAACGCGACCAGTGCTTTTACGCTAGGGTCCCAATCTTTATTTTGAGCAAATTTGAGGGCATCTTCAGTTTTGAGATCTTTATTGCTGCGCACCCAACGGTCAGCCTGGATAATTTCCAACGGATAAGTTGCAGCAATGAGAACTTGCGAAAGCAGTGCATCGGGGTAAAGAGCGATTGGTGCGAGCATTTGGTCGAGTTCAGCTTGGCTGAATTCTACGTCCTCTTGATTTGCAGCCTGGCTTACAGGCGCCATCATCAGAAGGGGAATGACAGTCAGCAAAGCCAGAACAGCTTTGTGTAAAGATTTTGCCAAACTCATCGGGAATTTCATGTGATTTCTCGTCTTATGTCCAGTTGGCGGGCTCGCTGCCTTATCAGGATAAACGCTGCGAGGCAAAGGCGTTAAGCCCAACTTGGGACTCTGACACCTTAGGCTCTTTATAAGTTGCGACGCCTTAATCCGGCCTGAATGAAACCCAGGCTGCATGCGGGGCAGAATCATGGAATAAGCCATGCTAATCAGCAAGCGCTTTATCTTGACTAAAACTCCAGCAGCTTGATAATGGCGGCCTTATACAGATTGAATGCAGGCAAGAGAGTCCCTAATGATAGATGTGAGTTTTCAGCTTAAAGGCAGTGCCCTGACCGTGGTGGTGCTGGCTCTGGTTGAATATAACCCCGATACGCTCGCGGTAGAATTGAAAGAAAAGATTGACCAGGCACCGCATTTTTTTGTGAATTCGCCGGTACTGATCAGTTTGGAGCGTTTGGAAAACCCTGAAAATTGCACAGCGTTACTTGCCAATGCCGATAGCTTGATTCAAATTTGCCGAAAGCTGGATTTGCAGCCTTTAGGTTTTACCGCTGTACCGGAAGCACTTTTAGCAAGCGTTCAAAAAACCGGTTTGGCGATTTTGCCAACACCATCTGAGCGCGCTTTAAAAATTCCTGCTGCAGCCAAAACGAAAGCGCCGGAAACTATCGTTGAAACCCGTGTTGAAACCGTAGTAGAAACTGTTATTGAAGAGCGTGTAGTGCAGCGTATGAGCCGTGTTGTCACACGTCCTGTGCGGTCTGGCCAACAGATTTACGCCGAGGGAGCCGATTTAATTGTGCTCGCCCAGGTAAGTGAAGGTGCGGAAGTCTTAGCGGATGGTCATATCCACATTTATGGCACTTTGCGCGGTCGTGCTTTGGCTGGTGTGAAAGGCGATGAAAGCGCGCGAATTTTTTGCCAGAATATCGAGGCCGAATTGGTTTCAGTCGCGGGCAATTTTATGTTGCAAGATGCCTTACCAAAAGAATTATTAAAAAAGCCGGTGCAAATTTCGCTTAAGGGCGAGAAGGTTGCCGTTGAAGCCCTTGTTAGTGCATAAACTGTTGAGTGTGTAATCCAATAGCTCATAAAAACTAGTTCGTAATCCATTTAAAAATTAAAATTATTTTTTTCACTTTAAGACCATAGAAAATTTAAGGAGCCTACCTTGGCTAAGATTATTGTTGTTACATCGGGTAAAGGCGGTGTAGGTAAAACTACTTCCAGCGCAGCAATCAGTACAGGTTTGGCAATGCGTGGCCACAAAACTGTGGTTATTGATTTCGACGTGGGTTTACGTAATCTCGATTTGATTATGGGCTGTGAGCGCCGTGTAGTTTACGATTTTGTAAACGTCATTAAAGGCGAATCCAATCTCAGCCAATCACTGATTAAAGATAAGCGTACAGATAACTTATACGTTTTACCGGCTTCACAAACTCGCGATAAAGATGCTTTAACCAAAGAAGGCGTTGAAGCGGTGTTAAATGATTTATCAAAAGATTTTGATTACATCGTTTGTGATTCACCTGCGGGCATTGAGCAGGGCGCGCAAATGGCATTGTACTTTGCCGATATCGCGATTGTAGTAACAAACCCTGAGGTTTCTTCTGTTCGCGACTCAGATCGTATTATCGGAATCCTGCAATCCAAATCGCGCCGTGCAGAACAAAATCTTGAGCCAATCAAAGAACATTTGTTGTTGACTCGCTACAACCCAACTCGTGTTGCCGCTGGTGAAATGTTAAGCGTGGGTGACGTAGAAGAAATTTTGGCAATTCCTTTGCTGGGTGTAATTCCAGAATCAGAAGCTGTACTCAAAGCCTCTAACCAGGGCACGCCAGTAATTCTTGATGAAGAGACGCAAGCTGGCCAAGCCTATAACGATGCTGTAGATAGATTGTTGGGCAGTGATCTTCCACATCGCTTCCTTGAAGCGGAAAAGAAGGGTTTCTTAGCGCGTTTGCTGGGAGGTAAATAGTGAGCCTTTTTGACTACTTTAAAAAGAAAAGTGCACCAACATCTGCATCCACTGCAAAAGAGCGTTTGCAAATTATTGTTGCGCACGAACGCAATAAAAGAAATTTAAAGCAACCAGATTTCTTGCCGCAAATGCAGCAGGAAATTATTGCGGTTATCCGTAAGTATATTCATATTGAATCAGACCAAGTGGTTGTCAATTTGGATAACACGGATAATTGCTCGGTATTGGAATTGAATATCACCTTGCCAGAATAAGAGCAGGTGTTATTGTTTCTCAAAAGGAAGGTTGCCGTTTTGGTAGCCTTCCTTTTTTTTTCAGCTTCGCGGTGTATTACTGCTTTTTGAAATCAGTTAATGAGGGAATCTATGCCGTACTTTAGCGTTGATTACAAAAAAATATTGCTGATTTCCCTTACGCTTTTGCTCAGCGCCTGTGGATATTTAATCCAACCCAAAGTAAAAACCGGGATAGTAAACCTCAAGCCCGGCGCCTACCAAATCGATAAGCAGCACACGACTGTGCTTTTCAAAATTAATCACATGGGTATGTCTACTTTTGTCGGTCGCTTTAATAGCGTTGATGCCTCATTGGAATTTGATCCGGCACATATGGAAAATGCCAACTTATCTGCTGTAATTAGTATTGCCAGCATCGACGTTAACAACGCTGAGCTTGCTGAAACGCTGCGCGGTAGTAGCTGGTTCGATGCGGAAAAATATCCGCAGGCCTTTTTCAAAACTACCAGTGTGCAATTGGTTGACCAATCTCACGCAAAATTTAGCGGCAATTTAACCTTGCACGGTGTGGTCGCCCCTATAGTGCTGGACGTGGTTTTTAATGGGGGTGGTGAAAATATGTTAACCGGCCGCTATACCATTGGTTTCACCGCTACAACCAGTTTTAAACGCTCGCAATTTGGAATGGATTATTTGGTTCCTGCGGTAGGCGATGAAGTCAATGTAGAAGTGTTCGCAGAATTTCAAAAACGCTAATGACTGATTAACTTTGCTTGGGTCTGTTCACAGGCCGGAAATGGATGATATGAAAAAGAAAAGTTATAAACTAGTTACTTGCCTGCTCATTTTAGTTTTGATTATTGCCGCGATCTTTCTTTTGTTGCGCCATTTGCGACAAGATCCCTTTGCTCCCGATGCACACACCACCTTGACTAAAGACGGTGTGACTTATTTAGGGCAGGGTTGGAGCATGGCGGAGCGCCAACAATTATCCTATACATCCTTCGGATCGCGAATTTTAAATTACAGCTGGTTTCTCTCATTAGAAAATGCTGAAGGCGAACAATTATTTCGCAACAATTCGCATATGGCTGATTTGGGATTTGTCACCGATTCGGCAAATAAATTTAACCCGGATGCTTTACCTGTAGGTGTTGTGCGTGATCAGGATGATAAGGGTAACGCCTGGGTTGGCTTAAGTTGCGCTGCATGCCATACGGGCCAAGTTACTATTAATAGTAAGCCTGTTCGCATTGATGGTGGGCAGAGTTTAATAAATTACACGCAATTTGAAACCGAATTATTAGCCGCACTAAAAGCAACAATTTCCCAGCCGGAAAAGTGGCAAAGATTTACAGCGCGCTTGCAGCAAACGCAAAAAATTAAACCAGACCTTGTTAAGCAGCAGATCGAAACGCGTATTCAGGAGTTAGAAACGCGTTATGCAATTAATGCGACACAAGTTCCCTATGGTCACGGGCGCCTGGATGCATTCGGGCAAATTTTTAATGCGGTTGCAGCGGAAGCTTTAAATATACCAGCGAACGCGCGCTCGCCTAATGCGCCTACCAGTTTTCCTGTGTTATGGGATGCATCCCATTTGGATGTGGTTCAGTGGAATGCCTCTGCACCCAATATGGAGCCCGGGCCTTTAGCGCAAAATGCGACAACTGCTTTAGCTGTTTACGGAACTGTGGATGTTTTGGGTCATGGAAAAACCTATCCTTCCAGCATTCAAATTAAAAATTTGGGTTACATCCAGCGCAAATATTATAAGTTGAGTTCACCTAAATGGCCGAAAGATTTAGCTGGCCGTTTGGATAAAAAACTAATTGAAAAAGGCGAAACAATTTATAAACAGCATTGTTTGCAATGTCATAGTCTGGTGAATTCTGAGGATGCGGATCGCAAATTATCAGCTGTGTTAGTTCCAGCAAATGAAGTGGGCACGGATATGCTAATGGTGAATAATTTTACGGAAGGTACTGTAAAAACCGGGGAGCTGGAAGGGAAACATTTTGCGCTTTGGTTCGGCCAAAAATTTAAGGCAGAAGCTACGCGTTTGGATGTTGTAATGCATGTAGTTACCGGATCTCTGTTGGATCATCCTTGGGATTCATTTTGTTCTGTTGTTCAGGAATTCGCTACAAATAAAATGAGCCATGCTGATAATACTGTCCGTTACTACAAAGCGCGACCTATTAATGGCATCTGGGCATCTGCACCTTATTTACACAATGGTTCTGTGCCGACAGTTTACGATTTGTTGCTGCCCGCTGCACAGCGTCCTGCACAATTTTTTGTAGGTAACCGCGAGCTTGACCGAGTGAAGCTCGGCAATCAAACCCTGGAAGTGGCGAATGCTAGTTTGTTTGATACCCGCTCAACCGGTAACTCGAATGTAGGGCATGAATACGGTACGCAATTAAATGAGCAAGAACGCATGGCTTTGCTGGAGTATATAAAAAGCTTATAGTTGCTTTGCATAATAATGATCAAAAAATAAGGAGTGCGTAATGCAGTGTTTAAAGTGTGGGGCGCAAAACGCTAATAATGCCAGTTATTGTTCGGCGTGCGGGAATGCATTTGCATTCTCTGAGGTTGCCGCTGCTCAGGTGGTCTATAAAAATCACGCAGGTTTTTGGAAGCGCTTTGGTGCTTTTGTGATTGATTGGATGATACTTTCCATTTTGAACGGAATTTGTATTGGCTTTTTCGCCCTGAGTTTTGGTGCAGCTATTTTTTCAGGCAGTATTGGCGCAATTCCTTTTGGATTAAGTATGGCATTTGGTTTTATAGCCATGAGCTTTGCACTTAACTGGCTTTATTACACCTTGCTTGAGTCTTCAGCTAAACAGGCAACGCTAGGCAAAATGGCACTGGGTATAGTGGTGACTGATGATCAAGGTAGACGTATATCTTTAGCTCGTGCAAATGGCCGTTACTGGAGCAAAATATTATCCGGATTATTTTTGTGCCTGGGTTATATCATGGCCGCTTTCACGGCTAAGAAGCAGGCCTTACATGATTTGATTGCAAGCACGCTGGTGATTGATGAGTAGTGATTGATACGAAAATGAAATTGCCGTACTTTAAATAAAAAAGCTCCCGATTAACGGGAGCTTTTTTATTGCGGGAGCGGTTAAAAATATAACTCCCAATTTGATACCGAAAAATCCAGATCAATTAAAAACTAAAATTAGCACCCACAAAACCGGTGCGGCCAATTGCCGGGAAACCTATGTCGTTCATGTAATCTTCGTCAGTAATATTTTCAATGCTGAGGTTGATGGTGAGTTGTGAATTCACTGTCCACTTCGCGCCCAAGTCAAAACGATTGTACTTATCCAAAGTTTCAACCACGGTATCACCCGTATAACGGCTAGCGGCAAGGCGATCATCTACCCATAAGTAATTGGCATTGAATTGCCAACTATCATTCAGGTTATAAGTTGCGGTTGCGCCTGCCTTAACTTGTGGCCTACCCATAAGTGGATTTTCTGCATCAATATCGGCATAGCTAGCGTGCGCGCCCAATTGCCATTGGTTATCTTGCGAGTGCCAATGGATTTCAGTTTCAACACCGCGAGTGTCAACTTGGTTACGGTTTACGTTGGTGAATAATTCAGCATCAAAATCAATCAGGTCCAGGTAGGTATTTCTAAAAACACTGAAATTAATACTAGTGTTATTGGCAGACCATTCCAAACCTGTGTCGCGAGTGGTGGCACGTTCTGGTTTCAAATTTTTATTGCCAACGAGCGGGTGACCCAATGCGAGGAAGCTGGGCAATTTAAAGCCTTGGCCGGCATTTGCAAACCAACTTAAGTTGTCGTTGATTTGATAGCGAACTCCGCCTTGCACGCTATCTTTAGGTGCAAGATTTTCTGCGTCATCGCGGCGAGCACTTGCTTGCACGAGCAAATCTTCATTGATGTAACCGTTAATGTTTACGAAGACGCTATCAATACGGCGATCCAAACTAAAATCAGTTGGCATTTTAAAACCAAAATCCAAATAGCCTACGCTATCGCCAGATTCGTGTTTGGTTTCTACACCAATATTTCCCCACACAGATTTTTCATTGCCAAGAGTGTTGGTCCAGCTGAAATTAGTGCGAGTGAAATCTGTATCCGCACCATTCGCAGGTACTGCATCAAAGGGAACAATACCCGGTGAGGTTAAATTTTCCTGACGATTAAACCATGCGCCTTGCAGCTTGCTACGCCAAAAATCATTAACTTGCCATTGCCATGCAAGCGCAGCATTTTGGTCGGTAAACTCACTTTGGTCGAGATCACGCAGTTGCGCAAACAGTGAGCCACCGCTTTGTTCCGGGAAGGTAGTTTTTTCACCGTCTAAATAACGGTATGAAAAATCCAGGTTGTGAGCGTCTTGTTTCCAATTCAATTTCACTAAAGCTTCTTTGTTTTCCGCGCTGCTACCTTCAATAGGTTCGCCTGCATCTTTACCTTGCACTTTTACCGCGTAACCCAAATTACCGGCAGTGCCTGTTGCAGTCAGGCTTGCTGTTTTATAACCGTCTTCACCTACTGCAACAGAAAGATTTTGTTGTGCAGTTTCAGTGGCTTCAACGGTGATGATATGAATAACGCCGGCGAGTGCATCTGAGCCGTAAATGGCAGATTGTGCTCCGCGAATAATTTCAATGCGTTTAATAGAATCTATGTTGATGTTATTAACATCAAATGCGCCACCGCGAGTATTTGTTGGGTCATTCAATTGCACGCCGTCCAGCAATACCAAGGTGTGATTTGCTTCTGCACCGCGCAATGCAATAGCAGTAAGGCCACCCGGGCCACCTTGTTCTTCAACCCAGATGCTGGGCACTTGGCGTAATGCATCCACGAGGCTGTGGCTGCTTAACGCGGCTAATTGTTCCTGGCTAATAACCGTAACAGAAGAAGCTAATTGCTCACTGGTTACCGGGCTGTATGTGCCGGTGACTACAACTTCATCGGTAGCTGCAAATACTTGTGTTGCAATAAGGGTGCTAATGAGGAGGGGGAGGGTTTTTAACTTCATGCGATACCTTCATTTAAACGGGTGCATTAAAAAATAATGGCCACTTTTCAGGGTGGCCATTGAGAATCAACTTACTACTAAAAGTATTAATTCGGTTTTGCGAATTTATACAAGGTGTAATAAGCCTGCAGTTGTGCGGATGCTGCATCTTTAAACAAATTTTGGTTGTTTAAAGTGATGTGATAAACACGCGCGGTTTGCTGCGGATGAACAGAAGCATGACCAAGTTCTGCCAGGTTCATTGTAATTTGTTTGCGATCTGCGCTGATACTGATGTTTGTAATTCTTTCCAAAGCTTTACCTAACTCATCAGAACCATAATCTGGCGCATCACGATATACCCATGATTGCACTGACAGCAAAGATTGCAATTTTGTCGCATCAATATTGTCATTGAGTGGTTGAGTAAGTTGCAATGTAAAACCTGAGCTGGTTGCGTGTGCGCTGTGAATTGCTGGCGCTACGGTTTTACCATCCCACACAATACGCTGCATGCTCGCTACGTGGCCACCTTTAGCTTGCCAGCCACGACCTGTTTGGCCGAGTAATAAACTTCCATCAGGAAGGAATACAGGACGCATAACGCCGGACTCAAGCCCGTCGATAAATGGCATTACGCCGCCTTGCTCAACACCATCCACAACTTCAGTATTTACGCGCAGCAAATTCGATTGGGTTTGGTCGCCAATTAACATTTGGCCAGCGAATACACCGAATTTTCCTTTGGTGGTATCCCACGCTGGATTGCCGGGTGAGTTTGCCACTTTATTGTGCGGTAAAAGAATCGCAGCTGTCGGGCGTTTGTCTGCAAACTTCGGCCATTGAATTTCTGGCGAATCTGGAGTCATTCCCGGCAGATCAACGAGGCTTGAAGGGTGACCATAAAATTTATCTTGCTCGATCACAAAAATTTTCGAGGTACCTACATATTCACCCTGGTTATCGGAATACCACAAACGACCATCCGGACTCAGTGCAAGACCAGCCGGGCTGCGTAAACCGTATGCCCACGGAGTGAATTTGGCGATGCCATTTTTATTACTTGCATCAACACGAATATTCCAGCCAGCGAATCCGCCTGCGCTGCCCATATATTTTCCGCCAGCGTTATAAAGCGAACCATCGCCACCATCACCAAGATTAATGCTGAGGTAATAGGCACCGTCGGCGCCGCGAACAGGGCCGTGCATATAAGAGTGATAGTTGCCGTGATAGGAATGGGCGTCGAATAATGTTTGGTAGCTGTCAGCTATGCCATCGCCGTTGGTGTCGCTAATGCGAGTGAGTTCTGCTTTTTGTCCGGCAACGACTGTGAGGCCTTTTTTATCTTCTACCAAAACGCCAAGGCTGTCGAAAGTACCTTCAGCAAATAATTGCCATTCGCTTTTACCCGATTTATCTTTCACGAGGCGCCAAATACCAGCGGTGCGAGTTGCTACTACGATAGTTCCATCGGGAGCAATTGCAGTGCCGAGCGCTTCAAACAATTGTTCGCGGCCAAAATTATCTTTAGGTGGATAGTAACTTTCAATGCTGTAACCTGCAGGCATATCCGCTTTTGACGCAGTGATCTTAAGCGGCTGCTTGCGATTATCAAACGTTGATTTTGGCGCGTGCCACACATTATTTGCCAATGCAATTTTTGCATTCAAGGTCGCATTAATTTTTCCGGCCGGTAATTTCCACACAGCATTTTCAATTTTGCCAGCGGTGGCTTGCGGCTGTGTTAATGAACTCGTGTTAATTGCAAATGCTTGTTCAGTTTTTAATTCGCCCGTGACATTAATTGTAACCTTACCGTCAGCTGCAAAGGTTGTTTGAACAGCGAGAGTGTTTTGACCTACGCGATAATTAAAGCTGGGCGCTTGGGCTTTGTCTTTTGAGTTGCGGGTGTAACCTAAAAATTGCGCATCAACCGCTGCCAATCTAGTGAGGTGATCTTCTTTGCTATAAAGAGATTTTTTAACGGTTTCGAGATCGCCAAATTTCGCGTCTTTAAAAGAGAAATCTACAATTGAACCTGCTGCGTTTAAAGGCGCGAATAAATATTCTTTATCGCCCAAACTGATTTCACGGCTTTCAAAACCCATTTTCAAACCTTTGCCGCCGCGATTAGTAAATTCGCCGGTCATATCCAAAAATCCGCCTTGCCAGATTTTTGCAATAGCGAGAATGCGAGGATCAAACGAATAATTCACTCCGTTTACGTTACCTACGTGAATTGCGCGACCTGAAACGCCCAGGATAGGACCACGTTGAATGCGCACTTGGTCATCAACTAACAATTGCAATCTGTCTTCTACAGGATTGTATTTTTCAACCGGACCTTGAGTCATTAATTTAACAACCGGGCCACGGTTTTGCAGATCATTCAAAGTTGAAAGATAAGAGCCAATTGCTTCGATTTGCATGTCGCTAATAATTTGGGCACTGAAGGGCGGCATAATCGGTGGATAAACTTCGCCTTTTTTAGCGCCTTTTTCGCCGATTGCAATTTGATCTGTGGGTGAGCGAATGCTGCGGTGTAAATATTCGCGATCTGCTTTGATATTAAAACGATGACCTTCGCCGCCTTCAACGACTTCACGTGAACGAGGCTCGCGCGTAAATAAACCGAACAGGTTAGGGCCGGTTGTTACTGTTGGATCATCTTTTGCGGTTGAGTGACAAACATTACAGCCGAAAGATTCAAAACTTTCTTTACCTAAGGCTACATAGTCAACCAATTCTGCTTCATTGGTTGCTCCGCTGCTTTGTGCGGGTGGCGTGATCTTGGAATAATCTGCCGGTTCAACTTTAAAATTGCGGAAAGCAAATTGGCCCTGGTTGGCAAGAATACTGGTTACCCCTGCCTCGCTTTCCCAATTAGTCAATGCGTTTTCATTGTAAGTTGCAATAAGCTGATTAGTGCTAACAACTTCGCCATTGATACGGATTTCCAAAAACATTGCATTCTGTGCTTTCTCGCTGGCTTCATTAAAACGTGGAGCGCGGAATTTTACACTTAAGCTTTGCCATTCATTATTTTTGTTTTTTAGTTCAATAGAGTAGTGGCCATGCAAAAATATTTTTGCGGTAGTACCTTGGGCAACCAGGTACTCCATGCTTAAAACGGTATCACCAAAAACGTTTTTTCCGACGAGATGTTTGCTTTTGGTTACATCACCCGTATTAACCAAAATTGTATTGAGTTCGGCTTGGGGCTTTTTGTCGATTTGGAATTTTTTGCCTATAGCACTAACAGCTGCAGCGCTTGTCCATTCGGGGCTTTCTTTAAATGCTGTTAAGGGGCTTTCAGCGGCTGCAACAAGCGCGCTGGATGTAAAACTAATTAGTGCAAGGCTAATTCCCGCTAACCTGGAAAAATACATAAATTTAGAGAAAGACATAATCTTCGCTCTCACTGTAAAAAGATTTAAAAATACGCCGCAGCTTTTTAAAATGCATCTACTAATGCAAAAGCTGCGGCGCAGGAAGGTATAAAGATGTATCGATAATTACAATTTTCTAACCCAGATGTTACGGAAGCTCACTGGGTTACCGTGATCTTGTAAACGCAATGGCGCGCAGCCATGAGCGGTGTAAACAGGTTTTCCAATCCAACCGGTAGCACCCTGGATTTCAACATTGTTTTGCACCAGCACACCGTTTAACAACACGGTAGCGCGGCCTGGTGAAGTTAATTTTTTATCGCTGCTGAATTTTGGCGCGGTAAAAATAATATCGTAGGTTTGCCATACGCCCGGTGCGCGGGTTGGGTTAACCAGTGGAATATGTTGCTTATAAATAGAACCCGCTTGGCCATTGGAATAAGTTTTGTTGTTGTAGGAATCCAATACTTGTACTTCATATTGTTCCTGCAAGAAAATACCGCTGTTATTGCGGCCCTGACTGGTTAATTCTTTGCCATCATCGCCGGTAACTTTGGTGGGTGTCGCCCATTCAACGTGCAATTGCACATCGCAAAAAGATTCTTTGGTTTTAATATCGCCAGTTTTTGGCGCTACTGTGAAGCTACCGTTTTGCACGGTCCATTTTGCATCGCCACCTTCAACACCTTGCCATTGGCTGAGAGATTTGCCGTCGAACAAAACGATAGCATCAGAGGGTGGGGTGTTTTCATTGGCTGTTACTACGGCCGGTACCGGTGACCATACTTCGGTGGCTTCCGCTAATTTCCAGTCCGGTATTTTGCTGGAGCTGCTGGACGCAGCCAGAGCAGTTAGGGGGAGAGTAGCAATAATAGTAAGTGCAAGTGGTTTGATCTTTTTCATGGGATTCTCCTGCTGGGCTCTCGTACTTGAAAGCAGTTATTGTTTGAAGTTAATTTTTGTGTTTCTCTGTTTGTAGCTAAAGTAGCCTGGATGCTGAGATGCACTCAGATGCAGCTAATTCTAGTTATCAAATCGATGTTTGGATGAGCGAATCATCTTATTTCTCAATGAAAAATGTATTTCATCAGACTGTTTAATGTCGCCATTCCGCAGTTTTTGGCGAGTGGAACAAAATCCCACCTTCTTAATCGATGCTTTTAGCCCATAGAAGACATTTTACTGGTGCAAAAAGTAACGCGGATTTGCTTTGAATGATAGATAAGAAAAGTTAAAGTACTTATCCCAATTATATGACTTATAGCTCGGGGTTAAAAGTTGCTTTTTTAAACCCAGAGGGATTGGCTATTTAGTGAACAAAATCTACTTCTTACGGCTTGTTAATATTACACCGCCAATCACTAATGCGGCTCCAGCGAGTTGGATAAAGCTAAGGCTTTCACTCAACACCAGTGCACCTAAAAATAAGGTAACAACCGGCCCGAATATACCAAGAATTGCAGCGCGCCCACTGCCTATGATTCGAATGCCTTCATTCATAAGAAACGACGGGATGACCGTGCAAAATATCGCCAACGCAAAGGCTAAAGCATAAACGGGCAGGGGTTGTTGAATACTATCTACACCTTCAATCGCTAGATTATGGGCAATAACTCCTGCACAAGCCGATAGCATTCCATATGCTGTGAAGCGCAGTGAGCCCACCCGTGGAATCATATCGCCAGCCAACACAATAAATATGGCAAAAGAAATGGTACTTAATAAAACCAATCCACTGCCCAGCGTTGTAACTTCCCATGAGTTACCCAATTTTATGTCGTGGACGAAAACCAGCAGCATGCCGGTGTAAGCAATGGCCAGCGCAAGTTTTTCCTTAGCCGAAATTTTTTGATGTTTTATAAATGCGAGAATCAATAAGACCAGCGTGGGGTACACGTACAAAATCAGGCGCTCCAGTCCCGCTGATATGTATTGCAGCCCCATAAAATCAAACAAGCTGGATACATAATAGCTGAGTAACCCCAAGCCAATGATTTGCCAGACTTCCGTTTTGCTGAGTGCGCTTTGTTGTTGCGTTTGCAGCCAAATAGCTACGCCGGCATAAAAAGGCAGGGAAAATAGCATGCGCAACATCAGCAATGGCGTTGCTGTAACCCCGTAGCGGTAGGCGAGTTTTATTAAAATTCCTTTGGCCGCGAAACAACAGGTTCCAAGAAGAATGCAGATAATGCCTTTTGTGTAGTTCTCCATGTGTTCAGATTTCACGAATAAAGTTCTCCATACAAATCCAGATGCGTTAAATACAAACGCAAATCAAATTCGTATTGATGGTAGTTAGGTTCCATATGACGACAAAGTTGATAAAAACTTTTGTTGTGTTCTTTTTCTCTAAAATGCGCCAGCTCGTGCACGACTATCATTTTTAAAAAAGCTTCCGGCGCAATGCGAAAAACACTGGCGATTTTAATTTCATTGACGGTTTTGGTTTTATTGCCCTGTACACGTGTTATGTAGTGATGCTGGCCAAGCGCGTGTTGGATAACTTTGATTTTTGAGTCGTATTGTGCCCGGCTTAATGGTTGGGCTTTACTCATAAATTGATTTTTCAGTGCTACCGTAAATTCATAAAGTTGCTTATCTGTGCGTACAGAATGGCATTGAGGGTATTTTTTTCGCAAAATTTCGCTTAAACGTTCGTCAGTAATAACTTGTTGAACCTGGTTAATAGTTTCAGCGGGATATCCGGTGAGATATTTGAGGGTGGACATGACATACCCGAATTGACAATGAAATGGCTGACTAATTAGCGCGCATTATAGCGCTTAAATCTTCCTTGCAACAGCGGTGTAGTTTTTATGCACCATTTTTAATTAATTCCATTATTAATTTTAAAATATGTCGTTTTTTAATTCATAGGCTTATGCATTTAGATAGTGCAAAAATAATAATTTGAGATCAACTCTGTATCAAAATGGCTTTTTATTTAATAAAAAATTAACTTTTATGTGCGCTGTTCTCATTCCCGACAAGTGGCAAGATCTATGTTCGGCAGCGAACCAATTTACAAAATTTAATCTTGTAGAGTCTCGCCATCTTCTGGTGAATTCCTACCAGAAGTGTTTGCTTTTTTGCATTAAATGCAGGCAATGAAATTAAGCCGGAAAGATCGGCTGAATTTTTTTGTCGTTAAAACTTGCGTAGAGCTGCTGTTTTTATAAGTTGTTGCGGAATATCACGACATCTTTATCTAAAAATCGCGATAAATATTGTTTGTGGTCTGAATAATGCAGACGTTAATGAGTGAAAATGCTATTGCTGACTGGAGGTAGTAAATGAACAGTCCTATGACGCCAAATGGACCCTTGTATCCTGCAAATTTGTCAACCCAACCGCAAGTTATTCGACTTCATCATTCTAAAATCCTCGCCTTGTTTCGTGCTTTGGATAGTGTGCTTATAGTATGTGTGTTGTGGGTTATTCTGCGTGTATTGCAAATAGAGTGGGATAACGGTTACACAATCCTTGCAATTGGTGCAGTCATTATTTTTGGTTTTTTTGCTGAGGGTAATGAAGTCTATTATTTGTGGCGCGGTTATTCGATGACAAGTTTGGCCTCGCGATTGATTTTTTCATGGTTGCTTACCGCTTTGCTAATTGCGGTGGCACTCATATCGGTTCTGCCATTTGCAAAAATAGATTTGCAATCGGTCATCTTGTGGTTGGCAATTACACCGGAAGTGATGATTAGCTTGCACTGGGCACGCCGGGTTGTGCTCGCAAAATTGCGCTCAAGTCCCTCTGAGCCCCGTCGTGTAGCCATCGTAGGTGCAAATGAGTTGGGTGTACGCATGATTAATTCTCTTGCAGATACTCCCTGGCTTGGTTACCGCGTGGTGGGTTTTTACGATGACCGCATCACCAACGATGACGAGCGTCGTTTGGATGTAGAAGAGCAAAGCGTGCCGGTAAATGGCGATCTCGATCAGCTTTATGAGGATGCTCGCGATGGAAAAATTGATATTGTTTTTGTGACATTGCCAATGCGCGCCGAGTTCCGCATTCACGCCGTTATTAATCGCCTTGCTGATACAACCGTGACTCCCTATGTTATTCCGGATGTGTTTAATTTTGATTTGTTGCATTCGCGTTTGACCTGCATCCAGGGTATTCCTGCGCTAAGTATTTACGACTCTCCTTTAGTTGATAACAGCCTTGCAAAACGTCTTGAAGACGTGGTGATTGGCCTTGGTATGCTAATCGCACTTTCAATTCCTATGTTGCTTATTGCAATAGGCGTGAAGTTGACATCAAAAGGCCCAATCTTTTTTAAACAGACGCGCTACGGTATGGGCGGTGAGCATATTAAAGTCTGGAAGTTTCGCTCCATGACCGTGTGTGAAGATGGCGATAGTGTGACCCAGGCAAAAAAAGGTGATATGCGTGTTACGCCTTTTGGAAATTTTTTACGTCGCACTTCATTGGATGAATTACCGCAACTGTTTAATGTTCTGTCGGGCAGTATGTCTTTAGTTGGGCCTCGTCCGCATGCGGTTGCGCACAATGAGTTTTATCGCGGACAAATTAAAGGCTATATGCTGCGCCACAAAGTTAAACCAGGTATTACCGGGCTTGCGCAAATTAATGGTTACCGCGGTGAAACTGAAACGCTCGATAAAATGTCAGGGCGTATTGCTTACGATTTGGAATACATCCGCAATTGGTCTTTGCTGCTTGATTTGAAAATTCTTTGGGGAACCTTGTTCAGAGGTTTTGTAGGGCAACATGCTTATTGATTTGCGGACACAAGTGAAACCGGGATATATGAATCGGATACATTGAAAAGGAATGACGATGAATGCGTAAACATTTGTACAAAAAATCTTTACTTCTACTGAGCCTTGCCAGCACCCAATGTTTGGCTGCTGATGATGGTCCACTTCAATTAAATGCTTCAGTGCAAGGTGTGTGGGACAGCAATTTCTCCCGCACTCCGCTGAATGATTCCGAGCGTACAGTCTTATCATCTGCCGGTATAAGTTTTGATGATACTTTTGGTCGTCAGCGGCTCATTGCAAAATGGCAAGCACGTCATTATGAATATGATAAGCATCCGGATTTTGATGCAACGACTGATACCGGCCAGTTGAGCTGGAAAGGATTGTTCGGTGAACAATTTAATACGGATGTTGATTTTTCTCGCAACTCGTATCAAGTGGATCGGCTAGAGTTCTTTGGAAAAGATATAGTCACTCGTGACGATCTGGTCGCAAAAATTGGCTATGGCAATGACAGACGATTGTCATTCCACGTCGGTGGTCGCAAATCTACTCAAGAGCACTCAAATTACCAGCGCAATTCTTTGGACTTTGAAGAGGAAGAGGGCTTTGCAGATGTAGGCTACCAAACAAGCAACAAGTCCAATGTGTTTTTGCGTTACAAATCCGGTAATCGTGCTTATACCAATCCCCTTATTGATCCCTTAACGGGAAGTCCGGTAAATGTTGACCTGGATTTTGATTATCAACAACTTGAACTTGATAGCCAGTGGGTTCTTTCACCAAAAACAACTTTTTCTGCATTGGTTGCACGCTATAAACGCGATGGCAGTATTAATGACGCCACGGGTTCTGTAGCGAGCCTTGGTGTGGAATGGCAAGCAACCGAGAAAATTAATCTTAAGGGTGGATATACCTTAAATGAACCCGCTATAGGTGAAACGTCGGATTCGCCATCGCGTGTAAAAACAGTTTTTGTAAGTGCGCTTTGGCAGTATTCAAGTAAGTGGAGTATTGGATCTTCTGCCGCTTACTCGGTTATTGATTACGGAAATTTGAGTCCGGATTTAATCAGAAAAGAAAAACTGCATAATTTTATGCCTCTAACAATTGTTTTCGATTCCGGGCATCATTGGAAAGTGCGGCTGGATTCGGGGTGGCGAAAAAATGATTCGCGTATAGCGGTTCGTAATTATCTCTCGCGGCAGGTGAGTGCGGGTTTATTCTTTTATTATTAGATATTTGGTGCCGAATCATTTCCCCTGCTTAAAATGTTCCCTCTCATATTTAATTCCGACTGGTGAATACACACCAGTCGCGAGTTAAAAACTTATACGTCTATAGCCATTTAACGAACGGCTTATTGCAGTAAGGATAGCCACGGGTGAGTATTTTTTTAGCTTACCGGTAAGACCTGTTTTAGGCACGTTATCAAATTCTATATTGCTGGAAAATTTAACCTTGCCTTCAAGCTTACTGTCGGCCAGGTGTTTGTCCTGCGTACACAAGGCTGGATTAAATTGCAGGATATTTAAATCCTTGGCGATAACCGATTCATCAAAATGATAGAGCATGACATCGGCTGGCTCGTGATATTTTTCAGACAAGGCGACTAAGCGTTGTGCCGTTTTACGATTAATAATATAGGCGCCAGCGCACCAGCTGGTGGATTTTACACCATACAAATTTCGCTTTTTATAGCTGAGCACTGGCTGTGTTGTCAGGCGAATTCTATTGGTTGAAGTTTCCAGGCGAATGACATCGATGTTTTGCGGAATCCAGCTATCACTTTGCAATACATATTTCAGGTCATCAGAGATGTGGATATCATCTTCAAAGACTGCACAGAAATTTTCTCTCCCTTCGGCAATTTTTTTCCACACGCAGTAATGACTAAGAAAGCACCCCATTTGGCCGCGCAGCCAGGTTTTTGGCTTGTCGCGGTTATAATTTCTCGGGCGAGTGCTCATGAAATTTTGATAATCCTGATCGCTGTAGGTGCGACCATCGACAGCAGAAATTCGCTCAAAGGGAATCCCTAAACGTTCAAAGTTGGATTTGAAAAAGCCAAGCCGGTGAGTATCCTTATCGAGATTGATAAGATAGGACTTCATATGTACTACTCCTATGGAAAAACGCTTGTCGAGAATTTAGGTCAATTTAATCAAGCGCTGTATATTCCCCAATACGGGTTTTAGTTTTAAAGGAACAAGATCAATTGTTTCTAGCAGAAATATTTTTGTCTCCTGCTTGAAAATAATGCGCACACACAGGGCGTATATAACTGCACCGCTTGCACACAGAATAATTAATGCCAGAACGGGAGGCAGGCTGTTGGTAACAAATAACTTAATCGCAAATAAACCTGCAAACATTAGAAGTGAAGATATAAAAGAGGGGGCAGCTATTTTTAAAACATGCAGGATGCCGAAACCATAAACACGTTTAAAAAATTGCAAATTAAAAAATAGCGTTAGATAGCTTCTCAGCGAAAACGCCAAGGCGGTTGCAATAAGCCCAAATGGAATTGCGATTGACCCAAACACGCAATTGGCAACAAAGGTGATAGACGCCAGCACCATAACAAGATGTGAGTTTCCGCTGGCGGTGAGTACGGCATTAATTTGCTGGCTAACGACTAGTGGAGCAATTCCAATAGCGAGCGCAGTCATTATGTAGCCGCTCATTTCCCATTTTTCACCGAATGCAAAGGTAATAAATTCCGGGCCTATGGCAGCAGCGCCAAAGAAAATCGGGAAGGTGATGTAACAGCTCATGCGAATAATTCGCATAACTCCCAAGGCCTGTTGTTGCGGTTGTTCAATACGCGAAAGCGCAGACAGAATGGTGGTTTCAAGCGGCTTTAAGACGACGTCCTGTAAGATATAAAGCGCTCTTCCGCCAACGCGAAAGAAACCCAATGCAGCGGGCCCCATCATAATGCCAACGAGCATTTCAAAAATTTTTGAACCTATGTTGCCAATAATTTGTGCGCCCGTGAGCGGGGTTGAAAAGCTGAGAATTTGTTTGGAGTAATTCCATGAGTAGGAAAAATTTGGCATCCATTTGGCTGAGCTGATGGTGATGTAGCTGATTAATAATTGGCAAACAATCTGTTGCCATACCAGTGCCCATACACCAAAACCGTTGAAGGCCAAATAAATTCCCAGCACGCCAGAAGCCAAACTGCCCACAATGGTTCTTAGGGCTATCACGCGGAATGAAAATTCGCGTTTTAATTTTCCTTCATGAACTGCCTTTAAACCTTCCAGGAAAAATATGATCGCCAAGACTTTTAAGATGGGTGCAGCTGCGGGTTCATAGTAGTGGGCAAGTATGGGCGCTGCGACGAACATGGTGACGAAAGTAACAATAACCGAAAAAAATACGTTTAAATAAAAACACGTGGATGCATAGGTATTGTCCCATTCTGCCCGTTGGATAACGGCTTGTGTGATACCCGCGTTGACAATAAGTTTGCCAATTTCCACAACAATAAGTGCAAATGCCACCAAGCCTATATCAGTCGCGCTCAGGATGCGTGACAGTACAATAAAAATAATGAAGCTGATGATGCTATTGCCACTTGCGGCAAGGCTCATCCATGCGGTGCTTCTACCTAAATTCTGCTTAAGATTCATGAACTCAATGCTTGTTCCGAGCTGGATGAAATAGGAAAAAGTTGTCGATAAAACGCGAGGGTCGACGCCGCGATTTTGTCCCAATCATAATTTTCCAATGGACAAGGGCTGCTGCGGTCTTGCGCTTCCAAATGTCGCAATGCATTTTTTAATGCACCGACTTCCAAATCTTCCGCATAGCTATAAATCCATTTTCGCCCTAATTCTTGCTGCAACGAAACAAACGCGCCAATATGTGGAGCGATTACAGGTTTGTTGAAAGACAGGGCTAACAGCAATGCGCCAGAATTTAAAATGGATTTGTAAGGCAGAATTACCGCATCAGCAGCGCTGAGATATATATGCAATCTGTCGTCGGGAATAAACTGCAAAAGCAAATGGATGTTTGGATTTTTGGCATGCTGTTTCAATCGTTCTTTTAATTCTGGTGAATCAGTGTTGCCTGCTACAACCAATACATAATCAAAGAGTTTTGCCTGGGTGAATAACTCCATAAGCAAATCAATGTTTTTGTAGGGCTTGATCATGCCAAAAAAAAGTAGCACTTGCTTATTTTGTGGCAATCCCAAATGGTTTTTTGCTGCTGCCTGGTCAATCGGGTCAGGGTAGGAATTGCGGTAATGACCGTGGGGAATAATCGCGTAGTGAATATTCTCTTTGCAGTTGTACAAGCTGAAGAAGGTTGCTTTACTTTCTTCGCTCATAAAAATCAAACCGTCGCATTGCCTGGCAAACCAGCGCATAAAAGCTTGCGAATAGCGAGGGTGAAATGCATCGTGTGGCGCAACGTTGTGAACGGTCCATACAATTTTGCTACCTTTTAATTTGACTATCATCAGAATAAAGCTCAGCAAAATAGATCTTTGCAATGCTTTAAAAATATTTTTCTGATTGATGTAACCATCGGGCCAGTGGAAGTGCACTATATCGAATTTTTCCAAAATGGCTTTTTTGTGTGAATATTCGTGCACCAAATTTTTGGTGTGCGCACGTGTAAAAGCTTTCATGTTGCTGTAAAGCAGGGCGTTGTAGGGGTTTACTTTTTTATTTGCAAAAGCAGGTGAGGCTAGAATTCGCATAATTTTTACCTGATCATTTAATTAAGCGGTGAATCCGTCTTTCGTACTTTTGCAGTGCTTAAGCACAAGGCCAGAAAGATGGCTATGTCGAATGTGTAGCGACGCATTAACCGGGAGGGCTCAAGGCACAAACGATAGAACCATTCCAGGCGAAGCTTCTGAACTATTCGTGGCGCACGCGGCTTGTCGCCCGCCAGGAAATCCAGCAACGCGCCAACACCAATAAAAACTGATGCATTTAATTGATGATGATGTTCCAAAATCCATTTTTCCTGCGCAGGATTTCCCATAGCCACCAAAATCACATTGGCATTTGCGGCATTCATATCGCTAATTAGTTGGTTGGAACTTTTAGCCTGTTCATAGCCATCGCAAGTCCCAACTACATTTACGCCGTGAACTTTACGTAAGGTTTCTGCGGCTCGCTGCGCAATGCCTGGCTTGGCGCCAAATAAAAATACCCGTGCCTTATCCCGTACACTATTTAAATACTGGGGAATAAAATCTGTTCCGTTAAGGTTTTCTGGAAATTTTTTGCGGTGGATTAGCCAGGTGCCTATATCGACACCTATGCCGTCGTTTACGATAAGTGTGTTAACCGCACTCATACTTTTTTGCAGGGGCTGGCACTTAACAATAAAATTAGTGTTGGCAAAGAAAAGCAGGTGCTGTTCATTCGTATCCAATACTTGTCCTAATTGTTTTGATAAATCTGACGAGGTGGTTCGCAGTAACGGAAAACCACCAAGTATCAGAGTGTCGGAAATTTCTTTGTCTGCGAGTGCATAGGCCGTCATAGACTCATCTCCGTGTCGCGATAGAGTTGCGGTTGCAACATACGTTCAGTAACTTCGCTCCAACTTAAAACCCGTTGTGCAATTAAAGGTTTGCTAGGATTTAGGGCGCGCTTGATCGCATGCTCAATGGAATCGCCATTGCCAATTTCGTAACCAAAACGGTTGGGATAATCCGCTGCAATAAAGAATGGGCAAATTGCCGGAATCTCAAAAAAATCATATTGAATTAATTTCATTGAGGTATCACGTAAATAGGCGGGCATGTTGTCACTGGAATAGGGGGCAATACCAAGATCCGCGTGTTTGATGTAACACAAAGTTTTGTTGAATGGCATTTCGCCGTAGATTTTTACGTTGTCACCATAATCGGGGTGAGTGGCTTGGCCCGAACCAATAATATGAAATGTAATATTGGGAAACCGTTTTGCCGCATGCACAAAAAAATCCGGGTCAAATAACATGGAGCCCACAGACACCGCATTAATACCTGATTCGTAGGGTGAAGGATCTGCTTGTTGCGCAACAGAATGATCAATTCCATGAGGAACAAAGGCTAGATTGTGTTTACTGGGAATCGTTTCTGCGAGTGCTTTGGAAGGCAGTGCAATTGTATTTAATTGGCTCGCGATGCGTGCAAAGGTTTTGTTCACGTATTCGGCCACATTGATTGTTTCCAATGCATCTGATGCGCGATAGAGAATTTTTGCGTTGGGATTCAATTCTTTAATGAGATCAAAAAACACGGGCGCAACACCGCTCTCTAATAAAATAACCGTAGCTTCTTCAATCCAATTGCGCAGTACCTGGTTGTAGCCATTGCTGTACCAGTTGTACATGGCGGTTTCGAGCGGGCGCAACCAGCGGCGACGAGTGTTGAATGGATGAATAGTTGTTTTCCACAAATAACATTCCACGCCCTGATAAATTCCAACTTGGTTGGCTGCATAGTCGAGTGAAATGCGCGGGTCAGACGTGTATTTTGAAAGATGGCTGTAACGCAACGAGAAAAAACGCGTGCGTCCGCGTTTGGCAAGTTCCGACGTAATAAAATGAATATTTGCGCGGCGCGGTGAGCGATAATCATGCGCAGACAAGACTAAATAAACATTATCGTCCGTGTAGTTTGGGCTGTTAGCAGTGATCTCATTTAATTCATCTTTCAAGTTCATAAAATTTTCTCCCCAAGAAAACACAAAGCATTAATTTTTGCGGGTGCGTGGTAGTGGTGCTATGGGCGGACCTTTTTTCGCCGGCGCGCCGCGATAAAAATATTTCTGCATAATGGGCCATTGTTGTGAGGGCGTAGCAGAGCCAGTGTTGACTGCTAAGGGATATTTGCCCCACCAACCGCCTGCGGCCCAATAAGTCCAACCTTTCCATTCGGGGCCGGTCATAAGGCTAAGAAAGCGTTCAAGCGCCAGCATGCACTCGGGCGTTTGTGGCATACCAAATTCACCCAAAAAGAATTTCTGACGGTTTACCTTTGCCCACTCGGTGACTTTGGTAAAAAATGGATCGAATTCATTTACGGCGCGACAGGTGCTACCCGAGCCGGAAAAATCTTTGTCGGCATATTGGTGAACTTCTAATACAGTGCGTTTGAGCGGATCGTTAACGTCTGCAAAAAGATTGGCGTTCGACAAACCCACCGCAGGGGAGAACCAATCGTGCAATCCGCTCCAATGGCCGCCAGCAATAAACACCATATTGGTTGAACCGGCATTGCGCAGTTCGGACAAAGTGCGTTTAGCGAGACTTGCCCATTCTTCACGTGGCATGTAGCTGGGCTCGTTCATCAAACCAAACGCGGTTTGTTTGGGATCGCTAAATACAATGGCCATGCGTTGCCACAAATCTACAAAAGCATTTTGCAGTGCTGCATCGCCATTTAAAGTTTGGCTGTAATATTTTGCGTAGTTGTGTACATCCAAAATCACGCACAAACCTTTTGCGCTAGCGGATGCAACTGTGCCTTGAATTCGCTTCAGTTCTGCAGATGCCAATGCCCCCATTGCACTAGGTTGTACGCGCTCCCAACGAAACGGCAAGCGAATAACATTTGCACCTTGCGCTGCTACATAGGTGAGTTCTGCTTCGGTGGGAAATGTGTAATCTTTGTAAGGCGTGCCGGGCAGTTTTGATGAATTAAATTCAGCACCACTCAAATTAACGCCCGTCAAACGCTCCTGATTTAAGCAGTGCGCTGCGGCTAGTAAGGGGCTTGTTATAAAACTGAAAAGTATCAGCTTCACCCAGCCGGATTTGAGGAGCTGGTTCATGGTTGAAATTCTCCCTGCAGCTGGCCCTTGTCAGAGCCCGCGAGGTCTTCATAAATTTCAAGGTAGCGGTCTGCGACTTTAGACCAGGCATAGTGTTTAGCGAATGCCATAGCGGCGCTGCGACGTTTTGCATAGGCTGATTCGCCTTGTTCATGCAGCTGCAAAAGCTGATCAATCACGTCGGATGCGCTGGTTTCATTACTGATGTTGAAACCCAAACCGGAATTACCTACCAAGCGTTTAAAGGGTGGAATATCGCTCAGCACCGGCGTTAAACCCGCACTCATACCTTCAATGGGTGCTATACCAAAACCTTCATGATGCGACAAGCAAAGAAAATAGCTGGCCTGTTGGATGAGATCTTTAATTTCCTCGTCGCTAGGATTAGCAGCGAGAGTGACGTGACCGTTAAGGCGCAGTGCTTCAACTTGTGCACGAAGTTCCGCAAGGCTGTGATCGTATTCGCGCCCCGCAATAATCAAATGCCAGCGGTCGTCGCGCTCGCGCAATTGGGCGAATAAATCCAATGCTTCAAGCAAACCTTTATTGGACGACCAGCGGCCAAAATAAATCAGGGTGGGTTGTAATTCGAGTGCAGCATCATCGGCGTATTTTTCAGTATCCACACCATTTTCAATCACCTGCAGTTTTGGCTTGCGCATAATTTGGCTGAACAACTCGCCGTCATTAGCGCTGGTAGCGACCACACTGTCGTAAGCAAAGGACGACAACCGAGTGATTGTTTTGAAATAGGTTTGTTTTGCACGCGACGCAAATTGGGTGTGGAAAAATCCACCGTGTGTAGACAAAACCAGAGGGCGTTTGTGCAGCCATTTGGTGGCCGCGAGGAAATCGTAAAAGAAATCCACACCGTGAACGTGGATCACATCGGTGTCACCAAGCTCGCGCAAAACTGTGGGGCAGATGGGGTAACGACTGGAGCCGTAAAAAGGCAGGCGGATAACCTCTATGCCGTCGATTATTTCGCGCTCGGGCAGCTCGGTATTCGCATTCCGGAACAGGCGGTTGAGCGTAATGATGCGGGTTTGCTGATTGCTATGACGCAATTGGTGCATGGCAATATTGCGCACGACTTCTTCCATTCCACCAATCGACGGTAAGTATTGGCGAACTATGTGAGTAACTTTAATAGACATCCGTTCTTCTCCTGATCTGATTACCTACATCGAGCAAAATGGGCTCAAGGGTCATTTCAGCGCGTGCATCAGCTGCGCGCTTGTAATCGTTAATGCCGGGGCGACTTGGAATAGGTGCTGGGTTTTTCAGGCAGCAGCCGACCAGAAACCAGAGCACACCAGAGGTTTTGAGTGCATAGAGCGAGTAGCCGCTCACGCATAAAATTAAAACGATGTAGATGGCCGCAAAGGCGCGGAAGCGCTGGCCTTGCTCGTCGGGCATGGGCAAAAGCCAAAGACCAAACCAGAGCAGCAGCGAAATAGGTAATCCGAAGGCTGAAATTAAATGGGCGTAGCCCATATCTGCGTAGGGGCTGGAAACGGTCATGGCAAACAGCATGGGAATATCGAATTCGTGTAGCGCATTACCAGAAAGTGCCAGCCTTCCGTAAAAACTATCTTCCACAAATTTGCCGCCGTTTTCGCCAAGGGCGATTAGCAGTGCAATGGCTGCGAAGGGCGCTAGCACAGGCAAGTAGAGCGCGCGGCCGTGAATCGCCAACCGCATGGCAATCATCAAGCTTACGGTGGTTAAGGCAAAACGAGAATCCGAGATCACAATCATCACCACCGCCATAACCACAAAAAATACAGTTTTGCGCAGTTCGGTTTTATTCAGGCTCAACCCCCATGCGGCGCAAATGGTGGCGAAATTGCCAAGGGATACGGGTTCCAAAAATACAGAGGAGACACGGTGGGCGCCCAACAATTCAGGTAGCAAAGTGCGGCCTATGCCTTCCGGGCGTATACCGTTAAGTTGCAGCTTGCTGTTGTTGTAGGTTGGTACCGGGTCGAGGTTACCGGTATTGACGTAGTAACTGAAAATGTCGAAGAAGTTGGTGTATTGGTCGATAAAGAACAGCTCCATGGCCCCCATCACCAATACAACCCAGATGGCCCAGGTAAGCGCACGGCTGGCCAGGTCTACGCGGCCAATATTGCACCCCACCCACAAGTAACAGAGTGGAATGGCAAGGTCGCGGAAGGTTTTGATATTGACCTGGCCGCTAACCAGGGATTGCAAACAAAACATCGCACCGGAAAGCGCAATAATCGTGATAACACCGGGCAATAAGCGGCGTGTAATAAAGGGTAGGCAAGCGGTGAGGATAATGGCCTCGGAAAACCCCAAAAGCGTACGCGAGGCATGCAGCCCGTAAGTATTGAGCAGGCACAAGATAGCTTGGTAGGCAACCGTGGCTACCACAATTGCAATAATCATCCGGTCATCAAAACGGTTACTAACCGAACCTGATTCGAGTGCCGAATTTTTTATTTCCGGTGAACCCACAGTCTCAGTCCATGAGTGAGGGTGCGAGTATTTCATCCTAACCTCATGATTGCTGAATTACTGCCGCAAAGCCGCGCCGAGCAAACGAACGCCCACGCCGTGCAATGTGTTGCAAATGGTTTCCAGGTCTTGCACACGCGAAACATTTTCTTGCACCACCAGGAGCGCTGCACCCGAATGGGCCGAAATTAGTTGGGCATCCACAATGTGATTAAGGGGCGGGGTATTGATGATGATGACTTCAAAATGCGCCGATAAATCTTGTAGGCGCTCTGCGTAATTTTGGCTAGCAAGCAACTCTTGCGGGTTAGGCGCCTGGGTTCCTGCAGCAACTACCCAGAGCGAGCCCAAATCGGGAACGGCAATAGGTTCAACCAGGGTGCGCGATGCGATTAAATCAGTAAGGCCCGGATTGCGCTCGTTGTGACCAAAAAGCTTGTGCAATTGTGGTGAACGCAAATTTGCATCTACCAACAAAGTGCGTTTGCCCAATTGCGCAAAACTAATGGCGAGATTGGCGGCGGTGAGGGCGATGCCTTTGGCATCTTCTGCGCCCACAATAGCAAGGCTCAAGTGTTCACCGCGATTGAAGTAACGCAGTAAAAGTTCGCTGCGCAGGCTGCGCAATGCCTCAGCTTCCGCACTGTCTGGTTGAAAGGCTACAACCAGTCTGGAATCGAGCGTGGTGTTGCGATCAGGCGGAGCTGTGTAGGCAAACTGCTCCGCGAGAATCGCATCAATATCTTCGCGCTCAACTAAACCCAGTTGCAGGGCGGCATCGCCAAAACGCAAGTTTTGTTCGTTTTGTACAGAGATGATGGATTTAAATTCTTCGCGGGTAATTTTGCCGCGGCTCTCCAGCATTCTGCCAATTTTGTTCACAAGTTCTTTGCTGGTAGCTTCCTGGCGCGCGTTGGCGACGGGTACAGCTTGTGCGAGTTCGTTCATTTCATCACCTATTTAGGAAAAGTTACGAGCTATGAAAAGTTACGAGTGAGGAAGCGTTTGTTAGCAAAGCCGCTGCGGCCCACAGTAAGTGCGGGAATGCGGGCGAGAACAGGCAAGCCCAAGCCCTGTTCAATATCTAATGGAGTGCGCACACGTCTATCCATCCACTCACGCGCAAGCGCAACTGCAACACCCAATAGCAATCCGGTTAATACGCCGAGCATCAGGTTCATGGCCGTGCGCGGGGTAGTTGCGCGGGTAGGAACCGGGGCAATGTTGAGGATGGAAATGTCGGTAAGCGCTACCTGGCTTTCAAGTTTGGTTTGGGTGGCGCGCGCTAAAGCAGCGTCATAAGCCGCCTGTGAGTTGTCGACCTCCTGTTTCAGCAAGGTCAGCTCGTTGCGGTTACGGCTGAACTGCAAAACACGCTCTTTTTGGGCTGCTAATTCGGCTTTCAGTTGCTCCTCACGGCTTTGCGAAAGCTCTACAGACGAGCGCACGCTACCGTTGATAAACCGCAAGGCTTGGCCGAGTTGCTGGTTCAGCGAATCTACCTCACCTTGCGCCTGGCGATATTGGGGGTGGTTTTCACCTACGCGGGTGAGCAAGTCAGCTAACCTCGCTTGGGCTTGGGCAAGCTCGCCAGATAAGCGTTGTACCTGGGGATTATCAAGCGCTTGGGCTGGCAGTGCGCCACGGTTGCCAGAAATTTGGTTATTGCGCGTGGTGTTGTTAAGGCGCTCGTTTTGAGCTGCAATTAACATGGATGAGAGTTCAGCTAATTTTGCAGATTCCAGGTCAAGCCGATCCGAGGTTGCCAGAATGTCGTGCTTTTCCTGATAGGAAGAGAGGGCATTTTGTTTTTCCACCAATGAGGTGCGCATGCTCGCCAATTGCTGGTCGTACCAGCGGGCAGTCTGCTTGGCAGGCTCAATGCGTAATTCAAGGTTGGTGTTGATATAAGCCTGGGCAAATGCATCGGCAAGTTGAGCAGCAAATAACGGGTTTTTAGCTTTAAAGCTGATGTTGAGCACGTTGCTTTCACGTTCGGTATCCACCACCAAACCTTTATCCAAATAAGTCAGTAATGCCTTGCGACGTTCGGTTTCGTTATCGGGCAAACCTAGCTCATTCGCAACATCTTCTTTGGTCGTGAGTTTGAGTTGGTCAATCACTTTGTTGGCAACGTTGCGGCTGCGAATAATCTCAGCCTGGGTCGTTAAGTAGCCCGTCATCATGCGTGCTGGCATGGATTGGCCACTCACAGGATCTTGTCCTTTGCCATCAATAATTAAATTGGTAGTCGCCATGTACAGCTTGGGCGTCAGGAAGGTAATCACAATCGCCAAGGCAATAACAGCAAGGGCAATACTGCCGATAGTGGCTCGGCGTGCGTACAAAATACGGAGCAAACTATTGAGGGTCATCATATAAATTCCTTCACATTGGAGCTGTTAAAACAGGCTTTCCTGAACGACCATGACATCGCCGTCTAACACCTTGTCATCGGGTTTGGCTTTGAGCTCTTTGACGGAACCATCGGCTTGTTTGCGATAGAGTTTTGCCGAGCGATCACTCGCACGGGCGGTAGGTCCACCGGCTACGCCAATGGCCTGCATAACGTTTAGCGGGCGGTCTAGCGGGTACATACCTGGCGTGCGTACTTCACCGCTCACGTAGAAGCGGTCAGCATTTGGGATATAAAGCGTGTCGCCGTTTTGCAACCAGACTACCGAGTTGCTGCTAGCTTCACTCTCTAATTGTTTTTGCAGGTTATATTCACGGCGCTCCTGGCGGCCGTTAGCGTCGGTCCTAATCAGGATTACGCGTTCATTGCCCGCGTCGGAAATACCGCCTGCCCAGGCAATGGCTTGGGTGAGGGAGGTTGAACCTTCAAGCACCAGCATTCCCGGGCGGTTTACTTTGCCCAGGATCGAAACGACTTGGCTGCGATATTTAGTGACGAGTAAATTCACTTGTGCGCTTTTAAGGAAGTTGCCGCTTTGGTAGCGCTCGGCAATTAATTTTGCGGCATCACCACTGGAGCGACCCGCCACCTTAACTACGCCAATCAGGGGAACATCAAGGGTACCATCGGTGTTGATTTGACCTTCGGTAGTGAGTTCTGGCTGACCATAAACGGTCATGCGAACCTCATCCCCGGCACCCATTGAATAGTTGGACTGAGCTTGGGCAAAGGGCGTCACTACTAACATTATCGCCAAGCCCGATATCAATCGTTGCAAGCTATTCATTCATCATCTTCCTTTTCAGTTGGGGGCGAGCTCGCAAGCTGGCCTTTTGCTGTGCAGGTATTGGATTAATGCAAAACCAAGACCCAATCCGCAAACTCGCGTTTATTAAAGTTGAGCGAGTTAAAAAGTTCTGTAGTGGTAAATTGAATAAAAGCCTCTTGTTTTAAGGGCTTGGTGCAGTTTTTACGCAGCAATGACAGAATTTTTTTCGTCCAACTCAACAAAATTTTTTAAATCCAGGATTTCCAGCGAATGCATTTTTGTTCCCAAAACGTTCACAATTTGAGCCAAAAATTTGTATTGCGCATTCATGGTGCAAATCGTTTTTTGCGATTTCAATTTGCAGGGACTTTGTAACAAAACGACACACATAGAATCTGTGCGGCACCGAACCTAGGTTGTTTTTGGCGCTGAACATGAAACCCTATTGTGAATAAAACAGCAGATCTAAATGAGAGATATTGGCGTTGAAATGCGGGAGAGTTCGTAATGACGCAAGAAAAAGGGCGCATAAAGCGCCCTTAATTTTTTTACAGCATAGATTTATTTTTTGAGAGGCGCTGTAGGATCATCGCCAACCAAAAACTCCAGTGAATATTGCACCTCTGAACTGTAGCTGCCCACAATTAACAAAGCGAAACAGGTTTGATTATTATATTTCACTTTGGCGGTGACTATGCCGTAGTCAGAGTTGCCATCGGTAAAGTTATCTACGCCACTAAATTTGTGGTAGATGTCGCTGGCATCCTTACCGCGTTCGGTAAATAAAAAGCGTCTTGGAAAGAAATAGCCGCAATTATTGTCGGCAGAATCACATTGCCAAAGAATTTCAAAACCTGAGCTCACCAAATTTTGCTTCATTTGACTTAAAACTTTTAAATAAGATTTAGAGACGTTGGCAGGTATGTTGAAAATTTGAACCTGCTGCACACCGGTGAGCTTTAATTTTTTGTAATTTTCTTCCTGGTTGCGCAAATTGCCGGAAATTGGGAAAACTACGCGGGTAAGGTCATTGCTGTGTTCTGCTGTGATTTTTGCTCCGGGGAAGAATGCAACGCCAAGTCCTGGTTTCAGTTTATCGTCTCTTGGTGTTTCTGCAGCTGTATCACCGGTAGTGCTGTCGTCGCCAGCATCTTGCATAGGATCATCTGCTTTCACAATTTCAAATGAGTATTGAACCTTGGAACTGTATTGCCCAACAATCAAGGTTATAAAATAAGTCTGGTTTCTGTGCAGAGTTTTGCCAGTATAAATGGCGTAATCCGAATTCCCATCGACAAAGTTAGTGAGCCCATCAAAGGCGTTGAAAATTTTGCTGGAATCTTCACCGCGGTCGGTAAATACAAATTGTCGAGGGAAAAAGTACCCGCAGTTTTTATCGGCAGAATCACATTCCCAAAGATTTTTAAAGCCAGCTTCCTTCAAGTTTTCTTTAAGTGTGTTAAATACTTTGAAATAAGATTTTGAAACATCCGTTGGTACATCGTAAATGTAAACCGATTGCTCGCCGCTCAGTTTAAGTTTTTTGTAATTCTTGGTATCGCTTCTTAAGTTGCTAGAGAGTGGCAGCACAACCCGTGTTAAATCATTTGTTTGTTGCGCGTTTAAAATACTGCCAGGATATTTGGCGACGAGCCTGCTTTCTTGCGCGCCCTCCAGGCTATTTTTTCTGCTGCCTTCAGAAGCTTTTTCTTTCAGTCGCTTTTTTTCTTCAAGGAGTTTGTTAGCTTTGTTTAAAAAATCGAGTCCATCAGCAGCCAAAGCGGGTTGGATAGAAAATATGCTAAGTAACAAGATAAAGGATATGCGTTTAATCATGTGAGGCCAGTCCTTTTAGGTCGGTTGGAGGTTTTGCGCTGCCAGTTAAATCACCAGCGAATGCCAGAGACTAAAGAATCGAAACTGAACAATTTCTTAATGTGTTTACGCTATCGTTATTTCTGGGATACATATCTACTTTGTAATGAGCAGCCATTACGAGCAGCGGCAAATTATCGGGCGCTAATATAGTAAGTCTATTAATTGATTTCTACCGTAAACCGGTGGCAGTTTTTGTTAGGACGACTGGAATTTAGCCTTACCGTTAAGGGATGTTTAAATTTGTGAGTGGGTTGGCAATTCAACTAATCCGCTGGCTATCGGCCTCTGCTCAATCCGTAGTCAATCGCTAACGCCGGTCTGTTGATCTTGAGCCAAATTCTTGCTCTACATGAGTTTTTTGCGTGGCAGGCGTTTGGCCGTTTGATGTACAATGCGCGCCTAAATTTTCCCTCCTTACCATTAACCGGCAGCCCGTTTCGGGTCTTGCGCAGCTTAGGACTCTTCTATGTTTGATAAAAACCAAACTATCGCTTCTTTCGACCCGGAAATTTGGGCATCCATCCAAAATGAAGGTAAACGCCAGGAAGAACACATCGAGTTGATTGCTTCTGAAAACTACACCAGCCCAATGGTGATTGCTGCTCAAGGCACCAAGTTGACCAACAAGTACGCCGAAGGTTATCCGGGCAAGCGTTACTACGGCGGCTGCGAATATGTAGACGTAACTGAATCTTTGGCGATTGAGCGCGCCAAGCAATTGTTCGGTGCCGACTACGCTAACGTGCAACCACACGCAGGTTCGCAAGCTAACCAAGCGGTATACGCAGCGCTTTGTGCTCCGGGCGATACTATTTTGGGTATGAGCCTGGCTCACGGTGGTCACTTGACCCACGGCGCCAAAGTAAGCTCGTCAGGCAAGTATTACAATGCAATCCAGTACGGTTTGAATCCAGCCACTGGCTTGATCGATTACGACGAAGTAGAGCGTTTGGCTTTGGAGCACAAGCCAAAAGTTGTTGTAGCGGGCTTCTCTGCCTACTCACAAGTTGTAGATTGGCAGCGTTTCCGCGAAATCGCGGACAAAGTTGGCGCTTACCTGTTTGTAGATATGGCGCACGTTGCAGGTTTGGTTGCTGCTGGTTTGTACCCAAACCCGGTGCAAATTGCTGACGTAACCACTACCACTACTCACAAAACCCTGCGCGGTCCTCGCGGTGGCTTGATTTTGGCCAAAGCCAATGAAGAGATTGAGAAAAAACTGAACTCTGCGGTATTCCCAGGTGGTCAGGGTGGTCCTTTAATGCACGTTATTGCGGCTAAAGCGATTTGCTTCAAAGAAGCTATGACTCCAGAGTACAAGGCTTATCAAACCCAAGTGGCTAAAAACGCCAAAGCTATGGCCAAAACCTTTATTGAGCGCGGTATCAATATCGTTTCCGGCGGTACTGAAAACCATTTGATGCTGGTTGACCTGATCGGAAAATCCTATTCAGGTAAAGATGCTGACGAAGCTTTGGGCAAGGCGCACATCACCGTAAACAAAAACGCCGTTCCTAACGACCCACGTTCACCTTTTGTGACCTCTGGTATTCGTGTTGGTACGCCAGCAGTAACCACTCGCGGTTTTAAAGAAGCTGAGTGCGTTCAGTTGACCAATTGGATCTGCGATATTTTTGCAGCGCTGGAAGCGGGCAATGCGGATGAAGTCATCGCAAGCGTAAAAACCAAAGTGGCTGCCTTGTGCAAAGACTTCCCAGTTTACGCTGAATAATCTGTTCCGTCTTCGCTTGCAAGAGGCAGCCTTAGGGCTGCCTTTTTTTATTCCTGGATTTTAGTGCTCGCCTTGTTTATGACGTATTGAAAAACCTAGCGTTCGTTATGTGTAAATGCGTCAAGTTTACGACCCGCCAACCCGTGCTTTTGCCCGTAAAATTTGTGCGAACCAGTTCTCATTAGAACCGAAAATAGCTAATAAAAAAGAATTTAGATTTTCTTCGCTAAAACTGAAATAAAAATAGTGTAGGGCCAATTGGTGATCTATTTTTGTACAGAGAGATTCATTTCTGAGCGAGGTCTGTATGCAAATTCAAAAGCTGACTGATAAACAAAAAATCTTCGCTATTGCAGTACTCGTGGTTGTTGCTTGCGCGAGCATGCTGTTGGTTCAGGTACCTCAATCGGAGAAGGGTGCACATATGTGGACTGCCGAATCCATTCCTGTTCCTCAGACTGTTAACTCGTCTCCCACGATGAAAGCAGAAATGCCGACCGTTGTTCCTGCTCAATCTGTACAAAAGTTTTCACCACAATCTGCTACGGCCGTTGCGGTAAATGCAGATGTGAAGTCATGGACAATGGGTGATGTAAAAACCGACACACCAAAAATCCCCTTAAGTGAAAAAATTTCTGATTACGCGATTGTGCAATTGGAGCAAAACCCTGAGCAGCTTCCTGCGGTTGGCCAGCAAATTCAGTTGCCTATGTTGAATGGGCAAAGTGTAGTTGCAAACGTGGAATCGACTACAACAAATCCTAATGGCGATTACACCTGGAGCGGACATTTACAAGGTTATGGTACCGATTATCCGGTCGTTATGACTTACGGTGAGCATTCTATTTTCGCCACAATTACTACACCGCAAGGCAGTTTTACTATGGAATCAATTGATGGATTGGGCTGGCTTTATAAAAACCCGGCAGAAATTGAATTATCAAATCCGGGCGCTAATGATTTTTTGGAAGTCAATGAACCCCACTAATACAGCATGAGAAAATAAATGATGAGCACATAATAGATAGCGTTTGGCTTTAACGGATGCGCGCACAATTTAGTGAATCACGGAGGGTTTAATGTAAAGTCAATTGAGAAAACCCTATGAAACTTTTATTAAAAAATAGTCTGTTGATCATCGTCAGTTTAATGTCGATGCTTTTCACTTCCGCAACCTTTGCTGCGAATGCCGTGATTGATGTACTTGTGGTCTATACCAAAGGCACAGCCGATGCTTACGGTGGCGATCCAACCACTCGCATTAATCAAATTTTCCAAGTAACGAATCAAATTTATAAAGATTCAAATCTGAATGTTGAGTTGCGCGTTGCTAAAACATTAATGGTGAATTACACCGATGATAATACGGCTGACGTTGCTTTAAATGATATTACCTTCGCAAAAAATTCTGCGTTTTCTGGCGTAGCGGCTGCGCGCGAACAAGCCAAAGCAGACATGGTTATTTTTTATCGTCAGTTTAAATCTGTTCAAGGCAGTTGTGGCTTGGCCTGGATTGGCGGTCAGGGAACCAACGGTGATTTTTCAAATCCCTACATTAAAAATTATATGTATTCGCACATCGCCATAAATTCTTGCGGTGATTTTGTGACTGCTCACGAATTGGGTCACAACATGGGTTTAAAACATTCGCGCAAACAAGATGGTAGTGGTGGCACCTATGCTTACGCCTTGGGTTACGGTGTTGTAAATCAGTTTGCGACTGTGATGGCATACCAATCGGAATTCAATGTAGATTACTGGAGCGGAAAAATTTATAAATTTTCCAGCCCTGAATTAACCTGCAAAGGTGTTCCCTGCGGTGTGAGCCGAACAGATTCTGTGAATGGTGCCGATGCGCGTTATGCAGTAAGCATTACGGCTCCGCAAATTGCTAATTTTTATTCAGCGCCTTCTTCCAGCTCGAGTTCAAAAGCCAGCTCATCACAAGTGAGCTCAAAGGCCAGTTCATCAATTGCAGTTACCAAACCTGTATCTTCAGTTGCCAGCTCAAAAGCAGCTTCCAGTGTTACACCCATTATTATCGCCAGCAGTAAATCAAGCGAAGCGAAATCCAGTGCAAAAAGCAGTAGCAGCCTAAGCAGTGTTAAAACAAGTGTGAGTTCTGCTGCCTCATCCAAAGCTGCAGCGGTTGCTTTTACTCGCGTAGCCGATGTGGCGCAATACATGGGGGCAGATTGGGCAAACGAAGTGCGTCGCGATAAAGCTTTAACGCTTGACCAAGCTAAAGCAATCGCAGCTGCCAATCCAAAAATTACCTATTTCTTTATCACCAAGGGTGGGCAAATGTCTTTGGGCGCTAAGGGCGTATTCCGCTCTGGCGATGCAGTCTTTTTCTCTGGCAAACCCTGGTATGGATCGGCTCCCGGTTTAGCGGATGCTTATGAGAAAACGCCTTAACGAGTGTGTAAGACCTGTGTGTAGTGTGTGGTAGATGTAAGTGGTAAGAACAAGAAGTGTTAATCAACGTTTGAGTTACTCCTGTTACCCAGCTTCGGCTGGGTTTTTTATTTGGGCATCGCAATAACCTGACGCCAATCCCAATGGCCTAAGGTGACAGCAAAGAACCTCCAATATGCTAAGATGTGCCCCTTTCTAAAAATGCTTAGGGTTGCGCAAGATGCATTGTCCTTTTTGTAGTGCCGAAGATACCAAAGTTATAGATTCTCGCCTGGTGGCTGAAGGCGACCAGGTGCGCCGCCGTCGCGAATGCTTGTCCTGCCACGAGCGTTTCACCACTTTTGAAGTGGCTGAATTGGTAATGCCGCGCATCATCAAACAAAATGGTACGCGTGAACCTTTCGACGAAAACAAATTGCGCGCCGGTTTATTGCGTGCGCTGGAAAAACGGCCGGTCAGTATTGAAGCGATTGAGTCCTCCATCAACCACATCAAACATTTTTTACAAGCGACCGGTGAGCGCGAAGTGAAATCTATTGCCGTAGGCGAGAAGGTTATGGAGCAATTGCAGAAGCTCGACGAAGTCGCCTATGTGCGCTTTGCTTCCGTATATCGCCGCTTCAAAGATTTGAACGAATTCCGTCAGGAAATCGACCGCCTTGAACAACAGCCAGAATCAGAAAAACTCTAAGCATGGCCATTACCACTGACGATTATCCTTTTATGGCGCAAGCGCTTCGTTTGGCGGAGCGTGGTCGCTACACCACTATGCCCAATCCGCGAGTTGGTTGCGTTTTGGTAAAAAACGGTGCAGTTGTCGCTGAAGGCTGGCATATCCGCGCGGGCGAGGGCCACGCGGAAGTCAACGCGCTCGCAGCGGCGGGCAATAACGCCCAAGGTGTAACCGCCTACGTTACCCTTGAACCCTGCAGTCATACCGGTAAAACCGGGCCTTGCAGCCACGCTTTGGTGGATGCAGGCATAAGCCGCGTCGTTTACGCGATGGAAGATCCTAATCCTCTGGTTGCCGGTCGTGGCCTCGATTATCTGCGCGAACACAATGTTCAGGTCGATGGTCCGTTGTTGGAGGATGACGCACGAGCCCTTAATCCCGGTTTTGTTAAACGTATGGAGCGCAAACTTCCCTTCGTTCGCTGCAAAATGGGTATGAGTCTGGACGGCCGCACCGCCATGGCGAGCGGTGAAAGCCAGTGGGTTACAGGCAAAAAAGCGCGTGGCGATGTACAGCGCTTACGCGCTCGCAGCTGCGCGATTATCAGCGGTATAGATTCCATTTTGCTGGATAATTCATCCCTAACGGTACGAATAGATGAGCTGGAAATGCCCGATGCAGAACAGGCTGCAGCCAAGCAACCGCTGCGTGTGGTGTTGGATTCCAATGTGCGTTTGAGCCGCAAAGCCAAGATCCTTACTCAAGAAACGCCAATTCTAGTTGTCCATAATGGCAGCGCTGATGCTGACAAGCTAACCGGATGGCCGGACCATGTAGAATTTATCGCACTGCCTGCCAATGATGGGCGCGTTAATCTGGGCGCTTTGCTGAGCGAATTGGCTAAACGTCAATGTAATGAAGTTTTGGTAGAAACCGGTGCTACCCTGGCGGCCAATTTTTTACGGCGTGGCCTGGTAGATGAGTTGATTATTTACATGGCGCCCAAACTATTGGGTAGCAGCGCGCGGCCTTTGTTTGATTTACCCCTGGTGAGTATGTCGTCCGCGCTACCCCTAAAAATTAGCGATATGCGCGCGGTGGGTACGGATTGGCGCATTACCGCCGTTCCGGATACAGAATATTAATGAGTTTTGCTTTTAGCTTGGTTAGCCCTCGTTAACTAAGTCATTGTAGATAGGTACAGCTTTGAACGATCAACAACCCGAGGGTTTCCAGCCTTCATCCGCTACGGGCGGCGACAATACGGCTTCATACAACAAGCGCTTTTTGGCATTTGTAATCGACGTTTTCTTGATTGCCGTAATGCTTATGTTTTTTATGCAGTACTTGGGTATCGACCCCGGCCAAGCAGCTGATATGCAAAGTGCCCAGGCAGAGTTAATAAAAAAACTGGCGGCACTTTCTGATTCGCAAAAAATGCTTTTAACCTTTTCGCCTATGATCAGTTTTTTCCTGCTTCATGGTTATTTGCTGTATCACCAGGGTCAAACCGTCGGCAAGAAAGTAATGGGAATTGCCATAGTGACGCTCGACAACCAAAAACCGGCATTTATGGCGTTGATCGCCCAGCGTTATTTTTCCCAATGGATTATGGGCATGGTGCCTGTCATTGGTGTGGCATTGCGTCTGGCCGACGTGCTGTTGATTTTTCGCAGAGATAAGCGCTGCTTGCACGACTTGATAGCGCGAACCAAGGTAATTGATCTCAGTGTAAAAGTGGCTGTTACACCCAATAGTTTTGTGGCTTAAGTGAAGATCAAATTTTTCGATCAAAACCTGTTTAAAGATACTCTCGAAATTTGTAGTAACGGCTTATAGACTTGCTACTTCGTTGCTGTAGCGACTCAAGACCTCAGCGACCACAAGATATCAGCGATCACAGGAATAGGACCAACTATGTTTACCGGCATCATCGAAGCAATTGGCGAAGTGGTTGCGCTCCAGCCAAAAAACGGCGATTTGCGTTTGCGTATTAAAACCCATGGTCTGGATTTAGGTGATGTTCGTCTGGGCGATTCAATTGCTACCAATGGTGTTTGCCTAACGGTTGTAGATCTCCCGGGCGATGGTTACTGGGCCGATGTGTCGCGCGAAACCCTCGACAACACCAGTCTGCCAAATTGGAAAGTTGGCCAGCGCGTTAATCTGGAAAAAGCGCTTACACCACAAACTCGCCTGGGTGGCCACATTGTTAGCGGCCATGTAGACGGAATTGGTGAGGTGGTTAGCCGTCACCCTGATGCCCGCTCAGAACGCTTTCGTATTCGCGCCCCCAAAGCGCTCGCCAAATACATAGCCCATAAAGGTTCAATCACTGTCGACGGGACCAGTCTCACGATAAATAAAGTTGATGGCGCGGAGTTTGAATTAAACATAGTCCCTCATACACTTAAGGAAACGATTATGGGCAGCTATCAAGCTGGTTCAAGCGTTAACCTTGAAGTTGATGTGCTCGCGCGCTATTTGGAGCGTTTGATGCTGGGTGATAAAGCCGCCGAAAGTACAGAGCAGGGCGGTGTTACGCTCGAATTTTTAGCCAGGAATGGATTTGTGTAGTGCCTACTCCCTCACGCCTTATGCCCAAGTACAAACCGCAGCCTTTCGGTGTTGCGGGCTGGCTTGTGCTTTTGGCATTGGTGTCTGTGGGCTTGTATATTTTTTGGGTGCACCCGTTCGTATCACTTTCTGCGTTAGCAATTGTGTTAGGTCTGTTTGTTTATGAACGGTTCAAGGCTTACCGACACTTCGGTATTTTGGTCAGTCAGCGAGTGGGTGAATCTTTATCTACATTCGCACGCGAGCAAAATTTAAGGGAGATTGATACCTTCGTTGTTCGCGCCGTGTATGAAGAAATACGGTTGGATCTGCCCGTGCAAAACTTTCCTTTGCGCTGGAGCGATAATCTCTATTCAGATCTCCTTTTAACAGGTGACGAAATGGAAGACCTTATTGAGCGGGTTGCGCTGAGAGCGGGGCGGTGCATTAGGCATACAGCCGCAAATCCCCTGGCTGGAAAAATACTGACGGTTGGTGACTTGATTGCTTTTTTTAATCACCAACCACAAGACCACTCTGGTCTTAATCAGCAAATTTAAGAAAATCGATACAGAGAATGCCTATGCAACTCAACACCATAGAAGAACTGATTGAAGATATGCGTCACGGTAAAATGGTTATACTGATGGATGACGAAGACCGTGAAAATGAAGGCGACCTGATTATGGTTGCCGAGCAAGTGCGCCCCGAAGATATTAATTTTATGGCCACCCACGCGCGCGGCCTGATTTGTTTGACCCTTACCCAAGAGCGCTGCAAACAGCTCGATTTGCCATTAATGGTTACCGACAACAAATCCCAACACACTACCAATTTCACTGTATCTATTGAGGCTGCAGAAGGTGTGAGTACGGGGATTTCCGCAGCGGATCGCGCCTTAACAGTACGCGCTGCGGTGCGTGCCAATGCCAAGGCGAGCGACATAGTACAGCCAGGACATATTTTCCCCTTGATGAGCCAACCGGGCGGCGTTATGAGCCGCGCTGGCCATACTGAAGCAGGTTGTGATCTTGCTCGTTTGGCAGGTTTTGAACCCGCAGCGGTGATTGTTGAGGTGATGAACCCTGACGGCAGCATGGCGCGCAGGCCAGATCTTGAGCAATTTGCCGAGCAACATGACTTAAAAATCGGTACCATTGCCGACCTGATCCATTATCGCGCCACCAAAGAAAAAACCGTTGCCTGCATTAACACTCGTAAAGTGGAAACCCTTTACGGCGAATTTGAGCTGCGCACCTACCGCGATTTAGCGCGCGGCGATCTACACTTTGTGATGGTAAAAGGCGAAATTACCGCTGAACCAACCTTGGTGCGCGTACATGTGATGGATCTTGCGCGGGATATTTTAAGCTTGCAGCGTCCTTCTATTGCAGGTGGCAAAGCCTGGTCTTATCAGGAAGCACTCAAACGTGTGAATGATGAAGGCAAAGGCGTGGTGCTACTGATTTGTCACGACGAATCCACCAGCGAAGTTGAAGAAAGTATTGATTGGTTGTTGAGCGGAAAACAACAGCGCCGCAGCCCGGAAGTTTTATACAAACAAGTCGGCACCGGCTCGCAAATCCTGCGCGACTTGGGGGTGCGTAAAATGCGCGTCATGTCTGCGCCTATGCGCTACTCCGCCTTGTCAGGTTTTGATTTGGAAGTGGTTGAATACGTTTGCCCTGATGCCTGAGCGCATAATAATTTATTGGAATCTTAAAGAGAAAAATTTATGAGCAACATCAAAGTTATCGAAGGAAATTTCGCCGCGTCAAAAGGCAAGTACGCCTTGATTGTGAGCCGCTGGAATAGTTTCGTTGTAGAAAGTTTGAAAGAAGGCGCTTTGGATACTTTGCGTCGTCACGGTATTCCAGACGCTAATGTCACCATTTATTACGCACCGGGTGCATTTGAATTTCCGTTGGTTGCACAAAAAATCGCTGCCAAAAAAGAATTCGATGCAATCATCGCTTTGGGTGCGGTTATTCGCGGTGGTACACCACACTTTGATTATGTTGCTGGCGAGTGCACCAAAGGTTTGGCGCAAGTGTCATTGAATGCAGGTGTTCCCATTACCTTTGGTGTACTGACTGTAGATTCCATTGAGCAGGCTATCGAGCGTTCTGGAACCAAAGCAGGTAATAAAGGTGTTGAAGCTGCCTCCACTGCTCTGGAAATGGTTTCGCTCATTGGTAATATTTAACGCCTTGGCGTATTGAGTTTAAGTAGTAAGCAACCTCTTTTACTAATAGGAGAGGTTGCAGATTGAAATAGCTTTTAATGATTGCGCAGCGCAATCAATGTTCTTTATCAGGTAAAAGTAATGACTTCCCAGAATCAAAAAGGCACTGCTCAAAAAGGCCACGTTGCCGCCACTCGCCGTATGGCTCGCCACTATGCCATGCAAGCGCTCTATCAATGGAAAATGGCGGGTGCCAGTATCAACGCAATTGAAGCAGAGTTTCGCGTTGATAATGATATGAGTAATGTAGATTTGGAATATTTCCACGAAATATTGCACGGAGTGCCTGAACATTTATCCGACCTTGAAGCGACCTTTGAACCATTTTTGGTTGAACGCGCGCTTACTGAGTTGGACCCAGTGACGGAAGCCTTGTTGCGTCTGTCTACCTACGAATTAAAATTCCGTATCGATGTTCCCTACAAAGTTGTTATCAACGAATCAGTTTCGCTAGCCAAAAAATTTGGCGCAGAAGATAGCCACAAATTTATCAACGGCGTGTTGGATAAAACCGCTGCTGTGGTTCGTGCCGTTGAAGTGAAAGCCAATCGGGGAGATTAATCGCACGCGCTTGTCGCACGCGATTTACTATGCGCGAATTTGAACTTATCCGTGAGTTTTTCCAGCGCGAACAAGCTGATTTGTTGCTGGAAGATAAAGCGCAAGCAAGTGTGATCCTGGGTATAGGTGACGATTGCGCGCTCCTGCAAATTCCCGCAAACCAACAATTGGCAACTTCGGTGGACACTTTAGTTGCTGATGTGCATTTCCCCGCAGACGCCAAACCGGAAGATATCGCCGAGCGCGCCTTGCGTACAAACCTTAGCGATTTGGCAGCCATGGGCGCAGAACCTTTGTGGTTCACGCTGGCACTGACTCTACCCAAAAGTTCTAATTATGTTAGCGAAGAATGGCTGCGCGGTTTTAGTCGCGGTTTGTTTCGTGCAGCTAATAAATATGAAATTGTATTGGTTGGCGGTGATACCACATCTGGACCACTGAGTATTACTATTCAGGTTATGGGCGCCGTTGAGTCGCATCACGCTATGCGGCGCGATGGTGCAAGCATTGGCGATTTTGTTTGCGTGACCAACTCACTGGGTGATGGTGCGGCCGCTTTAGCGGTTATGCAGAACCGCCTAGCGTTGAACGCAGATCATGAACATTATTTGCGCGAGCGTTTTTATCGTCCTACACCGCGTTTAATTGAGTCTGGTTTATTAAAAGGAATCGCCAGTGCGGCGCTCGATATTTCAGATGGTTTGGTGGCAGATTTAAACCACATTTGCGAAGCCAGCGATTTGGGAGCGGTGATTGATGTAGAAAATTTGCCGCTTTCTCCGGCCTTGCTTGCAGTTGGCGATCTGCAACAAGCGCGCACTTGGGCATTGAGCGGCGGTGATGATTATGAATTGTGCTTTACGGTGTCACCGGAAAAAATGCCTGAGCTGGCCATGTTAATCGCGCAAGAAAAAATTAACGCGACTGTTGTTGGCGAAATCGTTGCAGGTGTTGGTGTGCAATGTGAGCTAGAGGGCGAAGCCTACGAATTAACGGCGCAAGGTTACCAGCATTTTTAATGGTCGCTAAATTTTAAGAATTTGAAAATGACTACACCAAACTTTAAGCAGCTGTTGACGAATCCCAATCATTTTTTTTCATTTGGTTTTGGTAGTGGCTTGGCTCCCAAAGCACCGGGTACCTTCGGTACGCTTGCCGCTGTGCCTATTTATTGGTTGCTGCAAGATTTGGCTTGGCCGATTTACGGCACTTGGTTAGTTGTGACTTTTGCGCTCGGTGTTTATTGGTGTGATCGTTCATCAAAGCAACTAGGCGTGCACGATCACGGCGGCATAGTATGGGATGAATTTGTTGGTTATTGGATAACCATGTTCCTCGCTCCCAAAGGCTGGCTTTGGATATTGCTGGGCTTCGTTCTGTTTCGCTTTTTTGACATCATTAAACCCTGGCCAATAAATTGGCTGGATCGCAAAGTCGATGGCGGCTTTGGCATTATGATTGATGATGTGTTGGCAGGTATCTACGCGTTTGTTGTTTTACAAACCTGCGTTTACTTTTATCCATATTAAGATCAAGGAAGATAAATGAAAGCATTGGTGGCCATAATATTTGCTGTACTAGCGCCTATATGTTTTGGTTTTGAAATTGAAGCCAAGATGCTCGCGCAGGGTAGCGCTATATTACTGATTGATGGCAAGCAACGTATGTTGCGTGCAGGCACCAAAAGCCCCGAAGGCGTGTTGCTGGTTTCTGCTGATGGCACACAAGCTGTATTGGAAATTGAAGGAAAGCGTAAAACGATTTCTTTATCGCGTGGCATAGTCAACCAGTTTAAAACAGCGGAAAAAACTGAAATACGCATTGCCAGTAGTCTTGGTGGGCATTACCAAACAAAAGGTTTAATCAACGGAAGCGCAGTTGATTTTTTAGTGGATACGGGCGCGACTACAATTGCGATGAATCACTTTGAGGCAGAACGCTTGGGAATTGATTATCGCGCCGGAACCCCGATTAACGTCAACACGGCTAATGGTATTGCAAAAGCATTCCTCGTTACCTTGTCGAGCGTGTCGGTTGGCAATATTGTTATACACCAGGTGCCCGCAGCAGTAAGCAGTACAGATTCGCCATCGGTTGTTTTATTGGGTAATAGTTATCTCAGTAAAGTGGATTTAAAAATTGATCAAGGCGTGTTGGTACTAAAAGAAAAATAAAACTGATTTTATTTTTCACAATTATTGAGGTCGTTCAGTGACAATTCGTTTTATAGAATCTTGCAAATTGCCGACACCCTTTGGCATGTTTGTAATGCACGGTTTTGAAGATGACAAGACCGAAAAAGAGCATGTGGTACTCACCATGGGCGATATCAGTGGTTGCGAACCTTTGCTCGCGCGCGTTCATTCGGAATGTTTAACGGGCGATGCACTGTTTAGTTTGCGTTGTGATTGTGGCCCGCAATTGCAAGCTGCCATGCATAAAATTGGTTTGGTAGGGCGCGGTGTTATTTTTTACTTGCGTCAGGAAGGTCGCGGTATTGGTTTGGTGAATAAAATTCGTGCTTACTCATTGCAGGATTGCGGTGCAGATACCGTTGAGGCCAATGAGCAGTTAGGTTTTGGTGCAGATATGCGCGACTACAGCATTTTGAAACCAATGCTCGAACATTTAAATATTAAATCGCTAAAGTTACTTACCAATAATCCGCGCAAAGTAAAAGCGCTACAAGATATGGGTATCAATGTGGTTGAGCGTATGCCGCATCAGACAGGTCGCAATCCACACAATGCAAAATATCTTGAAACAAAAGCTGGTAAGCTCGGGCATTTGTTTAATGAAATAGATGAAGACAAATAGTCTTCAGTAAATTAAGAAGAGAGTTATATGACAACAAGAATTGCAATCGCCGGTGCTGCTGGCCGTATGGGTAAAGCACTTATTGAATCTACCCATAAAAATTCTGATACAACTTTGGCTGCTGCAATTGTTCGCCCTACAAGTTCATTGGTTGGTGTTGATGCAGGCGAGTTTGGCGGCCTCGGTAAAATTGATGTAAAAATAGTGGGCGATATTGCAGCTGTTGTTGATCAATTTGACGTTTTGATTGATTTCAGTTCGCCAGCGGCGACACTCGCTAACGTAAAAATTTGTGCCGCTCACAAAAAGCCAATCGTCGTAGGTACAACAGGTTTTAGCGATGCTGAAAAAGCTGAGCTGCTTTCTTATCAAACGCAAATTCCTTTATTGCTTTCTGCTAACTTTTCTACCGGTGTAAATCTTTGTTTTAAATTACTCGATATTGCAGCGCGTGTATTGGGTGATGAATACGACGTGGAAGTTTACGAAGCCCATCATCGCCACAAAGTGGATTCTCCTTCAGGTACGGCTGTGCGCATGGGTGAAGTTTTGGCGAATGCATTAGATCGCGATTTGAAAAAAGTGGCTGTCTATGGTCGCGAAGGCCAAATTGGCGCGCGTCCGCGTGACACTATTGGTTTTGCAACTGTGCGCGGTGGCGACGTAGTGGGCGATCACACCGTTATGTTTATGGCAGATGGCGAGCGTGTTGAAATTACGCACAAAGCGTCCAGTCGTTTGGCATTTTCAAACGGCGCTGTGCGTGCGGCGATTTGGTTGCAACAACAAAAAAATGGTTTGTTTGATATGCAGGATGTTTTAGGTCTTAGATAAGTTGCTCGTAAACTGATAAGGAATATTTTATGGATAAGTTAAAAGTGTTGATTATTACTGCGATGGTTTCCGCCTCTGCTTCTGCCGCGGAAGCATCTACATCCGTCGATGATCTTCGTTTTGGGCTAATGTTGTCCAAAACGAAGGTTGATCTCGATATTGGCGGTGAGAGTGCATCGCAAGATGTGAATGCAACTGTGCTCTTTGTGGAAAAACACATCACTCCCCGTATTGCGGTCCACGTGGATTACAAACATATTAACAATGATTGCGATGAGGTTTGTGCGGATTCAACTAACTTAACTCGCAGTGTTGAACTTTCTGCACGCTTTTCACAAAAGCCAGCTGAGTGGCTTGAGGTTTTTGGGCGTGCCGGTGTCAATTATTATTCCGAGAAGTCGTTCTCATCGTGGCATCTAGCGCACTTCTCCAGCACTGAGTCGGGTTTCGGGCCTGTTGTGGCTGCAGGTTTTGCTGTTTCGCTCGAAAAGAACATTCAGCTAGGCATCGAGTATGATGTATCGTTTTTGCGGTCAAGTGAGAAAGCTGCCTTTGCCTCACTGTTCATTAGCATGAATTATTAGGAATTTTTATGGCCGGTTCCAGTTTGCTACTGTTGATCGACGACATCGCCGCCGTGCTTGATGACGTTGCAGTCATGACCAAGGTCGCCGCAAAAAAAACCGCAGGTGTATTGGGTGATGATCTTGCGCTCAATGCCGAACAGGTTTCCGGTGTACGTGCGGAGCGGGAGTTGCCAGTAGTTTGGGCGGTTGCTAAAGGTTCTTTTATCAATAAAGCCATTCTGGTGCCGGCAGCTTTGTTGATCAGTGCTTTCGTTCCCTGGTTGATCACACCGCTGTTGATGATTGGCGGTTTGTATTTGTGCTACGAGGGTGTGGAAAAACTCGCGCACAAATTCCTGCACAGTGATGCAGAAGAAAAAGCCGAGCACGATGCATTGGAAGCCGCGTTGCACAATCCTCACGTTGATATGGTGGATTTTGAACGGGAGAAAATCAAAGGCGCAATTCGTACAGATTTTGTCCTCTCCGCAGAGATTATCGTAATCACCCTGGGCGCAATTGCCAAAGCAGCTTTTATGGTTCAGGTCGCGGCAGTCATTACGGTAGCGATTCTGATGACGGTAGGGGTTTACGGTTTTGTGGCGCTTATCGTGAAGTTGGACGATATGGGCTTGCATCTCCTGCAAAAGCAAGGGCAGGGCGCCTGGCTTGGCTTCCAACACAAGGTCGGCAAAGGCCTGCTGGTCACTGCACCGGTCTTAATGAAAGTCTTATCTGTCGCGGGAACTGTCGCCATGTTTTTGGTTGGCGGCGGTATACTGGCGCACGGCTTGCCCTTTTTTCATGGGATCGAGCACAGTATCGAGCATTACTACGGTGGGTTTGCAGCCATTCTCGGCGGTTCACTTGCCAATATGGTTTTAGGTGTAGTGGCTGGCGCAATCGCGCTTTTAGTAACTAGCCTTGTGGGTAAATTATTTTCTAAACCTAAAGCCGCTCATTAAGCACCCATTCCTGCGTCTTTCTCGGTCATTTACCCTGCAACAGGGATTTTCCAATGGACACCCGCGCCCGACTCCCGTAGAATTCGCAGCCAGATTGCGCTCGGCTGTGCTGCGCCCAGTTACAGAATCTAAAGGTACAGAATTTTAGGCCATCGCTCTTTACAACGCCGGGCCGACCTACAAAAAGCGAGATGGGAGTTTATTTCATCTCGCTTTTTTACAACCTGTAACTGGCCAATTTCACTAAAAACCATGAACTCAACTCGCTTTTCGCGCCTTTTTGACTGTGCGATTGCCTTTTTGAGCCTGAAGAAAGTGAACGGCATGCGGATAAAGCGCTCATAGCTTTACGATTTAAAACCACTGCCAAACCCAGGAGGTTTACTTGAATACTCTCGCGAAGAGACCCGCGCTACTCGTACTTGCAGACGGTAGTGTTTTTCGTGGCACTGCTATTGGTGCCGATGGCTTATCCGTTGGTGAGGTAGTTTTTAATACCGCCATTACCGGATACCAGGAAATTCTCACTGATCCATCTTACGCCCAACAAATTGTCACCCTCACTTATCCGCACATAGGCAATACCGGTACCACCCAGGAAGATGCTGAATGTGATCGAATTTGGGCTTCTGGTTTAGTAATTCGTGATTTACCTCTGTTAGCCAGTAATTTCCGCAATACCCAAAGCCTTTCTGATTATCTTAAAGCCCGCAATGTAGTTGGCATCGCTGATATAGATACCCGTCGTTTGACTCGCTTACTGCGTGATAAAGGTGCCCAAAACGGCGCTATCATCGCAGGTGATGACGTTGATGAAGCCAAAGCCTTGGCAGCAGCAAAAGCTTTCGGCGGTTTGAAAGGTTTGGATTTGGCGAAAGAAGTTACTATCAGCGAAGCTTACCAATGGAATGAAAGTAGCTGGGAATTGGGCAAAGGCCACACAGCACTGACCGCACCTAAAAAATTCAAAGTTGTTGCTTACGATTACGGTGTAAAGCGCAACATTCTTCGTCTTTTGGCTGATCGCGATTGCGATTTGACCGTGGTTCCAGCCAAAACCACCGCCGCTGAAGTGTTGGCGATGAATCCCGATGGTGTTTTCCTCTCCAACGGCCCTGGCGATCCAGAGCCTTGTACTTACGCCATTGATGCGATTAAAGAAATCCTCGAAACCGACATCCCTGTATTTGGCATTTGCCTCGGTCACCAATTGTTGGCTTTGGCCTCTGGTGCTAAGACCTTGAAGATGAAGTTCGGTCACCACGGCGGTAACCACCCTGTACAAGATTTGGATAGCAAGCGCGTAATGATCACTGCCCAAAACCACGGTTTTGCGGTAGAAGAAGCGAGCTTGCCCGCGAACCTCAAAGCGACCCACAAGTCCCTGTTTGATGGTTCATTGCAAGGTATTCACCGCACTGACAAGCCGGCTTTTAGCTTCCAGGGGCACCCCGAAGCAAGCCCGGGCCCACACGAAGCGGATACCTTGTTCGATCACTTTATTGAATTGATGCAGGCTCGTAAGAGCTAACACTAAACCCCCTCCTAACCTCCCCCTTGAAAAGGGGGAGGGACTGACTTCACCTTGTAGGTGGCAGGATGTAACTCCTCCCTCTTTTCAAGGGGGAGACTGGGAGGGAGTTAAAGAACCGGAGCAGACATGCCAAAACGTACAGACATAAACAGTATCTTGATCCTCGGTGCAGGCCCGATTGTTATCGGCCAGGCCTGTGAGTTCGACTACTCGGGCGCCCAAGCCTGTAAAGCCCTGCGCGAAGAGGGTTACCGCGTTATTCTGGTGAACTCTAACCCAGCCACCATCATGACCGACCCAGCCATGGCGGATGCAACTTACATCGAGCCGATCGAGTGGCAAACTGTTGAAAAAATCATTGAAAAAGAACGTCCTGATGTAATCCTCCCAACCATGGGCGGCCAAACGGCGCTCAACTGCGCCTTGGCGCTGGCTAAACACGGCGTGCTCGAAAAATACAATGTCGAGCTGATTGGCGCCAAAGAAGAAGCCATCAACATGGCAGAAGACCGCAATCTGTTTGATCAGGCGATGAAACGTATTGGTTTGTCTTGCGCCCGCGCAAAAATCGTTCACAGCTTGGAAGAAGCCAAAGAAGCTCCGAAGGAATTCGGTTTTCCTTGCATTATCCGTCCATCATTCACCATGGGTGGATCTGGTGGCGGCATCGCTTACAACTGGGATGAATTCGAAGAAATTTGTACCCGCGGTTTGGATTTGTCACCCACTAATGAATTGTTAATCGATGAATCTTTGCTGGGCTGGAAAGAGTACGAAATGGAAGTTGTGCGCGACAAGAACGACAACTGCATCATCGTCTGCTCCATCGAAAACTTCGATCCAATGGGTGTGCACACCGGCGACTCAATCACTGTAGCGCCAGCGCAAACCTTGACTGACAAAGAATACCAAATCATGCGTAACGCCTCGATCGCGGTATTGCGTGAAATCGGCGTTGAGACTGGCGGTTCTAACGTACAGTTCGCTGTAAATCCTGTTGATGGCCGCATGGTTGTTATTGAGATGAACCCGCGTGTATCGCGTTCATCTGCACTCGCATCAAAAGCAACAGGTTTCCCGATTGCAAAAATCGCTGCAAAACTCGCAGTGGGTTACACGCTCGACGAATTGAAAAATGATATTACTGGCGGTGCAACTCCAGCGTCATTTGAACCGTCTATCGATTACGTTGTAACAAAAGTTCCTCGTTTCACGTTTGAAAAATTCGGTGATGCAGATGCTCGCTTAACCACGCAAATGAAATCCGTTGGCGAAGTTATGGCGATTGGCCGTACTTTCCAGGAATCATTGCAAAAAGCATTGCGCGGTTTGGAAGTGGGCTCTGCCGGTTTTGAATCAAAAGTTGATGTTACAACTGAAGAAGGCATCGCAAAAATTCGTCGCGAATTAACTACTGCTGGTGCTGAGCGTATCTGGTATGTGGGCGATGCTTTCCGTGCTGGTTTGAGCGTAGAAGATGCATTCAACCTTTCAAAAATTGATCCATGGTTCCTCGTGCAAATCGAAGAATTAATTAACATGGAACAAGCGCTGCGTGGCAAGTCTCTTGCGAATTTAGATGCAGATGCAATTTTCGCCTACAAGCGCAAAGGTTTCTCTGATAAGCGTTTGGCTTTATTGCTCGGCGTAACTGAAAAAGAAGTTCGTCACTATCGTCAAGGTTTGAATGTTCGTCCGGTTTACAAACGTGTTGATACTTGTGCAGCAGAATTCTCAACATCGACTGCTTACATGTACTCCACTTACGAAGAAGAGTGCGAAGCTAACCCGAGCGACAAGAAAAAGATTTTGGTAATCGGCGGTGGTCCAAACCGTATCGGTCAAGGTATCGAGTTCGATTACTGCTGCGTACACGCGGCTTTAGCGATGCGCGAAGACGGTTATGAAACCATTATGGTGAACTGTAACCCTGAAACAGTTTCAACAGATTACGATACATCTGATCGTTTGTTCTTCGAACCAGTGACGTTGGAAGATGTTCTAGAAATCGTTCAAAAAGAAAAACCTGTTGGTGTAATTGTTCAATTCGGTGGCCAGACTCCATTGAAATTATCACGTGCTCTTGAAGCAGAAGGCGTACCGATTATTGGTACTAGTCCAGATGCAATTGATCGCGCAGAAGATCGTGAACGTTTCCAACAAATGATCGACAAACTCGGATTGTTGCAACCGCCAAATGCGATTGTACGTTCGCTTGAGCAAGCATTAGTTGCTGCTGATCGCGTTGGTTATCCGTTGGTTGTGCGTCCATCTTACGTGTTGGGCGGCCGTGCAATGGAAATCGTTTATAAAGAAGATGAGTTGCGCACGTATATGCGCACTGCAGTGCAAGTGTCAGAAGATGCGCCAGTGTTGCTCGATCACTTCTTGAATAACGCTATTGAAGTGGATATTGATTCTGTGTCGGATGGCGAGCAAGTTGTTATCGGCGGCATCATGCAGCACATTGAACAATGCGGTGTTCACTCAGGTGACTCGGCGTGTTCATTGCCACCTTATTCTTTACCTGCTGATGTGCAAAATGAAATGCGCGAGCAAGTTAAGAAAATGGCAATTGAGTTGGGCGTCATTGGTTTGATGAATACCCAGCTTGCCTATCAAGATGGCAAAATTTATGTGATCGAAGTGAACCCGCGTGCATCGCGTACAGTTCCTTTTGTTTCTAAATGTATTGGTGTGTCTTTGGCAAAAATTGCGGCGCGCTGTCAGGCAGGAACAAGCCTGGCTGATCAAGGCTTTACCAAAGAAATTATTCCAAGCTATTACAGCGTGAAAGAAGCGGTATTCCCGTTCAATAAATTCCCTGCGGTAGACCCAATCCTCGGCCCGGAAATGAAATCTACCGGCGAAGTAATGGGCGTGGGCGATAGTTTCGGTGAAGCTTACGGAAAATCACAATTAGGTGCGAACAACCGCATTCCAACATCGGGCACTGCATTTTTAAGCGTGCGCGATATGGATAAAGATGGCATTGTAAGCGTAGGTAAGGATTTGGCTGAGCTTGGCTTCAAGTTGGTTGCTACTCGCGGCACAGCAAATATTTTGCAAGATGCAGGTTTAACTGTTCAGGTCGTGAACAAAGTGCAAGAAGGTCGTCCGCATATTGTTGATATGATCAAAAACGATGAAATCGATTTGATTTTAAATACGGTGGAAGGTCGCCAAGCTACACGTGATTCTGCATCTATTCGTCGCAGCGCAGAAAATCATCGCGTGTATTACAACACGACTTTGGCAGCAGGTTTGGCGGTATGTACTGCGCTGAAAAAAGGTGACAAGATTGAAGTGCGCCGCTTGCAAGATTTGCATCTGCAGGTAAAGGCCCAACAGCACTAGGAAAACACTGAAAATTATCTACGTTGTCATAGCGTCGTTAAAAGCAGGCTCAACATGCTCATTTATTTCAATAAACTCCGCTGTTTTGCCTGTTTTTGCCTTGCGCTGACTGCCTTGAAAACATTTTTCAGCATTTCCCCGTAGTTGGCTCTCATAACCATTAATTTGCAACAAAAGGCCTGTTCATCAGGCCTTTGTACTTAAAGGAAAGACGAAATGAGCACTAAGTTTCCAATGACTGCGCTCGGCGCAGAAAAATTAGCGGCCGAGTTAGAAGATCTTAAAAAAGTTCAGCGTCCACGTATTGTGAATGCAATTGCTGAAGCACGTGCCCATGGCGATTTGAAAGAGAACGCCGAATACTCTGCCGCGCGCGAGCAACAAAGTTTTTGCGAAGGCCGTATTCAAGAAATCGAAGGCAAGCTGAGCAATGCGCAAATTATCGACGTCACTAAAATTCCACATTCCGGCAAAGTAATTTTCGGTACGACTGTAACCATTATTAATTTGGAAACAGACCAAACCGTTACCTACCAAATCGTGGGCGATGATGAGGCAGAAATCAAAGCTAACAAAATTTCCGTCAATTCACCCATTGCGCGTGCATTGATCGGTAAAGAAGAAGGTGATGTTGTTGTTGTAAAAGCGCCAGGTGGCGAAGTGGAATATGAAATCGACACGGTCGAGCATATCTAATTACTGCTTCAATAAAAAAGCCGCCCAATGAGGCGGCTTTTTTATTGAAGCGACAAAAATGTTTATCTATGTAAATTCGACAATTTAGGATTTGCTTTTTTATTGCCGCGATAGAGAATAACTACTTTGCCAATTTCTTGAATTAGTTCAACATTAGGCAATGCAACAATTTCAGCAACGAGTGCTTTACGCTCATCGCGGTCGGCAAGGCCGAGTTTAACTTTGATCAACTCGTGGTCGTCTAAAGCGCGGTTTAGCTCCAGCAGCACGCCTTCGCTCAAGCCATTGCCAGCAATGGTGACAATCGGGTTGAGTTTGTGGCCAATGGTACGAAATGATTTTTTACGCTCTGCGCTGATGGGCATAGTTACTTACCTTAAGGAATCCGAAATCGGCATCTAAATACGAAGGGTCGCTATTGTAGCCCACTAAGCCGTACTAGGGCTAATGAGATAGCGAGATTTGCCGTTAAAGGTTATATGGGTTTTTGTTTCACTTCGGCAATTAAGTGCTAAAGTTAAATGAACAACCCCCGTAGTATTTCTGCCAGGCCTTGCAATTCCGGATTTACTCCCCAAGTATACAAAAGAAGTCACAAGTCCCGTTTTTTTGATGTTTAACGCTGTTTTAATGCATATATGAGGATCTCTCCTTGAACGATATCACCAAGAACCTCCTGATTTGGCTCGTAATTCTTGTAGTCGTGATCAGTGTGTTCCAAAACTTCAGCAGAACTCCGAGTAGCGACACTATTAGCTATTCAGAGTTTATCAAGGCTGTCAAAGATGAGAGGGTTCAAGAGGTCATTATTGATCCTACGAGCATTGAAGGTGTTTACACAGACCGAACCTCATTTAAAGCAGTCCGTCCGCAGACTCCTGATCCTAAATTGCTGGATGATCTTTATGTTCACAACGTGTCTATTAAAGGCCGTGAAATCGAGCAGCCAAGCTTCCTGTATCAATTGTTCCTCGCTTGCGCACCAGTTTTAATTATTCTCGGTGTTTTCTGGTTCTTTATGCGCCAAATGCAAGGCGGTGGCGGCGGTAAAGGCGGCCCCATGAGCTTTGGTAAGAGCAAGGCGCGCCTGCTAGGTGAAGACCAAATCAAGACTACTTTTGCTGACGTAGCAGGTGTAGATGAAGCTAAAGAAGAGGTTCAAGAGCTTGTACAGTTCTTGCGCGATCCTTCCAAGTTCCAACGCTTGGGCGGCATGATTCCACGCGGCGTATTGATGGTTGGCCCACCAGGTACAGGTAAAACCTTGTTGGCTAAAGCTATCGCCGGTGAAGCAAAAGTACCTTTTTTCTCGATTTCAGGTTCTGATTTCGTAGAAATGTTCGTGGGTGTTGGTGCTAGCCGCGTACGCGACATGTTTGATCAAGCCAAGAAACAAGCGCCATGCATTATTTTTATTGACGAGATCGACGCTGTAGGTCGTCACCGTGGCGGTGGTCATGGCGGTGGCCATGATGAGCGCGAACAAACCCTTAACCAATTGCTGGTGGAGATGGACGGTTTTGAAGGCAATGATGGTGTGATCATTATCGCCGCTACTAACCGTGCAGATGTGTTGGATAAAGCTTTGTTGCGTCCAGGCCGTTTTGACCGTCAGGTTTATGTAGGTTTGCCTGATATCCGCGGTCGTGAACAAATTCTTAAAGTTCATATGCGCAAAGTACCGCTCGATGAACGCGTCAGTGCATCAGTTATTGCTCGTGGTACTCCGGGCTTCTCCGGTGCTGAGCTGGCAAACCTTGTGAACGAGGCAGCCTTGACTGCTGCGCGCGGAAACAAGCGTTTGGTGACTATGGAAGATTTCGAAAAGGCTCGCGATAAAATCATGATGGGCGCTGAACGCAAGTCCATGGTAATGAGCGAGAAAGAGAAAGAAAACACGGCTTACCACGAAGCTGGTCACGCGATTATCGGTTGCTTGGTGCCTGAGCATGATCCGGTACATAAGGTCACCATTATTCCGCGTGGTGGTGCATTGGGCGTAACCCAATATTTGCCAGAGGAAGACAAGTACAGCTGGAGCAAGCGTTCACTTGAATCACGCCTGTGCACTTTGTTTGGCGGTCGTATCGCTGAAGAAATGACTTTAGGTATCGATGGCGTGACCACTGGTGCTTCTAACGATATCGAGCGCGCAACCAGCATGGCGCGCAGTATGGTAACCAAGTGGGGCTTGTCAGCCAAACTGGGTCCATTGCATTACGGCGAGGAAGAGGGCGCATACCCAGGTATGGCGACTCAACAATATTCCGGTGAAACTTCTCGTCAAATCGATGAGGAAGTTCGTCGAATTATTGATGAATGCTACGCCCGCGCCAAGCAAATTTTGGAAGAGAACCGCGATGTGCTGGAAACTATGAAAGACGCTTTAATGGAGTATGAAACCATTGATGCGGAACAAGTAGCGGATTTGATGGCGCGTCGTAAAGTTCGCCCACCTCGCGAGTGGAATGACGATGACTTCAACAGCCATTTGCGCAATAAGGATTCCGGCGATTCTGGCGAACAAGCGGGTCCGATTGGTGGCCCAGCAAATACGCATTAACGGTTAGCAGAGTGAAGTAATGGAAGTGAGCAAGAGGGCTAGATGGATAGTTTTGTTGCTGTTAATGGTTTCTTGCATTGCTTGTTACTTTATTGGATTTAAAACTGGAATGCTTGCCGCTATTGTTATGGGTTTGATATTGGAAGCCTGTTTTTGGGTTGGGCTTCTAAAAATAAAACCCTACTGGCCGAAGAAGTAATTCAAATTTCAGTTCACAAAACCCCGAGCTTGCTCGGGGTTATTTTTTATCCGGGTTCAGTAGGATTTTTATGAAATTGCAGTGCGCCGCGCACACATTGGATTTATCCACACCAAAAATAATGGGCATCCTCAATATCACTCCGGATTCTTTTTCGGATGGTGGTAACTATTTCCAAGATGGTCACGCCTCTCTTGATCTAGTGCTTAAACGTGCAGAACAAATGTTGGAGGAGGGGGCGGATATTTTAGATGTTGGTGGAGAATCCACTCGCCCCGGTGCAGCTACAGTTTCTGAACAAGAAGAATTGGAGCGTGTTATCCCTGTTGTTCAGGCGCTCGTGGAAAGACTGGGGGCTTTGGTTTCAGTAGATACCAGTACCGCAAGTGTAATTCGTGAGTCCGCACAAATGGGGGCTGGGATCATCAATGATGTTCGGGCTTTGACGCGTGATGGTGCGCTCTCCGCTGCTGCAAAAACAGGGCTGCCGATATGTTTGATGCATATGCAGGGGCAGCCGCAAACTATGCAGAACGCACCGAGTTACCAGGACGTGGTTGCTGAGGTATCGGGCTTTTTGCAGGAGCGAATTGCAGCTTGCAGCGCGGCCGGCATCACAAAAGAACGCATTTTAGTAGATCCGGGGTTTGGCTTTGGCAAGACTCTCGCGCATAATCTCGCCCTCTTGGCGCGCCTGCCCGAATTGGCAGTTTTGGGAGCTCCTATTCTGGTCGGTTTATCGCGCAAATCTCTTTTAGGACAGTTGCTTAATCGTGGCGTCGATGAGCGTTTGCCAGGTAGTTTGGCGCTGGCATTGGCTGCCGTCGAACGTGGTGCTGCCATCATTCGTGTGCATGATGTGGCTGCTACCAAAGATGTTTTAAGGGTTTATCAAGAAATAAAAAATTCAGCATAACCATTAGTCTCCTAGCTTATTTTTAGGAGTTAATTTTTGAAAGTGGAGTAAGGATTCATGTCGCGCAAATATTTTGGTACAGATGGTATTCGTGGTTTGGTTGGTGAAGCTCCAATTACCCCGGACTTTATGCTGAAGCTCGGTTGGGCTGCTGGCCGTGTGCTTATGGATCGCTTTGACGGCTCCAATCTGATTTTAATCGGTAAAGATACCCGTATTTCTGGCTATATGTTTGAATCTGCCCTGCAAGCCGGTTTGATTAACGCTGGTGTGGATGTGGGCTTACTTGGCCCAATGCCAACACCTGGAGTCGCATATCTCACCCGTACTTTCCAGGCGCAAGCCGGTATTGTGATCAGTGCGTCGCACAACAGTTACGTCGATAACGGCATTAAATTTTTTGGTGGTAACGGCACTAAATTGCCAGATGAGTTGGAGCGTCTTATCGAGGAAGAGTTGGAAAAACCAATGACCACCGCTGAAAAGCTCGGTAAAGCGCGCCGTATCGGCGATGCATCCGGTCGTTACATTGAATTCTGTAAAGGCACCATGCCTTGGGGTTTTAACCTTAAAGGTCTACAAATCGTGTTGGATTGCGCGCACGGCGCTACCTACAATATCGCGCCTGATGTATTTAGCGAGCTGGGCGCAAAAATTATCCCTATGTTTGTGGAACCGAACGGTACCAACATTAACCGCAGTTGCGGTTCCACCAAACCAGAAGCCTTACAAGAGAAAGTTATCGAGGTGGGTGCTGATCTTGGTATCGCTTTCGACGGCGATGGTGACCGGGTGGTATTTGTGGACCACAAAGGTGAAATCGTCGATGGCGATGAATTGCTCTACATCATTGCTCGATACCAGCAAGAATACGCAGGTGGCTGCGATGGTGTCGTGGGCACTCTAATGAGTAACTTTGGTTTTGAATTAGGTCTCAAAAAGCTTGGTGTTCCTTTCGCTCGCGCTAAGGTCGGCGACCGTTATGTGATTGAAATGATGCGCCAAAATGGCTGGCGTCTTGGCGGTGAAAACTCTGGCCACATAGTGTGCAGCAACGTAACCACTACCGGCGACGGTATTATTTCTGCATTGCAGGTTCTGTTGGCGGTTACAACCTTTGGCGAGTCTTTATACAAGATCAAAAAAGGCATGAACAAAATGCCGCAAGTCATGATCAATGTGCACATGGCAAAGCGTGTGGATTTGAGTTCAGACCAAACTGTTCAGTCAGCAGTGAAAGCGACTGAGGAAAAACTTGCAGGAACAGGCCGCGTGCTTTTACGCCCATCGGGTACAGAACCCGTTGTGCGAGTGATGGTGGAAGGCGAAGATAAGAAGCAGGTTAAGGAGCTGGCGCAAGAGCTGGCCAAAACTGTTGAGTTAGCATTGAGCTAACCAACTCTTGCACTGCTGTTTAAAAACTACCCAAGGTGAAAAGTTGACAGCTAAAAATTGATCGAATTAGCTCAATTTTTAGCTGTCGTTACTTATAAAACCGATAAAAATCAGGGTGTAAGCTAAGATTAGGTTGTATGTTCAAGTCATCTTAGCTACCATGAGCGCCCGCTTTGGGGGAGGTATTGCTGTTGAACAAAACCAGTCACGCAAAGCGTCGCCAGCTTGTAGTTGGCAACTGGAAAATGAATGGAAACCAGCAGTCAAATGCTGAGTTGTTGGCCAAAGTAGTTGCTGGCTGGCAAGGTGAACATAACGCTGAAGTCGTTGTTTGTCCGCCCAATCCATACTTACTACCAACGTTTGAAAAGATTTCTGGCTCGCCCATTTTTTTGGGTGCGCAAAACCTGAGTCAGTATGATTCAGGTGCCTATACCGGAGAGGTATCGGCTAAAATGCTGGGAGAATTGCATTGCAAATTTGTGATTATTGGTCACAATGAGCGCCGCCGTTTGCAGGGCGAAACTGATGCACAAGTTGCACAAAAGTTTATCGCAGCGCAGCGCGAAAATTTGATTCCCATTTTATGTGTTGGTGAATCAAGTGCTCAGCGCGAAAATGGCCAACACCTTGAGGTGATAGGTGCGCAACTGCAAGCAGTATTTGACCAGGTTGGTCTCGACGTATTTAAAAATGCCGTAGTTGCCTACGAACCTGTGTGGGCGGTAGGAACTGGCAAAACAGCAACACCGCAACAAGCAGAAGAAGTGCATCGTTTTATTCGCACACGCTTGGGTGACTTGGCTGAAGAAGTAAGAATTTTGTACGGCGGTAGTGTTAAAGCCAGTAATGCCGAACAATTGTTCGCGATACCGGATATCGATGGTGCCTTGCTTGGCGGCGCGTCATTAGATGCCGAAGAATTTTTGAAAATTTGTAAAGCTGCTGATTAAAATTTCTTACTAAAGAATTTCGGCAAATTAATGATACTCAATCGATCCTAATTAAGAGATCCAGCAATGGAAAAGTTAGTATTAGTTATCCACTCAATATCTGCGCTGGCAATTATTGTGTTGATTTTGTTGCAACAAGGTAAGGGTGCTGCAGCCGGTGCATCTTTTGGTTCTGGTGCATCGCAAACCGTATTTGGTAGTGATGGTGGCAGTAGTTTTTTTACTCGCGCTACTGCAATTTTTGCAACTATATTTTTTGTACTCAGCCTTACACTTGCGGTAATGGCAAAAAATCATTCTAAAGTTGCTGTGCAAGGTATTCCTGCTGTTCCAGCTGCCGCACAACAAGCACCTGTTGCGCCTGCATCTGACGTGCCTGCAACTAACCAGGCTGCTCCTGCAGCTAGCGATGTTCCAGCAACTGCACCGGAGCAAAGCAAGTAAGAAAAAGCCCGAGTGGTGGAATTGGTAGACACGCTATGTTGAGGTCGTAGTGGCGTAAGCTGTGCCGGTTCGAGTCCGGCCTCGGGTACCAAATGTAAGACCGATATTTGTTTTTTTATGTAAAAATATCGTTTAAAAACCCGTCCTTAATTTACAGTAAGGACGGGTTTTTTTATGTCATAAAAAACACCCAGTTGTGCGTTTTTCTCAGGATCTTCGCTGCATCATCATGCAAGCACCTACTATTTTTTTCTAATTGAATTACCGGGTTTTTCATGTCACAAATTCCTGATGTCTCCAGCGATTCTGACCAATCACCTGTGACCGCTGCGCAATCCAAAGGTCTTTGGGGAATGAGTCGTCCGCTTTTAGTGGAGCAATCTCTGCAATTAAGTGTTCCTGTTTTGGATACATTTTTTTTGAGTCGCGTTAGTGATTCAGCCGCAGCTGGCGCTGGTGCAATGACACCGGTCATTTTTTTCTGCGTGAATATTCTATGGGTAACGGTTTTTTCAGGCTCCAGTATTGCAAGCCAGCGCCTGGGTGCGGGTGATCGTGAAAAAGCATTAGCAACTATCGCTACCTATGCCACCTGGATTTTAGTTGTTGGCGGAATGCTTGGTCTTTTACTTTACTGGAGTGCGCCCTGGGTTTGCTCACTGATGGGTTTGCCTGGACAAATTCAAACAGACGCAGTTACCTACATTCATGCTATTGCGGCAATTATGCTCGTGTGGGCTTTAAAGATGATATTCCAAACTATTTTGAATATCTTCGGCATGCCGCAGTGGAATATGTTAGCCAACATTGTATTTTTTCTTTGTAATATTCTTTTTTGTTCGGCTGTGGTTTTTCAATGGTTTAACTTACCACCCTTGGGTATTGAAGGTGTTGCGTACGCCAGTGTTTTAGCAGCGATTATCGGCGTATTGGTGAGTGGCTTTTTTGTGTGGAGCCGTCTGGATTTAAACTTGAGTTGGGATAGTTTCGTTAAAGAGTTCCGGCCTGCTTCACGTCACACCTTGCGTATCGCGTTGCCGAGTATGATTGAACCTATGTCATTTGATTTAAATATGATGGTACTTAACGGTTTTGCAGCAGCGTTGGGAGCAGCAGCGCTTGCCGCAAAAATTTATACCTTCAACACATTTTTGATTGGATTGGTTATTACGTTAGCGTTAACCATGGCAACGGAAATTCTGGTGTGTCAATTTGTCGGTGCGGGTAGTTATGAAAAAGCAGCGCGTCAAATGCGCCAAAGCTTGAAAGCTGCGCTTTGGGGTTCAGGTATTGTTGTGGCGATTTTGTTAGCCTTTCATCGTCCGATTATGGATATTTATACTGATGATCAATGGGTGATCAGCGCGTCTTTTTGGTTATTTTTATTGGCTGCATTGTCTGAACCACCACGAGCGGTAAATGTAATGGTTGGTGGCGCTCTACGCGCCACGGGTGACGGTCTTTTGATTTCAATTGTCGGCCCTTTATTTACGTGGATAGTTGCAATTCCTGCCGCTTACCTAATGGTGTTTGTTTTACATTGGGGTGTGTTTGGTATTTTGTTATCAGCCATTCTTGATGAAGGTGTGCGTTCCTATTTTTACTGGCGACGCTGGAAATCAAACAAATGGCATCACACACATGTCTATGCCCTTGAATCCAAAGTTGCTTAGGTTTCCAAATGGATGATGTTATTAAAACGCTATGCAACATTTAACAACTAAAAATCAATTCCAATTATTGCGTGAGCGTTGCATTGCCGATTCCACGAGAGTTTTTTCTGCGCGTGGAAAATCGGTGGTGCGGTGCGAGCAATGTCAGCTCGCCGCTTATGCATGTATTTGCGATTGGCAACCGCAATTGCAATCGCACGTCGAATTTGTTTTGTTGTTGCATCGCATAGAAATTTTTAAACCGACAAACACCGGGCGCTTAATTGCTGATTTATTTCCACGCACCCACGCGTATTGTTGGAGCCGTACCGAACCTGATCAAGCGCTTTTGGATTTATTGCAAGACGAGAACCGTCAATGCTTTATCGTTTTTCCTGCGGACACCCCTGAAGCCAAAGCAAAACCACGCGAAGTTTTTTCTGAGGTTCCCGACAATAATAAAATAAAAACCTTTATTTTATTGGATGCAACCTGGAAGCAAAGTAGTCGCATGTTTCATTTGAGCCGCTGGTTGGAATCGGTTCCCTGTATTTCATTACCGCAAGGTGCTTTGCGTGGATACGCTGTGCGCAAATCCCACCAGGAAGATTATTTGTCTACAGCAGAAGCGGCTGCCTTGTGTTTGCAAATGGCTGGTGAAAACACTAACAGCGAACGCTTGCTCGATTATTTCCAATTGTTTAATGAGCATTATCTCGCTACGCGCGGATGTTATCCGCCAATTGTTGGTGAGCTGCATGAGCGTTTGGCTGCATTAAAAATGCCTGCCTAAATCGTCGATATCCTCGCTGATGGGGATAATATCCGCGTTTCACTATGGTTAATTTCCTACACGATTTAGCGCTTTTAGCGACTAGGCGCTGGGGCTCGTTTACTTGAAAATGCACATCAACAAGGAGGTATTCAGGGAAGTGAGGTTGACCAAGAAGGGTCAATGGATGCGACTAATATCGAGGTGGCGAGGACGCCACCTTCAGTTGCAGTATGAGGATGACGCTGCGCAGGAGTGCGGCATAAAAGGAATTTTTGGAGATTGATGGCTTGGAGTAAGCCATGCTAAGGAAGCCAGGTAAGCTGAAGGACACAGCTATTATGGCGCTCGTGAGAGCGCGGCGTTAAGTATAAGGAGGTCGTACCTTTAGAAGGATCTCCGCGGAGTGCGTAAAATATCTATGGGGCTTGAGGTTAATGTTCTCAGGCCCCACTCTTTATTTGCCCTAAACTTTTATTTCCCTTCCGATTTGCACCTTATTTCATGGTTAGGTTTGACGAGTTGCTGCTGCCGCCCTGCAGCTCATTCCCCTCAGCTTTTCTCGCCACAAAACCATGAATTTTTGCCAGCCAAAAATTTTGTTTATCGTCAACACTAACCGGTGGTTGGCTGGGTAAAATTAATTGTTGGTAGTCTTTGAGATTTTTTCGCATTGCCTCCGCATGATGTATGCGCCTGAGTTCGGCTTGGGCGGTGTTGTCTGGATTAAAGAAAACATCCATCACGGGCAAATCTCCCACCGAAAAAATGTCTGCAAGTTGCTCTTTGGTCAGAGGCTCCTGATTTTGCAAGTTCACCAAAATAAGTGCCTGTAAGGGCCCGTCAACGGTGTCGTTGGTTGTGCTGCTTTTATTGATCTTTTTATAAAGTGTTGCGAGCGCATCGGGAGCGCTGCTGTTGTCCACCAATACGACCAAATTAAATTGTCCGATCTTATTGAGCTGCGCAACAGCGGCTTCCACACGGTCGCTAATCAGCTTATTGCGTGGAATGAGCGGTTTTGCAGGTTCAGATGATGCTGAGCTTGTTGTTGCAATAGCTTCTGCTGGAGCAGAACTACTAGCAGCCGAGCTTTCAGTTTCCGCTGCAATGCTACTGGCAGATGCAGACTCCCTTTCGGGAACGGTATTTTGGTACTTTGCAGGCAAGGGCAGCGCCATGGTCGCCCAGCTATAAAGTGGCAGGTTGCGGCGTAAATTTTCCAGGGTTGCAGGCCATAGTTGCGGTACTTCTGGTGCGTGCATAATCAAAAGTGCGCCTTTGGTTTGGCGAGTCTCTCCGTTCTTGAATAGCGTGATGATTTTTTCATCGGGGGTTTCTATCGGCTGTAGTTCGTCCGCTTTGGCGATTGCAGTAAAGGCTTTGGTTAACAAGGCGTTGTCCCGCTCCACGTTATTCGCATAAATAGGCTTTTCAGGCGCAGCCGAGGATGCCGCACTCGACGCCGAGCTCTCAGCAGCAGGGTCTTGCGCAAAGCAAAAATTGCTTAAGCAGATCCAGGCGAAGGCCACGCAAAGTTTTGGCGTGTATTGCAATAATCTATTGGGGGGGAACATATTTCTTTCGTTGCCTTATCTAAACGCATCTCTTTAGAATGTAGGTATATCAGCAGAAGAGCGTTCCCATTGCGGGGCTCGCTGTAAACCAGATCATTTAAGTAATCGGACCATTTACGGAAAACTTTAAGGCTATGCAGAACTTTAAACGAGATTTTAAAATTGCCCCGTCTATTCTGGCCGCCGATTTTGCGCGTTTAGGTGCCGAGGCGGATGCTGTAATAGCCGCAGGTGGTGATTTCATTCACTTTGATGTGATGGACAATCATTACGTGCCCAATCTCACTGTAGGCCCTATGGTGTGCAGAGCTTTGCGTAAATACGGCATAACAGCTCCCATTGATGTGCATTTGATGGTTGAGCCAGTTGACGATTTGATCATTCAATTTGCCGAAGCCGGTGCTACCTACATTAGTTTCCACCCTGAAGCATCTCGACACATAGATCGCTCCATCGAACTTATTAAAGAGAAGGGCTGCAAGCCCGGTTTGGTGCTAAACCCCGCCAGCTCCCTGGAACTAGTGAAAAACTCGCTTTATAAGCTAGATATGCTGCTGCTCATGTCTGTTAACCCTGGCTTTGGTGGGCAAAAGTTCATTCCCCATACTCTGGATAAATTACGCGAAGCGCGTGCACTTATAGATGCCGGTGGTTTTTCCACAAGGCTTGAGGTCGATGGCGGTGTTGGCTTGGGTAATATTCGTGAGATTGCAGAGGCTGGGGCCGATACTTTTGTGGCAGGCTCTGCGATTTTCGGCGCACCTGATTATGCGGAAGCAATTAAGACTATGCATACCGAGTTGGCTGCAGCCAAATTTTGATTAGGGCGACCAATAACCGCGATTTGAGGGTAGGCATTTCTGCATTAATTCAGTACACTTGCCCTCAGTTTAAACGCAATACCCCTTAAAACGAGAAGCTACTTCCGGGAATTATCCTCGTGACAAACGCAACCTTTACCACTACAGAGTGCGCTACCTACCTCGTCGCCCGATGGCGTCGCTAGTTCATTTCGCCTGTGTGCAAGCCGTTCGTTGCGTTTGCATGTGAGGCCACTTCTCCATGTTTGCATCCCAAGTTCTTACAGAACTCTAAATTAGTGCAAACCTGACTTAATAAAGATAAAGACTTGCCTTCACCGCTTGGATTAAAAGCGCGGCAAGTAAAAAGGTAATGACATGACTCCCGAACATTTTGCCGAGTTGGCCCAGCAGGGCTATAACCGTATTCCTGTTATGCGCGAAGTATTAGCGGATCTGGATACACCGCTTTCTTCTTATCTTAAATTGGCCAGTGGGCCTTACTCTTATTTGTTTGAGTCTGTGCAAGGCGGCGAAAAATGGGGTCGTTACTCCATGATTGGTTTGCCTGCACGCACCATCCTTAAAGCTTTTGGCGATGAAATTCAGATTGAACGCGATGGCGAAATTGTTGAGCGCCATACACGTGCAGATGCATTGAGTTTTGTGGACGAATTCAAGCAGCGTTATCGCGCACCTGAATTGCCTGGCTTGCCGCGGTTTACCGGCGGGTTGGTGGGCTACTTTGCTTACGATTGCGTGCGCTATGTTGAGCCACATTTAAAAGCATCCATGCCAAAAGATATTATTGGCACGCCGGATATTTTGCTTAGCGTGTCTGACGAAGTTTTGGTGTTTGACAACCTCGCAGGAAAATTGATTTTTGTGATTCACGCAAATCCAGAAGTCGATAACGCCTACGCAAAAGCCAATGCGCGTTTGGATGAGCTGGAAGCAAAACTGCGCGGCGAAATTCCCACAACACCGAGTTTGAGTTTGGGAATGAATATCCACAGCGAGGCAAAATTCCAATCGCATTTTGGTGAGAAAAATTTCCACGAGGTTGTCGATAAAATCAAAGAATACGTATTGTCTGGCGATACCATGCAAGTGGTTATTTCCCAGCGTTTGTCGATTGATTTTACGAAAGAGCCTATCAATTTATACCGCGCATTGCGCAACTTGAATCCATCCCCATACATGTATTTTATGAATTTGGGTGATCACCATGTGGTGGGTTCAAGCCCGGAAATTCTGGCGCGTTTGGAAGATGGTGAAGTGACTGTGCGACCCATCGCTGGAACACGTCGTCGCGGTTATACGCCAGAAGAAGATAAGGCACTTGAAATTGAATTGGTAAATGATCCAAAAGAAATTGCGGAGCATTTGATGTTGATTGATCTGGGCCGTAATGACGTTGGTCGCGTTGCGGAAATTGGATCGGTAAAACTCACTGATAAAATGGTCGTTGAGCGTTACTCGCACGTTATGCACATCACCTCCAACGTAACCGGAAAATTAAAAGCCGGTTTGGATGCAATGGATGTTCTGCGCGCGGCACTTCCTGCCGGTACTTTGAGTGGCGCACCCAAAATTCGCGCCATGGAAATCATCGACGAATTTGAAACCGAAAAACGCGGCATCTATGGTGGTGCTGTGGGTTATATCTCCTGGAATGGAAATATGGATACCGCAATTGCAATCCGCACGGCTGTTATTAAAGACAACAAGCTTTATGTTCAGGCCGGTGCAGGTGTAGTAGCAGATTCTATTCCAGCGCTTGAGTGGAAAGAAACCATGAATAAAGCGCGCGCTATTTTCAAAGCTGTTGATATGGTGGGAGAAGCAGAATGATTTTAATGATTGATAACTATGATTCGTTTACCTACAACCTGGTGCAATATTTAGGTGAGTTGGGCGCGGACGTAAAAGTTGTGCGCAACGATGAAATTACCATTGAAGAAATTGCTGCGCTCGCACCAGAAAAGATTGTGATTTCTCCTGGCCCCTGTACGCCCACGGAAGCGGGCGTATCAGTGGATACCATTAAAACCTTCGCTGGAAAAATTCCGTTGCTTGGTGTTTGTTTAGGTCACCAAAGTATTGGGCAAGCTTTAGGTGGAAAAGTGATTCGCGCACCTTATGTCATGCACGGTAAAACTTCGCAGGTTTATCACAACAACACAGGTGTTTTTACCGGATTAAAAAATCCATTCCAGGCCACTCGTTACCATTCGCTGGTGATTGAAAAAGAATCTATTCCAGATTGTTTGGAAATCACTGCGTGGACTCAAAATGAAGACGGCAGTATGGGCGAAATCATGGGTGTTAAACACAAAACACTTGCCGTAGAAGGTGTGCAATTTCACCCTGAATCTATCTTGACTGAACATGGTCACGATATGTTGAGAAATTTTTTGCAAGGCAAATAATTCCGGAGGCGCATGTATGACAAAAGGTTATTGGATGGTGCATGTTGAAGTGGAGAATGCTGAAGCCTTCAAAGCTTACATAACAGCCGTTATGGATGTTTTTGCAAAATACGGTGCGCGCTATCTGGCTCGCGGCGGACAATTTGAAGCGGTAGAAGGCAGGGAGCGCCCACGTAATACCATTGTTGAATTTCCCAGTTATCAAGTTGCGGTTGATTGCTGGCATAGCCCGGAATATCAAGCGGTTAAAGCTTTACGCGAAAACGCGGGCCGTGTTGATATTACTATTGTCGAGGGTTATGAAGGTTTACAACCGGGTTCTTAATGGCACCTTGCGTGCTCGACTTAAGGAAATAGCAATGTCGCAAATTAAAATTTATGGCTTAAAAGAATCTATAGATCCAATTAAAAAGCAACTGTCTGATGTGATCCATTCGTGCGTGATGGATGCTTTGCAATTTCCAGCCGATAAACGTGCGCACCGTTTTATCGGCTTGGAAAAAGATGATTTCTTTATGCCTGCAGGCAGAAGTAGTTCCTATATCATCATTGAAATTACAATGATTGAAGGGCGCTCGGTTGAAGCAAGAAAAAAGTTAATTCGCTTGTTGTTCGATAAAATCAAAGCAGAAGTTGGAATTGATTATATGGATGTTGAAATTTGCATTTATGAAAGCCCGGCTTGTAATTGGGGCTTCCGTGGAATGCATGGTGACGAAATAAAACTCAATTATTCGGTTAACGTGTAATTGAACTATTAAACAGGTTTGGTTTTTGTGATAACTCATAAGCTCAATACAAAGAATGGTGCGCTGGCGGTTCTAGCCATTAGTGACATCAACAATAAGAGGCAATAGGCAATGGATATCAAACAAGCATTAAATACCTTGGTGGCGCGCGTAGATTTAAGCACTGAAGAAATGATTTCAGTCATGCGTATCATTATGACGGGTGGTGCAACGCCAGCACAAATTGGTGGATTTCTGGTTGCCTTGCGTATGAAGGGTGAAACTCTGGATGAAATCACCGGCGCGGCTATGGTTATGCGCGAACTCGCCACACCTGTTGATATTCATGTAGATTATTTGGTAGACACTTGCGGCACTGGTGGCGATGGCGCGAATTTGTTTAACGTTTCTACGGCAAGCGCTTTTGTGGTGGCTGCTGCAGGAGCACGTGTTGCCAAGCATGGTAATCGCTCCGTCTCCAGCGTGACGGGCAGTGCAGATGTGCTGGAAGCGGCGGGTATTAAATTGGATATCACCTCCGAACAAGTAGCGCGTTGCGTAAAAGAAATTGGTGTAGGTTTTATGTTCGCACCGGCGCATCACAGTGCAATGAAGCATGCGATTGGCCCGCGCAAAGAATTGGGTATGCGTACCATTTTTAATATGCTTGGCCCTATGACGAATCCCGCGAATGTTAAGCGCCAGGTAATTGGTGTTTTCAATGGCGCGCTCTGCAAACCTATGGCAGAAGTATTGGGTCGTTTAGGAAGTGAGCACGTTATGGTTGTACACGCTAAAGACGGTTTGGATGAAATTAGCTTAGCGACCGAAACGCAAATTGCTGAATTAAAAAATGGTGCGATCCGCGAGTACACAATCAAACCGGAAGACTTCGGCATTCAAAGCAAAAGTTTAATTGGTTTAAGTGTGGCCAGTGCAGAAGATTCACTCTTATTGATTAAAGATGCGCTCGGTAATCGCCGTGGACAATACGCTGAAAAAGCGGCCGACATTATTACACTGAATGCCGGCGCGGCGATTTACGTGAGTGGAGTGGTAGATACTTTTGCAGATGGCGTTGAGATGGCGCGCGATGCAATTGGCAGTAGTTTAGCGGGTGAAAAAATCCGCGAGTTGGCCGCCTTTACCCAATATTTGTAAGCACGTTATTTGTTGAGAAAAACTATGTCTGAAACACCAACCGTATTGCGCAAAATTATCGCGCGCAAATGGGAAGAAATTGCGGCGCGTAAAGCATACACATCCTTGGCTGATTTAAAAGCGCGTGCAGCGGAGCAAGCACCTGCACGTGGCTTTGTAAAAGCTATTGAGCAAAAAATCGCGCAAGGCCAATCGGGCGTAATCGCTGAAATTAAAAAAGCATCGCCCAGCAAAGGTGTCATTCGTGAGAATTTTGTGCCAGCGGATTTAGCGCGCTCTTACGAACTTGGTGGTGCGGCCTGTTTGTCTGTGCTGACGGATATAGATTTTTTCCAAGGCGCAGATGCTTACTTGCAACAAGCGCGCGCTGCGGTAAGCATTCCTGTCATCCGCAAAGATTTTCTGGTGGATGAGTACCATATTTACGAAGCTCGTGCCCTGGGTGCAGATTGTGTGTTGCTTATTGTATCCGCCCTTGAAACAGCGAAGTTAAAAGAGCTGAATTCGCTCGCGTTGGACATAGGTTTAGATGTGCTGGTAGAAGTTCACGATGAAAATGAATTGGATATAGCACTTGAATTGCCGAATAAATTAATCGGCATCAATAACCGCAACCTGCATACCTTTGATGTGACCTTGGATACGACATATAAACTGCTCGATAAAATTGGTAGCGAGCGAATTGTAGTAACTGAAAGCGGTATTTTAGCGCCGGCAGATGTGCAAGCCATGCGTGCAAAAAATGTAAATGCATTCCTCGTTGGTGAAGCTTTTATGCGTGCCGAAGATCCAGGTACTGCGCTTAAAGAATTTTTTAAATAAGCCAAACTAAAGACATAAAAAACCGCCTGATGGCGGTTTTTTATGGGTGTCTGGAAAACAATAGTTATCGTGTTCCGTAAACCACCATGGTTTTACCTTTCACAAGTACCAAGCCTTGGTCTTCGAGCGTTTTGAGTACACGGCCAACCATTTCGCGTGAGCAGCCCACAATGCGGCCAATTTCCTGACGAGTAATTTTGATTTGCATGCCGTCGGGATGAGTCATTGCATCGGGCTCTTTGCAGAGTTCCAGCAGAGTGCGTGCAACACGGCCAGTTACGTCAAGGAAGGCGAGGTCACCAACTTTACGAGTTGTGGCGCGTAAACGACGAGCCATCTGGATACCCAATGCAAACAAGAACTCTGGGTGCGCTTCAGAAATTTCCTGGAATTTGGCGTAGCTGATTTCGGCCACTTCGCATTCGGTTTTAGCTCTCACCCAAGCACTGCGAGAATCCTTATCATCAAACAATCCCATCTCGCCGAAGAAATCGCCATCGTTGAGATAGGCAACAATCATTTCATGGCCGTCATCGTCTTCGATCAGAACTGTCACTGAGCCTTTAACGATGTAATACAGGGAGTCGCTTTTATCGCCAGCATAAATAATGGTGCTTTTAGCCGGATAACGGCGGCGATGACAATGAACTAGAAATTCGTCCACGTTCTTAATGTGTGGTGTGAGGGATACTGCGACCAAGTTGTTGCTCCTGTGTAGTAAGCCCACTTATTCATAAGCTTAGGGCAATAAATTTTCTTATTATGGCCTGAGAAGTCCAAATCTACCAGTTTCGAGCCAAATCTTTGTGACGTCGTTATAAGCCTACCGTTGTTTCTTGTCTACAAGAAAATTGCAATTTAGTGAATGGTGTTGATTTTAGTGACATTTTCATTTTTTACGCCTGCCTGTGGTAACCTTGCGCCATTAATTATTGTGATGAGGTTTTTATGCAAGCAGTAGTAAAGTGGGTTGATGGTGCGCAGTTTTTGGCAGAATCCGGCAGTGGCCACGCAGTGCTTATGGATGGTCCACCAGACCACGGTGGGCGCAATACCGGTGTGCGCCCTATGGAGATGCTGCTAATGGGCTTGGGCGGTTGTTCCTCCTTTGATGTGATGAGTATTCTCACCAAAGCGCGCCAAGCGGTTACCGATTGCCGTTGCGAGTTGCAGGCAGAACGTGCTGAAGGTGTGCCATCACCGTTCACTAAAATCCATATGCATTTTATTGTGACAGGAAAAGAGCTTAAAGAGGCGCAAGTTAAGCGTGCAGTTGAATTGTCTGCGACTAAATATTGCTCAGCGTCCATTATGCTGGAAGCCGGTGGTGTGGAGATTACCCACGCCTATGAAATTCGCGAAGCTTAAGCATCGCCGCGCTCTATGTCTGAATCGGTTTCTCCAGCGCAGGCAGCAATTGTTTGCTACCAAATTGGCGACCACTTTGTTCTGAACACCCACGCCAATACACTCGCGCGCGACGATAAAGTAATCGAGCTGGAAGACAGGCTGGTTTTACTTCTGGTGTACTTTATTGAGCACGCCGGTGAAATTTTGCACAAGGATGTTTTGCTAAAGACTATTTGGCAAGGCAAGGTTGTCAATGAGGATAGTGTTGCTGTTGCCGTCAGCTATTTGCGCAAAGCGCTGGGCGATAGTTCGCGCGCTCCCATTTTCATTAAAACTATTCAAGGCAAAGGCTACCAATTTATTGGTAAAGCCCAACCCGTCGCCGACGAGCCGGTGCAGGTTGTTGATAAAGTTATTCCCTCAAAGAAATATCTCTTCCTCTCCGCTTTTGTTGCATCCTTGGTGTTCCTGCTGCTTGTAGCATATGGGATTAAAAAAATATCTTCAGTTTCTGCAACGTCAAAACCTGTTGTATCTGAGGAATGGCAAAAAGATTATCAAATCGCCAATAAATTACTGCAGCAATCTGATGCTGAAAGTCTTCGTGCAGCCATCAAACAATTCCGTACTATGCTCACAACCCACGGCGAATCTGCGCAGGTTTATTTGGGTATTGCGGATGCCAAAACCCGCTTGTTAAATGAGAGGGTTACCTTAAAAGAAAATTGCGTAGAAATTATTGATCTCGCGCAAAAAGCTTTATCGCTGGAACCCAACTTATCGGCAGCACACAAGACCGCGGCCAATATGGCATTTTGGTGTAAGCGTGACCAAACCTATGCTGAGCAACATTATTTGCAAGCTATAAAGCTGGATCCTAATGATGATTCGGCCTTGATGAATTACGCACAATTATTATTAGCGCAAAAGCGCTTTGATGAATCCCTCGCAAAAGTTGAAGAAGCTCGACGCTTAAAACCTATCAACTATTCCGTACCTAATGTGGTTTGGATTTACCAAATGCAGGGTAGGGATGATTTGGCGCAACGCGAGTTGAACCGTATATTGACGACTGAGCCAGAAGATCGCTATTACCATATTTCTGCTAAGCGCATTTATGAACGCATGGGTGATGAAAGTAAAACCTTCGAACAATGGCTGTGGTTAATGCGCGATGGCGGATTTTCTGCAATCGATTTGGAGCGCGTGCAAAAAGTATTTAGAAGTGGTGGTTTGGTGGCTGTTAACCGATGGTTGGTCGCGCAAAAAGTGAGCGCAGAACTTGGTGATTATTCGCCACCTTTAGCATGGGGGCGCTATGCCTTGATTGCTAAAGATTACGATGCAGCTTTGGATTTTCTGGAAGCGGCTTTTGAACAACGGCAACCTGCCTTGCTTTGGGCAGATGTTGATTCTGCTTATGATCCTGTTCGCAACACCCCGCGCTTTAAAAAACTGCTGGAGCGTATAGCGCAAGTCGAGACTTATTAGTTGTTTCTGCAGGTTAAGCGCTACCCATAATAAACCTTAAGCATCATTAAGGTGTTTTTCCGACAATCTCTTATTAGGCTCAAGCTTTCATTTTATGAGGGCAGGGCAATGCGTAAAAAAATTCCCGTAGTTTTATTTCTAATGTCGTTCAGCTTAATTTTTAGCAGTGGTAGTTCACTTGCGAGTGATTGGCCAATGTTTATGGGCAACAACGCTCATAGCGGAAATGCCGAAAGCAAAAATCCAGCCGTACAAAAACTTAAGCTCGCGTGGCAATACGATTTCTACAGCCAAGTTGTGGCATCACCGGTTGTAGTGGGCCAGCAGCTTTTAGTTGCTGCTGAAAACGGCAACCTTTATTCGGTGGATATGAAAACGCATAAGCCGCAATGGATTTTTCATGCGCAGGGCGCTATAAGTTCGACACCTGCTGTCGCCAATGGAGTTGTGTATTTTTTAAGTCGTGATGGCAACTTTTACGCAATTAGTTTGAGCGATGGCAGTTTGCTGTGGCGTTTTGCAACCTTGGGTGAACACCATTTTTCTGCCCATGGTATGTATGGCTGGCCGCTAAATTCTGTACCGGTAATTGATCCTTGGGATTTCTATTTGTCTTCACCCCTGGTGGAGAATGGCAAAGTTTATTTTGGCAGTAGCGATGAACATGTGTATGCACTTGATGCCAAAACAGGCGCCTTGCAATGGCGATTTAAAACCGGCGGAGTTGTGCATTCATCTCCTGCCTTTGCCGATAATAAAATTATTGTGGGGAGTTGGGATTCAGCGATTTACGCGCTGGATGCAAATTCGGGTAAAGAAATATGGCGGTACCAGGGCAAAAGCGACCATCAGCAAAGCATCATGTTGGGTGTACAGGCATCGTCCAGCGTTGATAAAAATTCCGTTTATGTAGGTTCACGCGATGGACATTTTTACGCGCTTGATTTGCATAATGGAAACTTGCGTTGGTCTTATAACGCTCAGGGCTCGTGGGTCTTGAGTACGGCAGCTGTTGATGATGAAAATGTTTATTTGGGTACATCTGATACGGGTTTATTTTTATCGCTCGATAAAACTACAGGTAAAGAGCGCAATCGTTTTTCTACACGCAATTGGACTTATACATCTCCCATATTAATTGCGAATACTTATCTCGCGTTTGGCACCATGACCGGTGAGTTTTTTATTATTGATAAGCACTCCGCTAAACAGCAATGGCATTTTCAAACGGCGGAGAGCAAAGCCGACGAGTTTTCCATTATAGATCCTGCAACCAAGCAACTTAACGCACAGAAATTGTTTGCCAAACCGGAAGCCTTGCATTCTGCCTTGGAGCAAGTGAAGCGGTTGGGAGCTTTTGTTGCTTCACCTGTCTGGGTTAATGAACAATTAATTATTGTAGATGCGAATGGGCATTTAAAAGTGTTCAATTAAGGGTTTTGGTTTAGTGCTTCATCCATTTCTTTTGACAATTCTGCAAGCAGTTGACTGTATGCATAAGCCAAACCTTTTGCACCTGATTCAGCAGGGATGCTGCGCAAAAAATTGCGGCGTAAAATGGATTTTTTAGCGTCGTTATCAATTAGCTCCCAGGTTGCATTGATATTGGCATTTTTGCCTGTGCGAGAAAGTGTATCTACATGTAAACGAAGGCTGTAATGAGGTTTGCTGTCGCTGCGCCAGGGGAAATTAACAAAGCTTCGCCCGTTGTTGAGCTGGGTTAAATTGAGCGAAACAACCCGCGCTATGCTTTTATCCAATGGCTCGGCCCAATAAGCGTTATCAGACATGGTCAGGGTGTTGTCCGACTGGTTATCGATAATTTGCGAGCTCGTTAAATATTCCGCAATATCAACAGGGCCAATGCCAATCAATTGTGAAGACACATTGCTGCTTGTTTGCGTTACAGTTTTTTCACTAATGGGTGACAGATAAAAATAATTCTTTTTTGGCGAATGTTGGCACGCCAGTAGTAAGGTACATAGACAGCTGATGAATAGAAATCTGCTCATAACTATTTATCCTTGTTGGGATTGGTTTTGCCGCGTATCAGGGCTTCGGGTTGCTGTTCCAGGGTTTCAGTCAGGTTGCGAAATGCTTGGGCTGATCGACTTATATCGTTCAACGTGGTATTCAGTTGATTAACCAACGGAGAATTTTCGGAAAGGGTACCGTCGATAGATGCTGCTGTTTTGTTTACCTGCTCAAGGCTGTAGCTTAGCTCTTGCAAACTTTTGTTAATGCCTTTTGCTATCTCTGGTGTTTGTTTGTTTAACTCTGCTAACAACTTATCGATTTCCGCACGGGTTTTTTCTACATTTTGGCTGAGCTGTGTTATCTGCAAATTGGCATTGTTTGAAGTTTTTTCAATTGAAACTGCAGCTTTATTAATATTCTTAATCGTGGTTTGTATTTCACCGCTTTTGACAATGTTATTCAATTCTATTGCAAATTCATCAATATGCCGCGCTATGCCTTTGATATCCATTTCAGCAAAACTTTTTGAAAGTTCTTCAAATTGCGTGGCAACCGTGGGTAGCTCGCGATAATCATGTTGAAGCCCGTAGAGTTTTACAGGCGTGTCCGGGTAAAAATCCAGCTCTACATACAGCAATCCTGTTAAAAAGCTTTGGAAGTTTAATTGTGCGCGCAAGCCGTTCTTGATCGCCTCATCAAAAAACTCGCTGGTAATACGGGCACCTTTGCTATTAATACGCTTAATAACCAAGTCAGCAGTAACCGCATTGACAATAGTTTTGTTGTCGTTTTGAAAGTTAATTTGAATGTCGGTGATTTGCCCTAACTCAACGCCTTTGAGTTTTACGGGCGCGCCTACTTGTAAACCCTGTACTGAGCCTTCGAAATACATGATTACTTTTTCTTTCTCAGAAAAGTATTTTCCGCCGGAAAAGAATAGTAGGGCAACAAAAATTAAGACGAGGGCACCAACAATAAAAGCGCCTATTGCAAACGAAGTGTTTTTTGAGTTGCTCATAATGTTTGTTCTGCCTGGTTGTTACTTTCTGCGCGGCTTAAAAATTGACGAACCTTGTCTTCTTTACTGCTGTGTAATAAAACTTTTGGGTCGCCACTGTCGAGCATGGTTTTAGCTTGTGCATCCAGAAAAATACAATTAGTGCCGATGGATAAAATGCTTGGCAGCTCATGGGAAACAATAATGACGGTTGAGTCGAGCGCTTGGCACACCTGCAAAATTAATTGATCAAGGCGCAACGAACTAATCGGATCAAGCCCTGCGGAAGGTTCATCAAAAAATAATAATTGCGGGTCTAATGCTATGGCGCGAGCCAATCCTGCGCGCTTGTGCATTCCGCCGCTGATTTCAGATGGATAAAATTCTTCAAACCCTGCTAAGCCCACCAGTGCCAGTTTGTAAGAAACGGTTTCAGCGATTTGTTTTTCGCTAAGATCTGTATAAAGCTGTAAAGGCAGGGCAACGTTTTCTGCCAAGCTCATGCTGGAAAACAAAGCACCCGATTGAAAAGTTATGCCCCAACTTTTTAATAATTCGAGCTGCGTTTTCTCGTCAGACTGGTAATAATTTTTTCCGCGATAAAGTACTTCACCCTTGGGGGGAGGCAGCAAACCAATCATACTTTTCAGTAAAGTCGTTTTACCGCACCCACTGCCGCCTATGATGAAAAAAATATCGTTTTTATTGACGGTGAAGTTTAAATTTTGTTGTACGACGCGTTCACCGTAACCAATGCTTACATCCCTGGCTTTGATAAATTCAGCATTTTCATTCTTGTCTTCGGTGCGAGCTGGGCGTTGGGTATCCATGATTAAATCCCCAATTTGTCATAAAGAATATTAAAAGCGGCATCGGCCACGACTAAATAAACAATTGCTCGCACTACTGCATTGGTTGCCGCCATGCCCACAGCATTGGAGTTGCGGCCACACTGTAAACCCGCCTGGCAACCGGCGATTGCAATTAGCACACCGAAAAATATGCTTTTCACTATGCCGGTTGAGATATCCACCCAATCTACGGCGTCCTGGGTTTGTAAAACATATTGGGTGAAGCTCACATCCATATTGACGGCGGTGAGCGCGCCGCCGGCCATTCCAATAATGTCGGCGTAAATACACAGTAAGGGCATAACAAAAATAAGTGCGAGCATGCGGGGCAATACTAAAAACTCTACGCTGGGAATTCCCATAACCTTTAACGCGTCGATTTCATCGTTTACCTGCATGGTTCCCAATTGTGCTGCGTAAGCCGCTCCCGTGCGGCCTGCCATAATGACGGCGGTCATGAGTGCGCCCATCTCACGCACCATGCCAAGCGACACTAAATTGGCTACATACACCTGCGCGCCCAACTGACGCAATTGCACGGAGCCCAGGTAGGCGAGGATCATTCCGACGAGCACGCTGATGAGTGTCACAATGGCTAAGGCTTTGGGGCCCGCTTGCTGGATAAAATAAAAAATATCGCTGCGACGGGTTTTTGCTCCGCCACGTACCCAATTCATTAATGCCAGGCTGGTTTCGCCCACAAAGGTCAATGTCATGCGAACTTCTTGCCCTATGGCTGTAAGACCGTTGTAGACAATTTCATGGAGAGAGCGGGGCTTGTTTTCACTGGCGTTTTCATAAGCCGGGACATCAATCGCCAACCTTAGGAGCTGTTGTAAGCCCTGGGGCGCTGATTCGATGTTGAAGTTAATCTTTTTGTCTTTGCTCCACCGCATAACTTGCAGCAGGCTTATGGCAAGGCTCGAATCCCAATGGCCGAGTTGGGTAGTAACAAGATCTATATCTGTTGTATTTGCAGGAATGCTCGCTGTCACGGCTGTGCCATCGGGAGCTTTACCCAAACGCCAATCCCCACTCACTATAAGGTTGCAGTGTTGATCATGGGGTTCTATATGAAAACTGGCCTCGGTCATCTTTTCCCTGCTGGTTGTCTTGCTTCATGTAATTGAGTGCGAATTAGACAAAGTATTCCGTAGAGTAAGTGCGCTTAAATCATTTTACTGTTCGGCAACTAACCTAATCATCTGATCATAGGCCGTTTGTTTTCCCCACGTAAATCCATCTTTTATCCTTCTGCAAATTTAATGATCTGTATTTGAGTTAAATCAGATCAAAATCCTTTCCCAGTAATGCATTTGCGTATCCCACTTTGCGGCTTTTCAGGCGGGACGGTTCACTTTGCGGCGATTAGTCAACATGGGACGACACCTGAAAGCTGCCGTGGAACTATGATCGCGCAATAGCTATGTATGGGTTCTATTTATAGATTCTATGGCTATGTGAAAGGCAAAAATGAGTCATAGCACTAATGGAGTAAGGTTCTGGCTTTCAACTATCCCAAGTAATAATAACGTTAAAGTTGAGGGTAAATTTTCATGCACATGCTCGATAAAAATAAATTCATTTCAAAAGCAAGGCTCGCGTTAACTGCGGCGATCATCGCGCTCTCAGGCGCCCAAGCTATAGCTGATGTACTCAATCCTACAATCGGCAATCTTCTGTACGAAGAAAATTTTAATACGCTGGATACCAGTGTTTGGAATCTCGTTGATGGTGATGGTTGCGAAATTGGCCTCTGTGGCTGGGGCAACCAGGAATTGGAATATTACAGCCCCAACAACTTGAGCATCGTTAGTGTTCCTTTCGAGCCTGCAACTAAAGCCCTGGCGATTCAAGCGCGTCGCGAAACCAAAGGCACACATTCATTTACCTCCGGCAAAATTGATTCAGCTAATAAACTGCAAGTGAAATACGGCATGATCGAATTCCGTATGAGCACACCGCAAGTCGGTACTGGCTTATGGCCAGCGGGTTGGATGTTAGGTACCAGCCTTGCTACCTGGCCGTCAAAAGGTGAGTTGGACATTATGGAGATGGGCCACAGCGCAGCCGGTATGGCGAATGCAGGTTTGGCTGGCTCGGATATCAACAGCTATACCGCTTCTAACGCAATTTTTTATGCTGCTGCGGCCTGCAGTTCGGGTAATGCATCTTGCGCGGCGAGCACCGCTTGGCAAACCAAAAATGCTTATGTTGCCAGCACGCCATTAACAAATCGTTTTGTTAAATACCGTATGTATTGGACGGATTCGCAAATTCGCTTCACCGTTATTGATAACAACGTTGAACACGATATGTACACCAATCCAATTCCAATTACAGCAGAGTCCTCAGAATTTCAGGCTCCGTTCTACTTTTTATTTAACCTGGCAGTGGGTGGAGCATTTACAGATGCAGCGAACCCAAGCCAGGTAACTGCGCCGCTGCCGGGTACTATGTACATCGACTACATCCGTGTTTATCAATTGGATGGTAAAGGTGAAGTGAAGCTTGGCAGCCAAGTGAAACCAGAAACGGGAACATTTGGTGTATTTACTGACAGCAATTCTGTAACCAATAAGCAAGAAGCTGGTGTGACATCTGATATTTGGATTTGGAACACCACGTCCACCTCTGCGGGCACAATACCAGCATATGAAGGCAGCAATGTGATCGCTTGGAAATACGCTGCACCACAATGGTTTGGCGGTGGTATTGCATCAAGACAAGCTTACGATATGAGTAATTTTGTGAACGGCAATCTTAAATTCAGAATTAAAATACCTGCAAACGTGGGTTTCAAAGTTGGAATTTCAGATACCTATACCAATGAGAACTACGTAAATTTTCCTGCTAACACGACCACTTATGGTTTGGTTCGTACCGGTGATTGGGCGCAGGCCACTATTCCAATTTCTGCAATTCGTGGAATTAGCGCACTGCAATCCATGTCTTCGCTATTTAATATTGCAAGCATAGATCCACAACCTACTGCTAACTTTGAAATGGCGATTGATGATGTTGTGTGGGAATGCGGCAATAGCGCTGCTTGCCAGACTGTTGCATCTTCTTCATCTTCTGTTGTGAGCTCTTCCTCTAAATCCAGTGTGAAATCAAGCTCAAGCAGCAGTGTTGCTTCTTCAGTTGCAACCACTTCTTCGAAGAGTAGCTCTAGTGTTGCAAGTTCATCTTCATCATCAGTTGCTGCAACTAATGGCCACACCATTGTTTCATCAACTAGCGTGAATTTTTACGTGAACAATGCATCCTGGGCAGATATTCATTTCACAATTAATGGTGGTGCGCAACAAAATGTTCGTATGACGCACAACGCAAATAATTCAAATACCTATGCGTTAACGGGAATTCCTGTTGGAGCTGTAGTGCGTTATAGCTACACGGTTGGTCAAGCAGTGGGTGCGGTAGATACTGCGTGGGTACAATTCACTATGCCAGTAACAGTTAGTTCATCAAGCTCGAGCAAAAGTTCTGTGGCAAACAGTGTTGCAAGCACGTCAAGTTCTAGCAAAAGTTCAGTAGCAAGTAGCTCTTCAAGTTCAGCGGCTGCAGCTTATGGTTATACGAAAGTGACAACCACCAGCGTGAAATTTTATGCAAACAATTCACCTTGGGTTGATGTGCATTACACCGTAAATGGTGGCGCACAACAAAATGTTCGTATGACTCACAATGCTGATAATACTAACAATTTTACTGCGACGGGAATTCCTGTTGGTGCAACAGTTAGATACTTTTACACCATTGGTCAAAATGTGGGTGCGGTAGATACTGCATGGGCACAATTTACCATGTAACAAAAAATCTAGGTTACCTATAAATTTTTTATAGGTAACTCAGTATTTCGCTCGTTGTGATTATTTGCCCCTTCACCGGGGCTTTTTTTAAAGTGTAAGTTAATGGCTGTATTTTAGTGATGCTAATAATTCCAGCGCTTCAATACGTTTTTCAGGGTCATACAAATCGTTAGTAAACATAAATTCATTGATATTTAATTCGCTAACAAGTTTTTCCAATTTGGTTTTAATCTGTTCTGGCGTTCCCACCGCTGCCAAACCTAAAAAATCTTTTACGTGCAATTCTTCTTCAAAATTCCATAAGCCTTCCATAGAATCCACTGGTGGTTTTAACCAAAGTGGATGCCCACGCAACAACGCCAAAATTCGTTGGTGACTAGTGGTGGATAAATATTTTGCTTCGTCTTCGGTTTCGGCAACAATAATTGGCATGCCTAACATTACGTAAGGTTTATCTAAATTTTCTGAGGGTTGAAATTGTGTTTGATAAATTCGTACAGCTTCACGCATTAATCGCGGCGCAAAATGTCCCGCAAATGCATAAGGTAAACCACGTTTAGCGGCGAGTTGTGCGCTAAATAAACTGGAGCCCAATAACCAAATTGGCACTTGAGTTCCTGCACCGGGAATTGCTTTTAAACTTTGGCCCTGCGCAAGTGGTGCTAATAATTGTTGTAGCAAACTAACTTCTGTTGGAAATTGATCAGCGGCTAAATTGTCGCGACGCAAGGCGCGGCTGGTAATTGGATCAGTGCCCGGAGCGCGACCTAAACCTAAATCAATTCGATCTGGGTACAAACAGGCGAGTGTTCCGAATTGTTCTGCGATAACTAATGGTGGATGGTTCGGCAGCATAATTCCGCCCGAACCCACGCGAATGGTTTTTGTTCCGCCAGCGATATGCCCAATTAATACGGCCGTTGCAGAGCTGGCGATACCTTCCATGTTGTGATGTTCAGCTAACCAAAAACGCTTAAATCCTAATTTTTCAGCAGCTTGCGCATAGCAAAGTGAATTTGCCAAGGTTTCGCTAATGCTGCTTCCTTCACGAACAGATGCTAATTCGAGCAGTGAAAAAGGAATGTTTTTTAGCATGATAAGAGTCTCTTAAGTTCGCGGCATTACAGCTGCCAGGTTAATCAACTCTTAGTAGGGGTGTTACAGGGCTTTTCAAGTTGATGCTAATCACAGGTGACATTTGCCATATTATTAATACCCGGCTTTTCGAATCGTGTTAATCAACTGCTGCCACAAATGCAATTTCAACTAACATAGTTGGATCCAGTAAATTTACTAAAATGCAAGCACGTGAAGGAGCACTTCCTGTTGGCAACCATGCTTCCCATAAAGTATTAAATGCCGCCGCATTTCTAGCATCGGTTAAATAGATAGTTGCGGAAAGTAAGCGGGACTTGTTACTGCCAATAGCGGCGAGTGTTGCCTCGGCTTGCGTAAAAATTTGGTTTGTTTGGCTGGTTATATCTTGCCCAGTATCAGCCGCTACTTCTACAAAATGGGCTATGCCGTTGAAAATAGTGGCGTCAGACCAACGGGGAGTAGTGTTTAAGCGTTTAATATTCATAATAATACCTGTGTTAAACTTCGAATCCTAAATATTCACTCATATTACAACATTCAGAACTTTTCTTATGGCTTTTACCAGCATCATTGCGCACCGTATCCAACGATTACAACCCACCCAATCTGCACAATTGCAGTTGCGTACCAATGTGTTTGATTCCAATGGCAAGCTGGATGAATTGGGTTACGAATTGAAAGTTAATTTTATTCGTAAGGGCGGAAAGTTTTATGGACGTTTTTCTGCTGAGACAGTGGAGTTTCCCTTTTCATCCTGGCTAAAGGAATGTCGCGAAGAGCGTTTAAGTTTTGAGAGCTTTACCCATAAAGCAATGCAACATTTTGCTAATGCGTTAGAAAAAACGGAAACTATCCTGGATGCTTGCGTATTTTTTCTAATCGAAAAAATTGAAGCGGGTGAATTGCTCTATGTATTTGTGGTTGAGCATACCAATGCAATTTATCTTGATGGCGAGCTTGCAATTGGAGACAGTCGCTTTTTGAATTCTTCCCAATTCGGATTAGCTGCAAAAATCAATATGCAAGATTGGAATGCGGGTGAATCGGTAACCTATGTGGCGATTTTGCGGGAGCGTGGTGAAAAAGACTTATCAGATGCGTTTACAGACTTTATTGGCTTTAGCGATAAGCATGATGTGAAGAGTGATACGGTCGAATTTTTAAAAATAGTGGACAACTTTACCGAATCGCTGGATGAAGGCACTGCGAAGTTGACCCGCAATAAAGTGGTGGATTATTGCCTTGAACAAAACAAGGCAGGCAAGAGTGTGGTGATTAAGGATCTTTCAAATTCCTTATCTGAGGAATTGAAAACCTACGAGCCAGATCATTTTTCTCGCTATGTTGCATCAACACAAGATCACATCAAGGCAGAATTTATTCCCGATACCAGTCAAGTGCGAAGTTATGCAAGAATTAGTGGTCGAAATGACTCACTCAGCATGAGTTTTGATGCAGATTGTCTTGGTAATAACATTCATTATGATGCTGCGAGTGATAGCTTAATTATCAAGAATTTACCCCCTGCCTTAAAAGCACGTTTATTGAAGCATTTAAGCTCACAATAAATCGTTAAAAATCCCTTAAAAACAGCCAGAAAACTGACTTTTTTCACATTTTTGGCAGCATGTTGGCTGCCAGCCTTTTTTTACTCGATTTTAACGTATAAAAACGTAAAGTTAATTCGCGTTTTGCGCCATAAATGCTACATTTTATAGGCTAATTTTGTTTTACAAATCTCCATTGATGTTTCCAAAAAGGCTCCCCTTATGAACAATAAATCAATTATGCGTTCGCTGGTTTCTGGAGCGGTGTTATTGTCGTTAATATCCGCATGTGATTCCAAAAAAACCGAAGCGCCCGCAACCGCTGCAACTCCTCCTGCAAGTGTACCGGCCAAAGTTGAATGGCCTGCAATTACCAGTGCAGTTAAAAAAGACCCGGCTGTTGAAGCGCGCATTACCGAGCTAATGAGCCGCATGACGCTGGAAGAAAAAATTGGCCAGTTAATTCAGCCAGAAATTAAATTCCTCACTCCAGAAGACATTAAGCAATATCACGTTGGTTCTGTGCTTAATGGTGGTGGTAGTACCCCAGGCAGTAATAAATACGCCACTATGCAAGATTGGATAAAACTGGCGGATAGTTTTTATAACGCCTCAGTTGATAAATCTAACGGTCGTATCGGCATCCCAATTATGTGGGGTACAGATGCGGTACACGGTTTGGGTAACGTAGTGGGTGCCACTTTGTTTCCACACAATATTGGTTTGGGTGCGACTAACAATCCAGAATTGTTAAAGCAAATTGGTTGGGCGACAGCTCGCGAAATTGCTGTGACAGGTTTGGATTGGGATTTCTCTCCAACAGTTGCCGTAGCGCGTGATGATCGTTGGGGACGTACTTACGAATCCTGGTCAGAAGATCCGCAAATCGTACGTTCGTTTGCAGGCAAAATGGTTGAAGGCTTGCAAGGCGAGGGCGGTGCAAAAGATTTTTTAAATAACGATCATGTGATCGCAACGTCAAAACATTTTATTGGCGATGGCGGCACCCTAAATGGTGTTGACCGCGGGCCGACCCAAGGTGACGAAGCTTTCGTGCGTGATATTCACGGCGCAGGTTATTTCAGTGCAATTGAATCCGGTGTACAAGTGGTCATGGCATCATTCACTAGCTGGGATGGTACGCGCATGCACGGTCACAAACATTTGTTGACCGATGTGCTTAAAGGCCAAATGGGTTTCGATGGTTTAGTGGTTGGCGACTGGAGTGGTCACAGTTTTATTCCAGGTTGTACAGCAGTAAATTGTTCGGCTTCGTTAATGGCGGGTCTGGATATTTACATGGTGCCAGAACCTAACTGGAAAGATCTCTATAACAATTTGTTAGCACAAGCGAAATCTGGCGAAGTAACTGCAGAGCGTTTGGATGATGCAGTGCGTCGTATTTTACGTGTAAAAATTCGCGCAGGATTATTTGAAAAGGGTGCGCCTTCTACCCGTTCTTTAGCGGGCAAAAAAGAAGTTTTGGGTGCGCCAGAGCATCGTGCAGTTGCGCGTCAGGCTGTGCGTGAATCTTTGGTGTTGTTGAAAAACAAAAATAATCTTTTACCACTCGCACCAAAACAAAAAGTATTGGTTGCGGGCGATGGTGCAGACAATATTGGTAAACAAGCGGGTGGCTGGTCTGTAACATGGCAGGGCACAGGTAATGTTAATTCTGATTTCCCCGGTGCAACCTCTATTTTTGCCGGTATTAATCAAGCAGTAACTGCTGCTGGTGGCAAGGCAACCTTAAGTGTTGATGGTTCGTTCAAAGATAAACCTGATGTTGCGATTGTTGTGTTCGGTGAAGACCCTTACGCAGAAATGCAAGGCGATGTTGGTAGCATGGCTTATAAACCTCGCTCAACTGCTGATTGGGATCTGCTGAAAAAATTGCGTAGCCAGGGTATTCCGGTGGTGTCTTTGTTTATCACTGGCCGCCCACTTTGGGTGAACCGTGAAATTAATGCGTCTGATGCTTTTGTTTCTATTTGGCAGCCAGGTACTGAAGGTGCAGGTATTGCGGATGTAATCTTTAAGAAAGCAGATGGCTCAATTAATTACGATATGAAAGGTCGTTTGAGTTTCTCCTGGCCAAAACTGCCCGACCAAACTCCGTTGAATCGCGGCGATAAAAATTACGATCCACTTTTCGCTTACGGTTACGGCATGAGTTACGCCGATAAAAATACTTTGGGTGATGATCTCTCTGAAGAAGGACCAAAAGCAGCCGAAGCTTTAGCTGAGATGGAAATTTTCAACCGTCGTCCAATTGATCCCTGGCAGTTAGAAATTATTGGTTTCCAAAATGATGTTGTGCCAATGAACAGCAACACTGTTAAAGCATCATCATTAACCATTCAAGCCGTTGACCGCGAAGTGCAAGAAGATGCGCGTCGTGTGCAATGGAACGGTGCTGGTAATGGTCAGGTAGCTTTGTCGGTAGGTAACCGTCAAGACTTTATCAATTATGTGAAGACAGATTCTGCACTGGTATTTGATATCAAAGTTGACGCAGCGCCAAGCGCAACAACCTTCCTGCGTTTGGGTTGTGGTTCTTACTGTGCCTCTGATATTGACCTGACCGAGAACTTTAAAGGTGCTACCGGCAAAGGCTGGCAAACGCTGACTGTTCCGCTGAGCTGCTACCCCAACTCAGGCGCGAACTTTGGTGTGGCACAACCACCAAGCGAGTTCTGGACGCAAGTATTGCAACCATTCTCCCTGATTACCAAGGGCACTTTGGATGTAACTTTTGCCAAGGTTCGTGTGGTGAAAGGTGCGGGTAAAGGTGTAGCTTGCCCTAAATAATTGCTTTAAGACTTGAAATGAATCCCCGCCGGTTTGCGCCTGCGGGGATTTTTTTTGGCTTTTTTGAGAGTCCATGTGTTTAAATATGTAATATTTATCGTAATTGTTTGATGATTGGTAAAAAATAGGATTTAGCGATGAGGTGTCGGATACCTCTGAATTAATGTCAACTCTGCTCCAAACACATACAACCAAGGAAAAAATAATGAAGAAATTCCAACTACTGTCGGCCAGTATCATGATGTTGGCGGCTGCCTCTCAGGCAGATACCTATGCCCTGAAGTCCCCTAATTCGCGGGTGCAGGTCGATATAACTAACAATGGCGGTGGGTTGAGCTATACCCTGAGCCTTGATGGTAAACAGATTATTAGCGAGTCTTCCCTGGGTTTGATTATTAATAATAAGCCCTTGGGAAATAATGAAATGCAGTTCCTGAGCAAAGAAAACTCCAGCGTAAATGAGAGTTTTAATTTGCTCGGTAGAACCAAAACCGTAGCCGATCACTACAACACTTACACGCTGAAATTTGCAGCAAAAGATGAACGTAAACTCAATTTAAACTTAATCGTGCGTGCCTACGACGAGGGTGTGGCGATACGCTACCAATTACCTAATCAATCTGGGCTTGATCAATTCACCATCCAAAATGAATTAACGCAATTTATTTTCGCAAATGATTACAACTGTTTCGGCTTCAATCAGGGCAAGTTTGTACACAGTCATGAAGGTGAGTTTGATCCGGTTAAGTCATCCATGATTCGCCAGCATAATCTTTACGATAACCCGCTCGTGTGTAAAACCGGTGTTGGCCAAACGACTTTTGCTTTGGCCGAGTCTGATGTGCGCGATTACCCAGGTTCATGGTTTACAGGTACGGGCGGCGGCGCAAATGGTGTGGAAACACGCCTGACGTATAGCGTTGATAATCTTCCCGACGGCTCAAACTATGCTTCGGTGAGAGCGAAAATGTCTGCCAAAGGATTCAACACTCCGTGGCGTGTGGTTATGTTGGGTGATAATCCAGGTAAGTTGGCGGAATCTTCTTTGATCGCCGCCTTGGGTGAACCAACACAAATTAAAGACACCAGTTGGATCAAGCCCGGCAAAACAGCCTGGGATTGGTGGAACGACAATCAAGTTGTTTTCGGGAAAGGCGCAACCGCCAGCAAACCCGGCATGAATACAGATACCTACAAAGCCTATATCGATTTTGCAGCCACCCTCGGTTTGCAATACATATTGATTGATGAAGGTTGGCACAAGGGTTCAACCATCACGAGTAAGCCCGGTTCTGATTTGCTTACGCCTGTACCTGCGATGGATATGCCAGCAATTCTCAGTTATGCAAAAAGTAAAAACGTTGGTGTGTGGGTTTGGTTGCAGTGGAAGCAATTGGATTGGCAAATGGCTGAAGCACTGGAAGCTTATGAAAAATGGGGCATCAAAGGAATCAAAGTCGATTTTATGGATCGCTCAGACCAAGAGATGGTCGATTACTTTCATAAACTCCTGACAATGACTGCAAAGCACCACATCATGGTTGATTTGCACGGCGCTTATCCACCGAATGGTTTGGTGAGAACTTATCCTCACTATTTAACGCAAGAAGGTGTATTGGGTGCGGAATACAACAAGTGGAGTAGTCGTGTAACGGCAACCCACAATGTGACCTTGCCATTTACGCGTATGATTCTTGGTCCAATTGATTACACGCCAGGCGGCTTCCTCCACGCAACACCAGAGGAATTCCCCAAGTTGCGCCGCAACACATTGCCCTACGTAAAAACTACACGAGGCCAAGCGTTGGCGATGTATGTCGTCTATGACAGCCCATTGCAAATGCTGGCAGATTCTCCAATTAATTATTCAAAAACCGAAGGTGCCTGGCCAAAACCAAAAAGTGATTGGGCAGATGGTTTGGAATTTATTAAAGATGTTCCGACCACGTGGGATGAAACTCGTATTTTGCAAGGCGATATTGGCCAGTACATTGTGAGTGCGCGTCGCAAAGGTAAGGATTGGTACATAGGCGCAATGACAAATGAAGAAGGGCGCGCCTTAAATATCCCGCTTAACTTTTTGGATAAAGGAAAATACAAAGCGCAAATTTGGCAAGATGGAAAAACCATTTCTTCGCTAAATAAAACCGAAACTACACAATCCAATGCAGATAGTTTAACGCTGACTTTAGCGCCTTCCGGTGGTGCTGTAGTCTTATTGAAAAAATAGATTTTAATATTGCTGTTATTTAAAGCCGCCTTTAGGGCGGCTTTTTTATTGTGTTTATGGAACTTTTACAATTGTTTCGCTTGTTAGCTAACGCACATACTTGCGCCAGATACTGTGGGATATTGACGCTGTGAAAAGCAAAAGGTCGTGCGAAAAGGATTTTTAAAGTTTGATGTTGTGCAGGTAATATTTTTCTTTTGCAAGGCAGTGAGGGCTTTTTTCTTTTCAGCTTGTTTGTTTAATCACTCAATTTTATAAGGTGAATATCATGAACAAAGACCAAGTAAAAGGATCAATCAAGAAAACAGCTGGTAAGGTTCAACAAAAAGTTGGCGAGGCTGTTGGCAGCGAAAAGCAACAAGCTAAAGGCATAGGCAAACAAATTGAAGGCTCTGTGCAAAAAGGAATTGGTAACGCTAAAGAGAATCGCTAATAGGGATTATTAGCAAGCTGTTATGGCGCTAAAAAATAGACTATAAATCTATTTTTTGGCGCCATATCTATATTATTTCCCTCGAACTTTTTCTTCCCTGAATAGCCTAAGCCGTAACAACCTGAAACTGTAATTTGAAGTGAGGTAGCTTATGGCTGGTGGATGGTCGCGCGATGGCGCAGTGCAAGATCAAATAGATGCAAGCTTGGATGATGCGGTTAATTTAGCCCGGAGCAGATTGCCCAGCGGCAAAAGTTTAAGCCATTGTGAGGAGTGCGGTGAAAAAATTCCGCTAGCGCGCCAGAAAGCAGTGCCTGGAGTTCACCTGTGCGTAAAATGTCAGGAAGAGCGCGATAAAGAAGATGTATTTTCCACGGGAATCAATCGGCGTGGTAGTAAAGATAGCCAGTTACGCTAATAATTTTTTGTATTTTTACGCACTTATTATTTTTCTCACGTTTATTTTTTCTCACCTTTTATTTTCTCGCCCACCCAGGTTGCTTTTACACTAAACCAAAATTCCGGTTTTAAACCAATAATTCGATAAATCCCTTCGGGTAAATCACGTTTAAGATTCACAATATTTTGTTGTACACGCGCATGCATAATCGCGCCTTGCACATACTGTTGCATCAGGCGCGCTGCTTGTTCGGGATTCACATTATCTTCTAAAAAATTTCCATTCTGGAGCGTGCGTATCAATGCAGTATTGTATTTTGCACCGCGCTCTGACATAAGTTGCAGAGATTGAATCATCTTGTTTTCACAACAACCGCTTTGCATTCCAGCGCTAAAAAAAGCACAGCCTGGAATATTCATCTCATCTTCACCAATCTTGTTGATAAAAATAAATTGAATCCAATTTTCCAATTGCTCTAAGGGACTATTTACTGGTGATAGAAGAGCATCCAAATCATGGCGGATGTGCTCCCAATGGTAATTGGTTGCCTCACAAAACAGCTCCGCTTTGGATTCAAAGTGGTGATAGAAGCTGCCTTTGGTCACGCCCGCTTGTTTGCAAATTTCGTTCACGCCCACAGAGGCATAATTGCTTTGCCAAATTAAATCGAGCGCAGTTTGCAGGAGTAACGAGCGGGTATCAGACATGAAAATCTCTTTGGTAGGGTTGATATCATCATTATAGATACCGTTTGGTATGTTTTTCAATCAAAGATTATAAAAACATACCGACCAGCTGATTACTTTTGTCAGGACTTTAAAACCTTAGATTTCCGTTAATGCCTTGTATTTACAAGCATTTGGCTGTTTTAAAGTAATTGTCTTAACGAGTCTTCTCGCTTGGGCAGCAAAAATCCAATTGACCTACATACCAACCGGTATGTATAGTTCTTGCAATGACGCTTTGCTTCCGATTTTTATCCCCACGTTTGTTAAGGATGCACAAGTAGCTTTTCGTTTACCCCTGGCATTAGGAGATCGCTATGAGTTCCGCATATTCCCGCAGCTTTTCCCGCAAAACCTACCAAATTTCCATCGCGGCCATACTCAGCGGTATTGCCGGTTTTTATTATGTTATTGGTGCCAACGCGGCAGCACCGGCAGCCGCGCCACCTGCGCCAACGGTGGATGTTGTTGTGGTTCAACCGCAACAAATTCGTACTTGGGCAAACTTTTCAGGGCGTCTGTCACCCGTAGAAAGCGCTGCTATTAAACCCTTGGTGAGCGGTACTATCCAGCAAGTCCTTTTTAAAGATGGCGAACAGGTTAAGAAAGGGCATCAACTCTTTGTCATTGATCCTCGTCCACATCAAGCATCGGTACAACGTGCCCAGGCGCAATTGGCGACCGCACAATCACGCGCAAAATTAGCGCGCGATGAATTGAATCGAGCGCAACAATTAATTACGGCCAAGCTGGTTTCACAAAGTATTTATGATTCTGCGGTGAGCAATGATCAAGTTGCACAAGCTGCAGTAAACGAGGCTGATGCTGCGTTAAATCAGGCCAAGTTAAATTTAGAGTATGCACATATAAGCGCTCCTATTTCAGGGCGTATTAGCCGCGCAGAATTAACGGTAGGCAATGTGGTTGAAGCTGGCCCCAATGCACCACAGCTCGCGCAAATTATAGCGAGCGATAAACTTTACGCAGAATTTAATGTAGACGAAGCGACCTACATCCAATTTGTGCGCAACACCAAAAGTGCAGAAAAAATGCCAGTTGAGCTAACACTTGCCAGTGCTGCAAATGTTACTTATCAGGGTTACATCACCGCATTTGATAATCGCTTAGATACCACTAGCGGTACCATTCGTGCGCGTGCTGTGTTTGACAACAATGATGGTGCTCTAACCGCGGGAATGTTTGCTAATGTGCGTTTAGGTTCAGCTGAAAAATTAACAACACTCTTGGTGCCAGAACGTGCAATAGGCACTAACCAAAGCAAAAAATTCGTGTTGGTTGTCGACGAAAAAAATCTAGCGACTTACCACGAAATTACTTTGGGCGATCATTATCAGGGGCAGCGTATTGTTCTTAATGGAATTAATGCCGGCGATAAAGTTATCGTTAATGGTTTGTCCCACGTGCGCCCGAATACTGTTGTAAATCCGAGCGTGGAAAAACCCGCTGCGCAAGTTGCGTTAAATCCTTAATTGCTAAAACCTAAACATTATCTTTAGTTGCTGGTTGTTTTTACTCAGCGCGGGATTGTTACCTCTTTTTTTTGAAACGTCTTTGTAAAGCCGTCTCTTTATAACGCCATCTATAGGAAGGCAAATCATGAATATATCCAAATTTTTTGTGGATCGTCCTATCTTCGCCGGAGTCATATCGCTGCTGATTTTTATCGGCGGTTTTCTCTCCATGTTTCAACTACCTATTTCCGAATATCCCGAGGTGTCGCCGCCGTCTGTAGTGGTTAATGCGTCTTATCCCGGGGCGAATCCGAAAGTAATTGCCGAAACTCTTGCAACCCCTTTGGAAGAGCAATTGAGCGGCACTGAAAATATGTTGTACATGTTTTCGCAAGCAACCACGGATGGTCGCTTAACCTTAACCGTCACATTTAAAATTGGTACCAATGCGGATTTAGCACAACAAATGGTGCAAAACCGGGTGTCGCAAGCTCTGGCGAAGTTGCCTGAAGTAACACGTCAGGCGGGCGTGACTGTAGTAAAAAGTTCACCAGATTTAACCATGGTGGTGCACTTGATATCACCGGATAAAAGCTACGATGAATTATATTTGCGCAACTACGCTCTCATGAATGTGAAAGACGAACTCGCAAAAGTGTCTGGAGTGGGTGTAGTGCGTTTGTTTGGCTCCGGTGATTACGCTATGCGCATTTGGTTGAATCCGGAAAAAATTGCAGAAAAAAATCTCAGTGCCAGTGAAGTTGTCAATGCAATCCGCGAGCAAAATGTTCAGGTGGCAGCCGGTATCATCGGTGGTGCACCTGTGCCTGATATTGTAGATGTGCAATTACCTGTAAACGCAAAAGGCCGTTTGGATAACCCCGAAGAATTTGGCGAAATAATTATCCGTGCAGGCAGTACAGGTGAAATTACGCGTTTAAAAGATGTTGCGCGCATTGAAATGGGAGCCTCGGAGTTTAGTTTGAATTCCATGCTCGACAATCAAAATGCCGTCGCTATTCCTATTTTCCAATCACCCGGCGCCAACGCTATTGAAATTTCAGATGGCGTGCGCGCAACTATGGCGGAATTAAAAAAACGTTTTCCCGTAGGTGTTGATTATCACGTTGTATATGATCCTACCATCTTTGTAAAAAGTTCGATTAAAGCGGTAATCAAAACCTTGCTTGAAGCTTTGGCCTTGGTTGTAGTGGTAGTGATTTTATTTTTGCAAACCTGGCGCGCTTCTATCATTCCTTTGTTGGCAGTACCAGTTTCTATTATTGGTACCTTTTCTTTGATGTGGGCCTTCGGCTTTTCAATTAATACCTTGTCGCTGTTCGGTTTGGTATTGTCGATTGGAATAGTGGTGGACGACGCAATCGTAGTGGTGGAAAACGTTGAGCGAAATATTCACGAAGGCCTATCCCCTGTTGCTGCAACTTACAAGGCCATGCAAGAAGTAAGTGGACCCATTATTGCCATTTCTTTAACACTGATTGCGGTTTTTGTTCCTATAGCTTTTGTGAGCGGGTTGACTGGTCAATTTTACAAGCAGTTTGCATTGACTATTGCTATTTCTACCGTTATTTCAGCGATAAATTCTTTGACCTTGAGCCCTGCGTTGGCTGCGCTTTTATTGAAGGGTCGCGATGATCCAAAAGATCGTTTAACGCGCGGTATGGATAAAATATTTGGTCGCTTCTTCGCTTGGTTTAATCGCACTTTTGCACGTGCATCAGGAAATTACTCTACAAAAGTTGGGCAAATATTAGGGCGTAAAACGCTAGCGGTAGGTGTATATGCAGGTTTGCTCGCAATAGCAGCCATTGGTTTTAATATTATTCCCAAGGGTTTTGTGCCTGCGCAGGATAAACAATATCTAATTGCCTTCGCGCAATTGCCCGATGGTGCAACTTTGGAACGAACACAAAAAGTCATTCGCGAAATGGGTACTATTGGTTTAGCAGAAGCCGGGGTAGAAAGCGCGGTGCAATTTCCTGGTTTGAGCATTAACGGTTTTACTAATAGTTCAAGCGCGGGAATTGTGTTTTTAACCTTAAAACCTTTTGAGGAGCGTAAAGGCAAAGAGCTGTCAGCGGCCGCCATTTCGCAAAAACTGCAGATGAAATTTGCCGGCGTTGAGGAGGCTTTTATTGCAGTCTTCCCACCACCGCCAGTACGTGGTTTGGGTACAACCGGTGGATTTAAATTGCAAATTGAAGATCGTGCTGGTTTAGGTTATGAAGCACTCGCTGATGTTTTAAAGCAAGTGCAAGAAAAAGCTGCGAAACGTCCCGAGCTTGCTAGCGTGTTTTCAAATTACAAAATTAATGTGCCGCAATTGTATGCAGATGTTGACCGTACAAAAGCCAAACAACTGGGACTAAATGTAAAAGAAATTTTTGACACCATGCAAATCTATTTGGGCTCGCTATACGTGAATGATTTCAATCAATTTGGCCGCACCTACAAAGTTATTGCGCAGGCAGATGCAAGTTATCGCAGCACACCCGCCAACGCATTGAATCTAAAGGTGCGCAATAACCAAGGCGATATGGTGCCGTTAGGTGCAGTTCTGAGTATGAAAGAAAGCTACGGTCCTGAGAGTGCGGCGCACTATAACGGATACCTCGCGGCAGATTTAAACGGTAATGCTGCACCTGGTTATTCAAGCGGCCAGGCGCAAGATGCTATTACCGAAATCTTAAATGAAACCTTGCCAAGCGGAATTGTATTTGAGTGGACTGATTTAACTTATCAAGAAGTGTTGGCCGGCAACACTGCCATTTATATTTTGCCGCTGTGTTTGTTGTTGGTGTTCCTTGTGCTTGCGGCACAGTATGAAAGTTTGGCTTTGCCGCTGGTGGTGGTTACCATTGTTCCTTTATCAATATTGTCTGCGCTTTTTGGGGTGTGGATTACTAAAGGGGATAACAATATTTTCACGCAGGTAAGCTTGTTTGTACTCGCCGGTCTGGCCAGTAAAAATGCGATTTTGATTGTGGAGTTCGCACGCGAATTAGAGTTGCGCGGCATGGCAACCTATCAAGCTGCGATCACTGCAAGCCGTATGCGTTTACGTCCAATCTTAATGACATCCTTTGCTTTTATTATGGGTGTATTACCTATGGTGTTTTCAACAGGCGCAGGTTCAGAAATGCGTAGCGTTATGGGTATAGCGGTATTTTCCGGCATGCTCGGTGTAACTTTCTTCGGGTTATTTTTTACCCCAATGTTCTATGTTTTACTACGTAAACTTGAAGGCAAGCGCACTTATAAGGTTGAACAAGACTTGCACGGCAAGGAATATTATGAGTCCTTAATGTCAGCCAAAGATTTGAAGGAGATGCATCAGTAAAATCTCCAGTCGCTGGAGAAATATGTTGCGGTGGTTGCCTGTTAAGTAATCACCGTAACAATATGTTATTTTTTACGCCATCAAAATGGCGAAGACATGGATTTAGGCCTATCCTGACTGGATAGGTGTTGTTATTGCGCAGCACTAACTTTTGGCTCAGCCTATGTAGCAGCGCCTAATAACAACCAGGTTTGAATTTGCCAAGTGGCAACGAGCCTTCCAGGTCTTAAATGAAACGAATTATCTCCGCGCAAGCTTGGACAGGTCTTTTAATCCTGTGTCTTGGTTCAGTCGTTATTCTCGGTTGGCTCACCCATCAACCCAGCTATATTCAAATGAAACCAGAATTCGTTGGTATGGTTTTGAATACGGCGATCTGTTTCACTATCTCGGGACTTGCCTTATTAACTCCAACACGCCGTTATCCCAATGGTATGCGGTTGCGCGTTGCAATTGGTTGGTTGTTAATCTTAATTTCCTCCTTAAGTTTTATTGAAAATATCTTCGCGATTAATGTGGGAATCGATTTTCCAAAATTTCATTCCTGGTTAAAAGATAACAATCCCAATCCTGGCCGCATGGCATTGAACACAACCATTGGTTTTTTGCTGGCTGGTATTGTTCTGGTTTTATCGCGCGATGTCTGCAAGCGTGTCACTGGTTTAATTATTCAACTAGCCACATTTACTATTTTATTTATCGGCCTTGCGGGTTTAGTCGGTTACTTGCTTCAGTTAGATTTGCTTTACGGTTTTAAAGCAACACGCATGGCAGCGCACGCGGCTACGGGCATGGTGTTCCTGGCATTAGGTTTATGGGATAGCTGGTTTTTTGCAGATTGGTACAGATCAAAAAAATATTTCACCGATGGAGACAAAATAGTTTTTGTTGGTACAGCCTTGCTGATTATTGTTTCACTTACTGCGGGCATATCCGGTTTTGCAGCACAACAGGCAACTTTTGAAAGAGTCTTGGGCGAAAACTTGAGTTTTGCCATAAAAAACCAAAGTACATTGTTCCATGTGGAAGTGGACCAAACTGTTGAAAAAGCTATAGGCACAGCGGGGCGTCCCAACCTCATTCGGCTCACACGCGAGCTTGGTGCTGAACCCGATAACGAAAAGCTTCGCAATGAATTAACCATAATTGCGCAAAGTGTTCTGGTCACCGGAACTACAGGCATAGTTATTTACGACAATACCAACCGTGAATTGGTCCGCTTGGGCGCTTTTTCACAACAGCCTGCTATTTCCGTGGATTTAGGTTTCAATGTCTCCGCAATATTGTTGTGGAACCAGGGCTTTTACGTAAAAGCTAGCATGGCTATTTTAGACAAAGACAATATTGTAGGGCGGTTGGAAGTTGAAGAGCCCTTGAATCACATGACGCCAAGTGAGGGCTTGGGTGAAACCAGTGATACACGCATCTGTATTCCTAAAGGCGATAAAGTCCTTTGTTTTCCTGATCGAGTTCATCACGAAGTTTATGAAACTAGTCGTATCAATATTAATGGCAAAGAAACTCCAATGAGTCTTGCGGTCCGTGGAAAGAACGGAACCTTTAAAGGATTGGATTATCGCGATATTAATGTAGTGGCTGCTTATGGTCCTTTAACAACAACAGGGTTGGGTATCGTTGTTAAAAAAGATACGGAAGAATTGCTTTCACCTATTCGTGAACAATTTAAATGGAGTATTCCGATATTATTTTTTCTGGCAGGTGCCGGGGCACTTTTATTACGCGCACAAATAATTCCACTGGCTACAAAATTATTGCAATCTGAACGAGATGCAAAGGTTAAAGAGCTGCGTATTCGAACTGTTATGGACAATGTGGGCGAGGGAATAATTACGCTTAATGAAGAAGGTATTATTGAATCCTTTAACGACGCTGCGACGGTTATTTTTGGTTACTCTGCTGAGGAGGCGATTGGCTCCAACATTAAAAGCCTAATGCCAGAAGAAATGCGCTCCGCACACGATGCAGGAATGAAACGTTTTTTATCGGGCGGTAAACCAACGGTTGTTGGACGTAAAAGCGTGGAATTACCTGGCCTGCATAAAAGCGGTAGACAGTTTCATTTGGAGTTAGCCGTCAATGCTTTGGAAATTGATGGGCGGCATTTGTTTGTAGGTATTGTGCGTGACATCAGCGAACGCAAAAAAAATGAAATGGAATTGCGCACAGCGATGAAACAAGCTGAGCTGGCCAATCAGGCAAAAAGCGATTTTGTTGCGAACATGAGTCATGAAATCCGCACACCGCTGAATGCCGTATTGGGCATGGCGCAGCTATTGGCGGGAACTACACTCTCCAGTGACCAGAAAAAATATCTGGATATGATTCATTCATCGGGCAAATCATTGTTGGGTATTTTGAATGACATTCTGGATTTCTCTAAAATCGAAGCAGGGCGCATGGAACTGTCGCCAACACAGTTTCGAATAAACGATGTATTACATTCACTTTCAACCATTATGAGTGTGAATGCTGGCGATAAAAATTTAGAACTGATCATCGGTGTAGAATCAGGCATTCCAAATGTGGTGATTGGCGATCCACATCGCTTGCAACAAGTTCTCGTAAACCTGATTGGTAATGCTATTAAATTTACTGAGCAGGGTGAGGTTTCTGTTTTGGTTGAATGCCTGGAACAACATGCGGGCGTTGCGAAGGTTCGCTTTTGTGTAAAAGATACCGGCATAGGTATGACTCTGGCGCAGCAAGAGCGTTTATTTTCTCCCTTCACTCAAGCGGATTCTTCAGTCACACGAAAATTTGGCGGTACTGGCTTAGGGCTAACAATTTCTCGCCGCTTTGTTGAGCTTATGGGCGGCAGCATAGATATGCGCAGTAGCTATGGTAATGGTAGCGAATTTTCGGTGACCTTGCCGTTCAAACTTGTAGTGCAAACTGAAAAAGAAAATTCTCCATATCCATCTGTGCAATCGCTCAAGCTTCTGGTGGTCGATGAAAATAAAACTTGTCGCAGCTATATCAGTAAAACAATTAAAAGTTTGGGGTGCGATGTCGATAGTGTTGCTTCAACTTCAGAAGCGCTGAAATCTATCAATAACCTAAACGGCACTGGCAATGTCTATGATGCAGTCTTGATCGACTGGAAAATGTTATTAACAGATGATGATAAAAATATAAGTGCAATTCAGCAGGGCACAACAAAACCTCTGCCTGTTATTGTAATGGTCAATGCCTATGGGCGCGGCAAACTCATCCAAACTAATTTATCCACCCAGCCAGACGCATATATTTTAAAACCTGTAACCACAACAAGTTTGTATGAGACCTTGGGTGAAGCCTTGGCGCAAGATTCTAAGGATAGTCCCACTTCGAGTTTGGATAAGCTTGCAAAATCCACGCGTATTAACGCGCGTTTATTAATTGTGGAAGATAATTCATTTAATCAAATTGTCGCCAAAGGTTTGCTAGAGCAAGCTGGTGCTAGCGTTGATATTGCGGATGACGGGCAGAAGGCGTTGAATTTGCTGCGTAAGTCTCCACATGCTTATGATTTGATTTTAATGGATGTTCAAATGCCAATTATGGATGGATTTACTGCAACGCGTTTGCTGCGTGATCAATTGAAATTGACTTTGCCCGTTTTAGCCATGACTGCTGGCGTTACAGAATTTGAGCGTGAGCAATGCATTTCATCTGGCATGAATGACTTGATTGCAAAGCCCATTGATGTAGAGCAAATGCTAGCTACCATAAATCGTTTTCTTCCAGAGAGTTCCGGGTTGGTACGTGCGTCGGCTACAAGTGTTGAATCTTTTCCCGAAGACGACACTAAAGATATTTTTGATGTAACCCAACTATTATCAATGGTGGCGAATAATCCTGCACATAGGGAAAAAACTATCGGCTTGATTCGCTCATTGGTAGAAAACACCAGTCATTCCATGAAAAAAGTTCAGCAGGCCAGGCAGCAACATAATCTGGAAGAAGTGGCCCGCTCATTACACACCATGCGGGGTTCTATAGGCACTTTAGGTGCAAACCGTTTCGCAGCTGCGGCCAAAGAACTTGAATCCGCCATCAAAAGTGGAGATATAAAAGAACTGGATATTTTATTCTCTGCAGTAGAGCGCGAACTAACTGCCACTTTAACAGCAGCGCGAGCTTGGCTTGCACGACAATAGTCATTTAACTTTATGTTCGCTAGCGCCTATTCACCCTAAAAAATCTTGTAGAAGATGGGATCTACTTATGTTTACTCTGGCGAAAGGAAATGAAATCATCACAGAGCCACACTCAACAGCACTTGGTGAAAATTGGTACAAGCGGGATTGTTTTACCCGGTAATAAATCTACATTCCCGCTCGAATTCCAATCACAAACACGCCTGCATTATTTTGCCACCTTATTTAATTCACTCGAAGTTAATTCCTCTTTCTATAAGATTCCCAAATTCGCAACCTTTGAAAAATGGGCGAGCGAAGTGCCGGATGATTTTAAATTTAGCGTGAAATTGTGGCGCGGCATAACTCATGCAAAAAAGCTCGCCTATTCACTAGATGATCTCACACGCTTTATGGATGCAGCTGAAGGTCTAGGAACAAAGAAAGGGTGCTTGCTTGTGCAATTTCCCGCCAGCATTCGTATCGAATCATATGAGGAGGTTGCCGCCTTACTAAGGCGCATCGCAGATCTTAATGCCAATAATCAATGGCAGTTGGCAGTGGAGTTTCGCCATATCGATTGGTACTTTACCAAAGTCTATGATCTCCTCTCCACAATCAAATCTACTCTGGTGATGCATGATATGCCAAATTCAACGCCACCTGTTGAGCTGTTGGAATACTTCGATCCTACCTGTCTTTATTTAAGATTTCATGGTCCCAGTGGTCAATATACAGGCAGTTATTCAAATCAATTTGTTGATGAGTACGCCGAATTCATAAAAAAGTGGCGGTCGCAAGGCAAGCTTATTTATGTCTATTTCAATAATACGATTGGATCAGCCCTGCAAAACGCACAACGTCTACAGCATCAACTCCGCTAAATCGCACCCTCCGTTTTATAAGCTAAGAATTATTTGTGCTAAAGCTTCGCCAGCTTGCGTGCGCCGACGTACAGAGCGATAAGCGCCAGTCTAACTACACTGAGCCCCACAGCTTCAACTTTAGGTATTTAATATAGCAGGAGAGCAAAGATGAGTTACATGCATCGCGGTAGCCACGCTACAGCTACAAACAATTATCGCAGTAATTACGGCAGATGCCTGGTTGGTGCAGATGCCCTGATTGGTAAAGATGTATATAACTATGATGATGAACACATAGGCGACGTAAAGGAAATTATGCTGAATAGCGCCACGGGCGAGATAGCTTATGTTGTCTTATCTTTTGGGGGAATTTTGGGCCTAGGCGAAAAATTATTTGCGGTGCCCTGGAAAGCCTTAACATTAGATTCCAATAACCAAACGCTCATCCTTAACGAATGTAAAGAACGTTTGGAGTCTGCCCCCGGCTTCGATAAAGACTGCTGGCCGAATATGGCTGAAAAAAACTGGATTAATGAAGTACACACTTTTTATGAAACTCGCGTTTATAGTTTCGAGCAAGATTATTAGCGAACCCCTAGTTGCCAAAAGTCCAGGTTAGTTTGGGCTTTTGGCTTTTTTTATTGGGGCGCAGAAATTCGGAGATCAACCTAAGGATATTCAGCAATTTTTGTTAAAAGGATAGGCGATGCTGAGCCTCACAGAAGACATTCATATTCCTGCCAAAAAAATCCACACTATTTTAAATGATGCGGAAAAAGCGGCGAAAGCCGTTAAGCTGGTTTATGTTCAGGACAGTCAACCGGGAATAAGCCGTAAAAAAGTAAAAAATAATTTTCAGTATTTTCTGGACAATAAACGAGTCGTTGATGAAGTTACTCTTGAACGAATTAAAAAATTAGTTATTCCACCGGCCTGGACCCAAGTGTGGATTTGTTCATTAGACAATGGTCACCTACAGGCAACAGGACTTGATGTAAAAAAGCGCAAACAGTACAAGTATCATGCGCTCTGGAATAGCTTGCGAAATCACACCAAGTTTTACCGTTTATATGAATTTGGCAAAGCAATTCCTGTGATTAGGCAAAAATTGCAGCAAGATTTAGCTTTACCTGGAATGCCCGTTGAAAAAGTATTGGCGGCTGTTGTCTGCTTAATGGAGCAAACCAGCATTCGCATTGGTAACAATATTTACGAAAAACTATACGGCTCTTTTGGGTTAACTACGCTCAAAAACAAACACGTAAAAATTTCAGGTAGCCAGCTGCAATTTGTATTTAAAGGGAAAAAAGGCATGGACCACAACATCAGTATTAGTGACCGGCGGCTAGCAAAAATTGTAAAACAGTGCCGAGAAATTCCCGGTAAAGAACTATTTCAGTATTACGATGAAGAAGGAAATCACAAATCCATTGATTCAGGTATGGTCAATAACTATTTGAAATCAATTGTTGAGCAGGATTTTACTGCAAAAGATTTTCGAACCTGGGCTGGAACCTTACAAGCTATAAAGGCCTTTAAGGAAATGGAGAGAGGCGAAAGTCTTTCTCACATTAAACAAAACATTATTGCTATGTTGGATGCAGTGTCTGCTCATTTGGGCAACACCAGAACTGTTTGCAAAAAATATTATATTCATCCGGCAATAATTAATCTTTACGAGCAAAATCAATTGGAGGCCTATTTCAAATCCGATGTTAAAAAAGAAAAAGACATCAAGCCTTACGATTTGACGACTGAAGAAAAATTGCTAATGAAAATTTTGGAGAAAGAAAAATTGATCTGTCAATAAGCGCTGACTTATTAGTTGTAAAGGAGATATAAGCTTAGAAGCTTTTATGTGTGGCTATTATATAGATTTAGGTTTATTGTTCTGTTCCGTTTGCGGACAACAAGCTAGTGTGTTATACGATTAGCGCCGAAATCTACGCCGAGCAAGATAACGACTTTTTGATATTTAAGCGACATGGATGAGTTAATCGCTAGGTATTTCAAGGAGGCGGTTTGTGGTTGGCGCCATATTTTTCTGTCTAACATTGTTGAGTTGTCTGCATGACGTTGTCATTTTCCCCCGGAAATTCTGAGATTTCAGACTTTGCTGAATCAGAGCGTTTTCGTTTATTAGTTGCCGGAGTAATTGATTACGCCATTTATATGCTCTCACCGGAGGGTATTGTTTGCAGTTGGAATGCTGGAGCGCAACGTTTTAAAGGCTATACCGCTGAAGAAATCATCGGTAAACATTTTTCGCAATTTTATACGCCCGAAGACAAGGCTATTAACTTTCCTGCAAAAGCCTTGCAAACCGCCAGGGACAGTGGAAGGTTTGAAGACGAAGGCTGGCGAGTACGTAAAGACGGCAGCCGGTTTTGGGCGAGTGTTGTTATAGATGCAATTCGCGATGACGATGGTAATTTGCTAGGTTTTGCCAAAATTACACGTGATATCACTGATCGCAAAAAAACGGCAGAACAATTACACGCAAGCGAAGAACGTTTTCGTTTGCTTGTTCAAGGTGTAACTGACTACGCGATTTATATGTTATCGCCTGAAGGGATAATTACCAATTGGAACCTCGGTGGTAAGCGTATTAAAGGCTATGACAGTGAAGAAGTTATCGGGAGCCATTTTTCACGCTTTTATAGTGAGGAAGATAGAGCCAAGGGCCTGCCCATGTATGCCTTGGGTCAAGCGGCCTCCCAAGGGCGTTTTGAAAGTGAAGGTTGGCGCGTTCGTAAAGATGGTTCAAGGTTTTGGGCCCATGTTGTTATAGATCCTATTCGAAATGACATGGGTGAACTGATTGGTTTTGCAAAAGTAACTCGCGACACTACCGAGCGTAGAAATGCTGAACTTTTGTTGGAAAAAACCCAACAAGCATTATTTCAATCGCAAAAGTTGGAGGCGATAGGAAAGCTAACCGGAGGTATTGCGCACGATTTTAATAATTTGTTAGGCGTGGTGATGAACGGTGTAGGTATTTTGCGCATGGAGAATAGTAGCGCTAATACACTTAAGGTGCTCGATAGTATTGAGCGCTCTGTTAATCGCGGTTCGGCATTAACCAAACAACTATTAACCTTTGCTCGTCAACAAACAGTTAAACCAGAGCGTCAGGATTTAAATAAAATTATTGTTTCATTTGCAGCTATGTTGCGCAGAACTAATCAGGATGTTGAAGATATAGAGTTAGGTTTAAAAGATTCTTTGCCAGATGTGCTTATTGATCCTGCGCAATTTGAATCGGCATTACTTAATTTAGTAATAAACGCGCGCGATGCGATGACAGAAAAAAGCGGGAAGCTTCAAATCACAACTGAAACTGTAAATTTGCATGAGCATGAGGTGAACCAACTCCCTGCCGGGACTTATGTCAAAGTATCAACGACAGATAAAGGGCAGGGAATGACGCAAGAAGTTATTGATCGAGCTCTAGAACCTTTTTATACCACTAAACCTGTAGGAAAAGGCACAGGTTTAGGGCTGAGCCAAGTGTATGGCTTTGTGCATCTTTCCAAAGGCGATTTAACCATTGAATCGGTCGTTGGCTCGGGTACAACAATTGCTATGTATTTACCAGCGCTTGCGGAAAAACCTGAGAGCGTGGATAGCAAATCATTCAAGTTCAAAAAAGTTCTTGTGGTAGATGATCAAGTTGATGTTTTAGATATGGCAGTAGGGCTGTTTCAATCGTTGGGTTTTGAAGTTCTGGCTGCCAATGACGGTGAAACCGCCTTGCAAATTTTACAAGATACACCGGATATTCAAGTGCTATTTAGTGATCTAGTTATGCCAGAAATGAATGGAATGGAATTGGCACAGCAAGCCAAGCTCTTAAATCCATCTATTAAAGTGGTGTTGGCTTCCGGTTATGCAGAACCAGCGCTTTTAGCAAAAAATCCACATTTTAACGATTTTCAATTTGTGTCAAAACCTTATCGTATCCAGGAAGTTATTGAAAAACTAAATAAGTCCGCATAGCGTTTTTAATAAAAGGAATTCTAGAGCTTGTGCAGAACTAGCATCCAAGATGCAAACACTTTATAGGAGCGCTACCAGTCGCTCCAAAGGAATAAATATGCAATCTACGCAACCCGTGACGAATACCAAAGCGATAAAACGTGTTCTCATTGTCGATGACAACCATGACGTAGCTGATTCCCTTTCGCAATGGCTAGCACTAGCCGGGCATGAGGTACACACGCTCTATACAGGTGCAGAGGCTGTGGAAAAAGTACCGGAAATTAAACCAGATATTATTTTGTTAGATATTGGGTTACCCGATATCAATGGTTATGAAGTTGCCCGCAAGTTGCGAGCATTAACGGGTGTTCCCAATTTTGTTTTAGTGGCTGTTACCGGTTATGGTCAGCCTGCAGACCCTGAGGTTTTTCGCAGTGCAGGCTTTGACGAGTACTTTTCCAAACCTATGCATGCAAGCAAATTAAAGTCTATTGGTTTAGAACTTTAATACACGTAAAAAGCCCGCCGGAGGCACCGGTGCGGCAAAGCTATATAAAAAATTCAATGTGAGATAGCGAACAGAAGCGGCAAAGTTTCATGTGCCACCATGGGCTGTCGTCCAAAATTTTATTTCATTCACTCATCATTGTTAACAACTCTGCAAAAATCAGGCAAAAAGCTCTGGATCGCGAAATTGCGATTGTGGGCCCAGATCGAGGGATATTAATTTGACTACACAGGAACATTTGACCAATGCATTTTTAAGGAGCGGCATTACCTCGCTCGATGAAATATTGCGCGGTGGATTTACCCGCGATCGACTTTACTTAATTGAAGGCTCGCCGGGCTCCGGTAAAACAACTTTGGCATTACAATTTTTATTAGCTGGAGTTAAGCAAGGCGAATCGCTGTTATACATCACTTTGTCTGAAACCGCAGTGGAGTTACGTTCAATTGCAATGGCTCACGGTTGGTCCCTTGAGGGTATTCATATTCATGAAGTTTTACCTTCAGAAAGGGTGCTTGATCCTGACGAGCAGTACAGCATTTTTCACCCCAGTGATGTTGAAATGGGAACTACTACAAAAGCTATTCTTGATATGGTTGATGAGATAAAACCAACCCGGCTCGTATTGGATTCATTATCTGAATTACGGTTGTTAGCATCTAATCCACTCATTTATCGTCGACAAGTATTGGCTTTCAAACAATTTATTACCAGCCGGTCGTGCACTACCTTATTTTTAGATGATCGCACGTCCAGCGATGGTGACTTGCAAGTGCGTAGTATTGCTCACGGTGTTATTTCGTTAAAACGCATGACGACTGACTACGGTGGAATCAGGCGTAGACTTGAAGTTATTAAATATCGTGGCGTTGCTTTTCGTGAAGGCCTACATGATTACAAAATTCAGTACGGTGGGCTCGCGATCTTCCCACGTTTGGTAGCGGCTGAATCCCGTGAATTTTTTTTGCAGAACCAATTTGCCAGCGGAATCGAAGAGCTGGATAGCTTATTAGGTGGTGGGCTTGAAGAGGGTAGTAGTACCCTCATTATTGGGCCACCAGGTACTGGCAAATCTACCTTAGCGTCTCAGTTTGTCTTGTCTTGCTTAAATCAGGATAAGAAAGCAGCGATGTTTATTTTTGAAGAATCCATTTCCAATATGTTGAACAGGGCGGATAACCTGGATATCGGGTTGCGATCAGGCATGACGAGCGGAAAGCTGTCCCTTCATCAAATCGATCCCGCCCAATTAACACCTGGCGAATTTATGGCCTGTGTCTGCCGCGCTGCAGATGCAGGGGCCAAAGTTATAGTGATCGATAGTTTGAACGGTTTCTTACAGGCCATGCCGAGTGAAAAATTGCTGGGTACTCACATGCATGAGTTACTAACCTATTTGGGTCAACGAAGTGTTATTACTTTACTTGTTGGGGTGCAGCAAGGAATGTTGGGCGGTATGTCGTCGGGCATAGACGCAAGTTATTTAGCAGACAACGTAATTTTGCTTCGCTACTACGAAGCATTTGGTGAAGTACAGCAGGCTATTTCCGTCGTTAAAAAACGTGGTAGTTCGCATGAGCGAACTATTCGTCGCATGGAAATTGGAAGTAATGGAATTCAAATTGGTCCTGTATTGCGAGAATTCCACGGCATACTCACGGGTGTTCCAAAATTGGCAGATCCATCTCACAGTAAGGATCGCATGGCACATGATTGAGTTGGAAGAGCGTCGGGTTTTAATCTGTGCGCCAATGGGTAGAGATGGTGAGCTGGCTAGCCAAGTTTTGAGAGGCGCTGAACTTGCGTGTTGCATTTGCAAGAATTGGTTGGAGTTGACGGCCGAATTAAAAAAAGGAGCCGGGTTAATTCTTACTGTAGAGGAAGTCTTAACGCCGGAAGCTGCAGTTTCTTTCTCAAGTTTTCTTGCATCCCAAGGCACCTGGTCTGACCTACCTGTGTTGGTATTAACCAAAAGTGGCGGCAGCCCGGTTTGGTTACAAGGAGCTTACGAACGTTTTGGTAACCTCACCTTATTGGAGCGACCGGTACGTGCACCTACCTTGGTGAGTGCTGCGCGTTCTGCATTGCGTGCGCGTTTGCGCCAATATGAAATCAGGCTCTCAGACCAACGCAAGGATGAGTTTTTAGCCATGCTTGCCCACGAGCTTCGCAACCCACTCGCACCCATAAGTTCTGCGGCGCAAATTTTAAAATTTGTGGCTGCTGATCCGGATCGCGTAAAAAATACTGTTGGAATGATTGACCGTCAGGTTGTGCACCTCACCAACTTAATTGATGATTTATTAGACGTTGCGCGGGTGACAAGAGGGCTTATCCGGTTACAAAAAGAGCCTTTGGATCTAGCCGTGTTGGTATCTCATGCGGTTGAACAAGTTAGTCCGCAAATTAATCTCAAACAACAAAAATTATCTGTTGATTTACCCGATGAGCCAGTGACCGTATTGGGTGACGTTAATCGGTTGATACAAGTCTTCGCCAACCTATTAAACAACGCCTCTAAATATACGCAGGAGCACGGCCATATTTCTGTACAATTTCTTTTATCGCCTAACGAAGTGGTGTTGGAATTTGCTGACGATGGAATTGGTATTTCGCCGGAAATGGTTCCCCAGGTATTCGATTTATTTGCGCAGGCCAAACGTACATCTGACCGTTCTCAAGGCGGCTTGGGATTGGGTTTGGCGTTAGTTAAAAATTTAGTAGTGTCTCATGGCGGAAGTGTGAAGGTATTGAGCAAGGGTTTAGGCGAGGGCAGTGTTTTTTCGGTTAGCTTGCCGCGTTTCTCCGAAGCTAATTTTCCCGAAGATTTTATGCCGCAACAAAAAAATGAATATTCACCTGCGTTATTTCAACCATTGCGTTTGATGATAGTGGATGACAATAAAGATGCTGCTGATTCTCTGGCAGTTTTTTTAGAAGCAGCAGGACATGATGTGTTTATCGAATACACGGCGTTTGATGCTATTAAACGCGCGCGCTCAGTTTGCCCACACATTTGTATTCTGGATATAGGGTTACCTGATATGGATGGCAACGAGCTAACCGCCCAATTGCGTGCCATGCCCGAAACAGCAAGTGCAACTTATATTGCTGTTACAGGTTATAGCCAGGAGACTAATAAAAAAAAATCATTGGCAGCGGGTTTTCATCATTATTTCGTAAAACCGGTGGATGCCGCCAATCTTATAAAAGTGATTGCTGTTAGCGGACCGCAAAGGAATCAAAGCAAAAATGTAATGCACTCCTAAAATAATTTTTTAGGTTGAAATTGCGCTTATGGCTTTTTCCCAAAACGCGGGCTCACCAAATTCGCTACGCAAATGATCAATAAATAATTGTGCTTTAGCGGCGTGTGAGCGCCCGGGCATACGCACAGCGTAAATTCCGGGTTCAATTTTAGCTGAGCTTTTTGCTGCGTTGTTTTTGGAGAATTCGGTTGCGGTTTCTGGAAAAAGCGAAATTAATTGTCCTGAAACGATCATATCGCTTAGCAGCCAATCTGCAAGATGAACTACGCCAATGCCGTTTACCGCCGCGAGCAACAGCGAGTGAGTATCGTTGGAGCGGAAATTTCCATGCACCGCCAGAGGTGCACCTTTGTTAACATTGGGGAAGCACCACAGGCCAGCGACAGTGCGATTTGTTGCGGCAGAGAGACAGTTGTGTTGCAGCAAATCCTCTGGCGTTTGAGGGCGGCCATGGCGCGCAATATAATCGGGGCTTGCGCAAACCAGTCGTTTGAATGGCGCGAGGCGCGTCGCCACCAAATCGCTATCGGGTAGCGTGCCAATGCGAACGGCTACATCAATTCGGTGTGCAGATAAATCAATAATTTCGTCGCTAATATTTAATTCAATTTCCATTAGCGGATAACGTTTTAAAAATGTCGTTACAGCAGGCGCAACATAGAGCCTGCCAAACGAAGCGGGTGCAGTAACCGTAAGCAAACCTTTTGGGTCTGCACTTAACGCCGACATGGCATTTTTGGCTTCTTCCAGTTCCAACAGAATATTTTTTGCGCGTGGTAAAAATTGTTCGCCAGAATCTGTAAGCATGACCAACCGGGATGTGCGGTGAAATAATTTAAAACCCAGTTCAGTTTCCAGGGCATCTATTTTTCGCGATACCGATGAAACGGCTATGCCTTCGTCTTTGGCGACTTTGGAAAGGCTGCGGGTATTAACTACGGCAAGGAAAACACGAATAGCGTCGAGCATTGATAAATCCTGTATTGCATAATTCGCAAAGATGGTTTGCATTTTTGTTTATTGTGCTGTTTATGGCAACGAAATACAATTTTCCCGTCGACAGCTTTTACTATATTTATCTCGCAACACACATTTCTAAACCCACAAGTGGCTAGCAAGCCAAAGGAAAGTCTATGTTTATCAGCAAATTTAAAAACCTGGCGCTCGCTGCATCGCTATTATCTTCTGCCGCTTTGATGACCTTAGGTAGCACGGCTGCAATGGCGGCAGCGCCCTTGGCCAAAACCCCGGCACCGGGTTATTTCCGCCTTATGCTGGGCACATATGAAGTCACCGCGCTTAGCGATGGCACCGTTGATTTGCCCATGGAAAAGTTATTGGTGGAGCCCGAAGCAAAAACGACAGAAGCTTTGGCAAAAGCCTTCCTTAAAACACCCGTGGAAACCTCTGTGAATGCCTACCTGATTAATACCGGTAGCAAGTTGGTATTGATTGATACGGGCGCTGGCGGTTTGTTTGGTCCTACCTTGGGCAAACTTATCGCAAACCTGAAAGCATCCGGTTATCAACCAGAGCAAATTGACGATATTTTTATTACGCATATGCATGGCGATCACGTTGGCGGTTTGGCAACCAAGGGTGCCATAAATTTTCCTAAAGCTACCGTTCACGCCGATCAACGCGAATCAGTTTATTGGTTAAGCGCGGCCAATATGGAAAAAGCGCCAGCAGATAAAAAAGGAATGTACCAAGGCGCAATGGATTCTTTGAATCCTTATCTTGCAGCCAAGAAAGTTGATTTGTTTAAAGGTAGTTCCGAGTTGGTGCCCGGTGTGAAATCCTATTCAACTTATGGACATACCGAGGGCCATACCGTTTATGTGGTGGAAAGTGAAGGTCAAAAATTATTATTGATTGGCGACTTGATTCACGTAGCCGCTGTGCAACTGGATAATCCAGAAGTAACTATTGCATTTGATACCGACCAAAAAGAAGCTGCAAAAATGCGTGAAAAAGTTTTTACAGAGGCTGCCCAGCAGGGCGCATTGGTGGGGGCGTCTCACATTCAGTTTCCAGGGCTTGGTCACTTGAAAAAATCTGGCAAGTCTTACCAGTGGGTTCCCGTAAACTTTACACAAATGCGCTAAGAGGCTGGTTGTGCGTTTATAAAAAATGCGGGGTTATGCCCCGCATTTTTTTAGTTCGTGTTTTTTCTTTTACCTTAAGTTCTTTCCTATAGTCATTCGTTATTTTTTTGTTTGTTCTGTCGGTTTTTGTCCAATATCGCAATCACAATAAAGCTGTAAGCCACGAATCTTACTAAATAGTAAACGGGCGAACCCTCCCGCAAGTCAAAAAAGATAACCAGGGAAACGCGGTTTACCGCTTCAATCAAAAAAGATAGTGCGAAGAACAGGAAGAACCTGTCATGGGTGGTTTTCCAAAATCGCAAAAAAAACAAGCCTGCAATAAAACAGCAAGTTGCTATGGCGCCCAGTAGTAATTCGCTCATGTCATTACTCATCAAATATCAATCCATACAATAATAAAATAAGACCCGCGAGCGCCATCGAAAGTCGCAGGTTTAACAGGTTGTAATCGGGAACTAAAAACTTGTCTGCAATCACCAATAAATTATTGATGGTGACGAAAATAAAACACCACCCCGCCCACATTAATAAGCGGTAGCGGCTTTTAAAATAGCCGCGTAGCAGCAAAATCGCACACAAGAGAGAGGTTCCGGCACACAATGCGTAAATTACAGCAGCCATTATTTATCCTTGTTAAATTTGAATGCGTCGGCAAATAAATGCATCCGACCTGCGTTAGCCCTTGAATGAATCATATTTGTCACTTCAATTAAGTTGCTGGCGTAAAAAATAGCAAGCTGATCAATTAATCCTGTGAGTTCATTCGTTGCTGGAGCATAAACGAAATATCCTTCTTTGTCGGGGAGGGCCGCACAAATTCCACTAGCGTGCAGGTCTTTTAACATTTGAGTTGCGTCTTGCTGGTTTAGGTAAAGACGTTTTGCAATAGCATCGCCATCCCACGGTTGCGCAGGAGATTGGTGCAGTAAAAGCATTGCCTCAAGATGCGGGATCGAAGCAATTGAATGAATGAAGCGACGAAGCTCATTGGATATTCTGGGCAAGTTCTTATTACCAGCTTATGAAAATATTTTAATGAATATCAAAAGTGCAATTAACTTTATCAAGTTTGGTTTTACCGACGATTGCCGGTGAATATTTATCGCGAATACTGTCACAGTGTTTTTATAATCGTGAAGTTTTCACAAGGTACAAGAGCTAAGATTAGCCTAATCATTATGTGGCACCGGCCAGATATGTAAATGGATTTGGCGCCTAGAGCGACAGTATAAGGGGTTTATTTTTGGTAGTTATGTGCGCTAGCGAACAGAGGTGAAATTGGCTCCATGCGCACTATATGTGGCGCCTTAATTATTAAAAATCCCAATCAGGTTTTACTGCCCAGCAGGTGTTAACCTGGTTCATTGGAATGCAATGCAATAGAAATACAATAGTAGATTGGCGGACACTTTTGTGAGCTAGACTTCATATCGGCCGACACTCTTTTAAATAGAAAATGCGCCAAAAAAAAGCCTTATAAATACCCATTACCAACGAGCTCCAAATGTACCCTTAGTGTTATGGGTAAAAGGGATTAATCATCATTTTTTGGAAGGTCCATATTGCATGCAATCTGAAGAGTCACTTCCCAAGGTTTTAATAGTCAACGATGACGCCTCAACCTTGCTGGCGCTGGCCGGTATGTTGGAGGACCCCGAGAACCCGAAATACGAAGTCTTCACCGTACAGTCGGGTGAGGAAGCGCTGCGCAAGGTTTTGAAACACAATTTTGCCGTGATTTTGCTCGATATCAGCATGCCGACAATGGATGGTTTTGAAACAGCGGAAGCTATTCACGCACACCCACGTTCGGCATCTGTTCCTATTATTTTTGTCACCGCCTATTACGGCGATGAATTCAACCGCCTGAAAGGCTATCAAAAAGGCGCAGCCGATTATTTATTTGCGCCGCTCATTCCAAAAATTGTGCAATCTAAAGTTGCCGTATTTGTTGAGCTCAATCAAAAAAATATCGAGCTCGAGCGTAAGACTATTGAGCTAGAAGCCATTAATACTGATTTGCGCATCCAGCGCATGCAGGATCTTGAACGCGTTAACATCGCCCTTAAAACAGAAGTGCATGAGCGCCGTATTGCAGAGCAGCGTGCTACCGAATTAGCAACGCGCGATACGCTTACAGGATTGTTTAATCGCCGTTCGCTGTTGGAGCGTTTAAAACATTCTATCGTTCAGGCGGCGCGGCGCGGCGAAGGCCTTGCATTAATGTTTTTGGATTTGGATAAATTCAAAGAAATTAACGATACCCATGGCCATGAAGCTGGGGATGAACTTTTAAAGCGGGTTGCGAATCATTTAACCACCGCTGTGCGCGAATCAGATTTGGTGGCGCGTTTGGGTGGTGATGAGTTTGTAATTTTGCTGGAAGGATTTTCTGACACGTCTGACGTAGTTAAAGTCGCCAGAAAAATTGTTAATGCGCATCTTGAGCCTATGGTGATTGGTTCGCAAAAGGTGAAAACATCTACCACTATAGGCATTAGTTTTTACCCGGAAGACGGTAGCTCGGCAGAAGAATTATTAAAAAACGCAGACCTTGCCATGTACCACGCCAAACAACAGCAACGTGGTTCCATACAATTTTTTCACGAAGAACTAAATGCGACAGAGCGTTTACGTACCCAGTTTGAGCAGGAAGTTTTGCTCGCCATAAAAGACAATCAATTCGAGCTTTATTATCAACCAAAAATTGAAATTGAATCTGGCAGGCCTACGGGTATTGAAGCGCTTTTGTATTGGCATCATCCGCGCGATGGCTTGTTAGCACCTGATTATTTTCTTGGGCGTGTTGCGCAAAGTACCCAGGCTTCACGTGTGAGTGATTGGGTCATCAACGCCGCTTGTAAGCAAATGCAGGCGTGGAAAAAATTAATTCCAGGCTTTAATTTGCCTATTGCTATCAATTTAGATATTGCGCATTTACAACCGGATTTTTTTGGAAACATTGCACTCGCTATGCAAGAGTGCGAGGTGGAACCTTCCAGCTTCCAGTTTGAAATTTGTGAATCTGCCGTGGTGAATGATTTGGCCAGAGCGGCAGCTATTTTTCGTGAATTGAGCGATGGCGGCGTGAGTATTATTTTAGATGGATTCGGTGCAGGTTTTTGTTCGCTTGCCGCATTAAAAGCTTTGCCTATCGCGGAAGTAAAGATTGATCCACGCTTAATGCACAGCTCCGGCAAACAATATAATTTTTTGCCGGCGCAAACTGCATTTCCCGGTGATACCTCAATTGTGTATGCACTTATGGCTATGGCGCGTGCGTTTAATTTGCATGTGCTTGTTAATGGTGTGGAAACACAAGAACAATTCGATGCGTTAAAAGCCCTGGGTTGCGATGAATATCAGGGCGGCTTTTTTAGCCAACCCTTACCTGCAGATGATCTGCTACAACGGTTGCAACTCACCACTGCGCTGAGTTGTTCGGCCTAAATTTTTAATAATGTATAACTTTCGGTAGCTCCATCGAGCTCGGAGATATTTTATGGATACGACTGTAGAGTTTGACAACGAGCTTGATAGCAAAGTCTTGTTGCACGTGCTCACGGCTCTAAAAAGAGGTGATTTTTCGGCGCGTATGCCTGCTGATTTGACCGGCATGGCAGGCAAGATTGCTGACACCTTGAATGAGATTATCGAATCTAACGAGCTCCTGTCCCGTGGTATTACCGATGTAAGCCGCGTGGTGGGCCGTGAAGGTCGCCTTACGCAGCGTGCGGTTATACCGTCCATGGTTGGCGGTTGGGCGACTATCGTTAAATCTGTAAATACCTTGATTGATGACCTTGTGCGCCCGACCACTGAAATGGCGCGGGTAATTGGTGCAGTGGCAAAAGGTGATTTGTCGCAAACCATGGAGTTGGATGTAGATGGTCGCCCATTGAAGGGGCAATTCTTACGCGCGGCATCTACCGCTAACACCATGGTGGAACAGCTTTCTTCATTTGCCTCGGAAGTAACCCGTGTGGCAAGGGAAGTAGGTACAGAAGGTAAGCTTGGCGGCCAGGCAAACGTGCCCGGCGTAGCGGGTACCTGGAAGGATTTGACTGACTCCGTAAACTCCATGGCCGGTAACCTCACATCGCAAGTACGTAATATTGCTGACGTAACCACAGCGGTGGCGAACGGCGACCTCTCTAAAAAAATCACCGTGGACGTGCGCGGCGAAATTCTCCAATTGAAAGACACCATCAATACCATGGTGGACCAGCTGCGTTCATTCGCATCCGAAGTAACCCGTGTGGCGCGTGAGGTAGGTACGGAAGGTAAGCTCGGCGGGCAAGCCTATGTACCGGGCGTGGGTGGTACCTGGAAGGACTTGACCGATAACGTGAACTTCATGGCATCTAACCTTACGGGGCAGGTGCGGAACATTGCCGAGGTAACCACGGCGGTGGCGAACGGCGACTTGTCCAAGAAAATTACGGTGGATGTAAAAGGTGAAATTCTCCAGCTCAAAGACACCATCAACGTGATGGTGGATCAGCTTTCCTCGTTTGCATCGGAAGTAACTCGTGTGGCGAGAGAGGTAGGTACCGAAGGTAAGTTGGGCGGTCAGGCGCAGGTAAAAGGTGTCGCGGGAACCTGGAAGGATTTGACCGACTCGGTGAACTCCATGGCCGGTAACCTCACATCGCAGGTGCGGAACATTGCTGACGTAACCACAGCGGTGGCGACGGGCGATCTCTCCAAAAAAATCACGGTGGACGTAAAAGGGGAAATCCTCGAATTGAAAAACACCATCAACGTGATGGTGGATCAGCTCTCGTCATTCGCGTCGGAAGTAACTCGTGTGGCGCGTGAGGTGGGTACGGAAGGTAAGCTCGGTGGCCAGGCTCAAGTAAAAGGCGTGGGTGGAACCTGGAAAGACTTGACCGATAACGTGAACTTTATGGCATCAAACCTGACGGGTCAGGTGCGGAACATCGCTGAGGTAACCACGGCGGTGGCGCGGGGCGATTTGTCCAAGAAAATTACGGTAGACGTAAAAGGCGAAATCCTTGAATTGAAAGACACCATCAACGTGATGGTGGATCAGCTGTCTTCGTTCGCGTCAGAGGTAACGCGGGTAGCGAGAGAGGTGGGTACCGAAGGTAAGCTCGGCGGCCAAGCTAACGTATCGGGCGTGGCCGGTACCTGGAAAGATTTGACCGACTCGGTGAACTCCATGGCTGGTAACTTGACGGGTCAGGTGCGGAACATCGCTGAAGTAACTACAGCGGTAGCGAATGGTGACTTGTCGAAGAAGATCACCGTGGACGTAAAGGGCGAGATTTTCGAACTCAAAAACACCATCAACGTGATGGTGGACCAGCTCAACTCCTTCGCATCGGAAGTAACCCGTGTGGCAAGGGAAGTGGGTACCGAAGGTAAGCTCGGCGGCCAGGCAAACGTACTTGGCGTTGCGGGCACCTGGAAAGACCTCACCGACTCGGTGAACTCCATGGCGGGTAACTTGACGGGTCAGGTGCGTAACATCGCCGAGGTAACGACTGCGGTGGCGAATGGCGACCTTTCCAAAAAAATCACGGTGGACGTAAAAGGCGAGATTCTCGAGCTCAAAAACACCATCAACATCATGGTGGACCAGCTCAACTCTTTCGCATCGGAAGTAACCCGTGTGGCGCGTGAGGTAGGTACTGAAGGTAAGCTCGGCGGCCAAGCGCAGGTGCGCGGCGTGGGTGGTACCTGGAAGGACTTGACCGATAACGTGAACTTCATGGCATCTAACCTGACTGGTCAGGTGCGGAACATTGCTGACGTTACAACAGCGGTAGCGAAAGGCGACCTCTCCAAGAAAATCACGGCGGACGCTAAAGGCGAAATTTTGGAGCTGAAAGACACTATCAACGTGATGGTGGATCAGCTCTCGTCGTTTGCATCGGAAGTAACCCGTGTGGCGAGGGAGGTGGGTACAGAAGGTAAGCTCGGCGGGCAAGCAAACGTACTCGGTGTTGCGGGGACGTGGAAAGACCTCACCGACTCGGTGAACTCCATGGCCGGTAACTTGACGGGTCAGGTGCGGAACATTGCGGATGTAACCACGGCGGTGGCGAACGGTGACCTCTCCAAAAAAATCACCGTGGACGTAAAAGGCGAAATTCTCGAACTGAAAAACACCATTAATATCATGGTGGACCAGCTCAACTCCTTCGCTTCGGAAGTAACCCGTGTGGCGCGTGAGGTGGGAACGGAAGGTAAGCTCGGCGGCCAGGCGCAAGTAAAAGGCGTGGGCGGAACCTGGAAAGATTTGACCGATAACGTGAACTTCATGGCTTCGAACCTGACCGGTCAGGTGCGTAACATCGCGGACGTAACTACCGCGGTGGCCAAGGGCGATTTGTCCAGAAAGATTACGGCGGATGCTAAAGGCGAAATTCTCGAACTCAAAGACACCATCAACGTGATGGTGGATCAGCTTTCCTCGTTCGCATCGGAAGTAACCCGTGTGGCAAGAGAGGTAGGTACCGAAGGTAAGCTCGGCGGCCAAGCAAACGTATCGGGTGTGGCGGGAACCTGGAAGGATTTGACCGACTCGGTGAACTCCATGGCCGGTAACCTCACCTCGCAAGTGCGTAACATTGCGGACGTAACCACGGCGGTGGCTAACGGTGACCTTTCCAAGAAAATTTCGGCTGACGCGAAAGGCGAAATTCTCCAGCTCAAAGACACGATTAACACCATGGTGGATCAGTTGCGTTCATTCGCATCGGAAGTAACCCGTGTGGCAAGAGAGGTAGGTACAGAAGGGCGCTTGGGCGGACAAGCAAACGTTCCCGGTGCATCGGGTACTTGGAAGGATTTGACCGATAACGTGAACTTCATGGCATCCAACCTGACGGGCCAGGTGCGTAACATCGCTGCAGTAACCACGGCGGTAGCGCGTGGTGACTTGTCCAAGAAAATTACGGTGGACGTAAAAGGCGAAATTCTCGAACTCAAAAACACCATCAACGTGATGGTGGATCAGCTCTCCTCGTTTGCGTCGGAAGTAACCCGTGTGGCGCGTGAGGTAGGTACCGAAGGTAAGCTCGGCGGACAGGCCCAGGTAGAAGGTGCTGCGGGTACCTGGAAAGATTTGACCGATAACGTGAACTTCATGGCGGCGAACTTGACCGCACAGGTGCGCGGTATCGCCGGGGTAGTAACCGCCGTAGCAAACGGCGACCTTAAGAAAAAACTGACCGTAGCAGCGCAAGGTGAAATTGCGGCGCTCGCTAACACAATCAACGAAATGACGGACACCCTAGCGGTATTCGCGGATCAGGCGACTACGGTAGCCCGTGAAGTGGGTGTGGAAGGTAAGCTCGGTGGACAGGCATCGGTGCCAGGTGCTGCCGGTACCTGGAAAGATTTGACTGAAAACGTAAACCAACTTGCGGCAAACTTATCAACGCAAGTACGTGCGATTGCAGAAGTGGCAACCGCGGTAACGCGCGGTGACTTGTCGCGGTCTATTCAGGTAGAAGCGCGCGGTGAAGTATCGGATCTGAAAGACAACATCAACGAGATGATCCGTAACCTAAAAGAAACCACGCAGAAAAACGCGCAACAAGACTGGCTTAAAACCAACCTCGCGCGTTTCACGCGTATGCTGCAAGGTCAGCGCGATTTGGAAACCGTAACTTCGCTTATTCTTTCTGAACTCGCTCCACTGGTAAGCGCGCACCACGGTGTGTTTTACATGATGGATGGCCGCAATAAAGATTCACGCCTGCGCATGATTGCGAGTTACGGTTATAGATCCAGCCGTAAGCTGCCAACATCGTTTTTACCTGGCGAAGGTCTTGTTGGGCAATGTGCGATAGAAAAAAATCGTATCTGGTTGACAGATGTTCCTGTTGACTACATTCAGGTTTCATCGGGGCTCGGTTCGTCAGCACCCAATAATATTGTTGTTATACCGATTTTGTTTGAGAGCGAAGTAAAAGCGGTTATTGAAATTGCATCGCTCGATCGTTTTACCGAAACCCACTTGTCATTCCTCGACCAATTGATGGAATCCATCGGTGCGGTTTTGAATACCATCGAAGCAAACAGCCGTACCGAAAGTTTGTTGACGCAATCTCAATCACTCGCACAAGAATTGCAACAAACCAACCAGGAGCTTGCAGAAAAAGCACGCTTGTTGTCTGAACAAAATATTGAGGTGGAACGCAAAAATAGCGAGGTGGAGCAAGCCAAAATGGCGCTGGAAGAAAAAGCCAGCCAGCTCGCGCTTTCATCAAAATATAAATCAGAATTCCTTGCAAACATGTCGCATGAGTTGCGTACACCGCTCAATAGCTTGCTAATTCTTGCGCAGCAATTAAGTGATAACCCGAGTGGAAACCTCTCCGATAAACAAGTGGAATTCGCCAAAACCATTCACGGTTCCGGTAGCGATTTGTTGACCCTGATTAACGATATTCTCGATTTGTCAAAAATCGAATCGGGTACAGTTACGCTGGAAATCAGCGAGTATCGCTTCCAAGCTATTCGCAGTTATGTGGAACGTACTTTCCGCCACATGGCAGAAGCCAAGCAGCTTGAATTCCAAATTGATCTCGCGAATTCCTTGCCACCAGCAATGATGACGGACACAACTCGGTTACAACAAATTTTGAAAAACCTATTGTCCAACGCGTTTAAATTTACATCGCGCGGAAGAGTTACCTTGCACATTGGTTTAATTCGCTCTGGTTGGACGGTGGATCACCCAACCTTATCGCAAGCAGATGCTGTGCTTGCGTTTGCGGTAAGCGATTCGGGCGTGGGTATTCCCAGTGATAAGTTGCAATTAATTTTCGAAGCATTCCAACAAGCTGACGGAAGTACCGCGCGTCGTTATGGTGGTACAGGTTTGGGCTTGTCAATTAGCCGTGAATTAGCGCGCTTGCTCGGTGGGGAAATTAAAGTGGAAAGTGAGGTGGATGCCGGTAGTACATTTACCTTGTTTTTACCCTATCATCGTGCAAGCGGTAAAAGCGATGTGCTTTCGCAATCCAATGCGCTTTACATGCCGGCCTTACCGCCTAACGTAATTTATACGCGTTCATCAAATTCAGAAACCGTGATTGATGCGGAATATACCAGCGTGCAAAAAAGTGCGATTGTTCCGTTAAGTCCAGATGCGGAACAAAATTTTGATGACCGTGCGCTCATAGCGGAAGGTGACCCGGCCGTGTTAATTGTGGAAGATAATTCCGAGCGCGCAAAAATGTTGTTGAACGCTGCGCGTGAACAAAACTTTAAAGGAATTGTTACGTCATCTGGTGATGCTGTTCTTACTTTAGCGCGTGACTACTTACCTTCAGCGGTGATGCTAGGTTCGCAAATGGATGAAGCTAATGGTTACGCGATTTTGGAACGTTTAAAACGCGACCCTGCAACTCGTCATATTCCGGTGCATATTATTTCTCGCCTTGCTGCTGAAGAAGTAAATTCGCAAGATCAGGAACGTGAGCGGAGTTTGACACTCGGCGCTATTTCACATTTGGCCGAACCAATTACACAGGAATCATTGCAAGCAGAATTTCAGCGTATTCAACGTTATTTAATTCGCGACAAGCGCAGTTTGCTTGTTGTTGAGGACGATGAAATTCAACGCAACAGTATTATGGAATTAATTGGTACCGAAGATGTGCATATTTATGCTGTCGGTAGCGGTAAAGAAGCGCTTAAAGCTCTAGGTGAAAGTCATTTTGATTGCGTGGTGCTCGATTTAACCTTGCCCGATATGAATGGCTTCGATGTGCTGGAAGCCATGAGTGAAGATGAGGTTATGCGCGATGTACCCGTAGTGGTTTACACCGCGAAGGATTTAAACCGTAAAGAAATTACCAAGTTGAAGCGCATTGCAAAAACCGTGGTGGTAAAAGATGCGCGTTCACCCGAGCGTTTGCTGAATGAAACCTCTTTATTTCTGCACCGTGCACACGCAAGTATGCCAGAGCAACAACGCAAAATGATTGATGCAATTCAGGAAGCTGACGGTGGCTTAAGTGGACGCAGTGTGTTGATTGTGGATGACGACTTGCGCAATATTTTCGCCTTGAGTTCAGTATTGGAACGCCAAAATATGAAGGTATCTTTTGCAGAAAACGGGCGCGACGGTATTGAGGTATTACAAAAAGATCCATCCATAGAAATTGTGCTAATGGATATCATGATGCCAGAGATGGATGGTTACGACACCATGCGTGCGATTCGAAAAATTCCGCGCTTCAAATCGCTGCCGATCATTACGCTTACTGCAAAAGCGATGAAAGGTGATAAAGATAAATGTATTGCTGCAGGTGCATCGGATTACATTACCAAACCGGTGGACGTTGCGCAGTTGTTGTCGTTAATGCGGGTTTGGTTGCATTAGCAGTAAGCGCAAGGGGAGTATTGGTTGAGTGCAACGGGAAGGATAATGAGTATTTCTAAAACGCTCGAAGATTTGGAAATTTCACTTTTGCTTGAAGCGATATACCAACGCTTTGGTGATGATTTTCGAGGTTATCAAAAGGAAGCTATTCGACGGAAATTGCATGCATTTATGCTGGTGCACGATATATCTACAATTTCCACCTTGCAGGATTGTGTGTTACACGATCCAACTTATATAGATCCGCTGCTGTGCGCGCTGGACGCGCACCCGGCGGGTTTGTTTGATCATCCCAAGCATATGCGTGAATTGCGCAAAGCACTTATTCCCTGGCTGCGATCTTGCCCTGCACCAAAAATCTGGATTGCAGAATGCTCAGCTGCAGAAGATGTTTATGCCATTGCGATTATGTTAATGGAAGAGGGGGTTTATCATAAAACCCAAATCTTTGCGACGGGCGCTAATCCCATGTTATTAAGCGAAGCGCGCGAAGCAAAATTTTCCTTATCAAAACTACCGCAGTACGAGGAAAATTATTTACGCGCGGGTGGCACAGAATCTTTATCAGATTATTACACCCAAGTGGATGATATGGCGGTGTTTCGCAATGAACTGAATCGAAATATTACCTGGGCGCAATATAATTTAGGAACAGATTCTTCTTTTAACGAATTTGAATTAATTGTCTGTCGCGGCAGCTTGAATGATTACGCGTCACGATTGCGACGCCGTGCACTGCAAGTATTTTATGATAGCCTTCCGGCGTTTGGCATACTAAGTGTCGCAGACGCAGACTATTCTGATTTAACTCCGCTTATTTCCCGCTTTACCGCCTTGTCATCAAAACAAGGGTTGTACCGCAAAGTTCGCTAAGGTTTAAACCGCAAGGTTCGCGAAGGTTTAACCGCACGGTTCGCGAAAGTTCAAAAGCTTCGCTAATAATAACGCTCGGTAATTACCAGGTCACAACCTCCGCAGTGGCACCTGTTTTTATCACATCCAGTTTTACGTTCGCATTATTAATCTGCACACGATAATTCATAATGCTGCCCAAGGGGCCGCCAGTAATCACCAAATCATAGGTGCCATTTGAGAGTGGAATAGAGTAGGCACCACTCGCGTAAACGGGGTAAGACTTTCCATTAGTAGAGATGGTAACGCGCTCTAAACCTTCGCCCACGTCGTAAAATTTATTATTGTTTGTATCGTCATAAACTACGCCGGATAAATAATAGCTATTACCAGAGCGCGCAAAATTCTCGGTCAACATGGAAGATAAATAATTTGTTCCATTATTCAAAAACATTCCCTGATTTTGTCCGACACCAATTTCACGAAAACTGGTTCCCAATATATTGACTCTATGTCCCGGTGATTTAAATAAACCTTCATGATGCACGAGTGCATACTGGGTTAAATTAATAGTGGGTGCCGTAGTGCCCGCCCACGCAATATTTTCTCCGCTACTCCACGCGCCAGCAAAAACATAACCGGCGGCCATCATGCGCTCGGTAGGTGTGCTATCAGCAGCGCCAGTGTGTGAAAAAATATCATTGTCCAGCATCCACTGTGAATGTGTTCTTGCAGAATCAATCAAGAATAAATTGTGAGCGAGTGGAGGCTTTCTGTCGGCAGTTAATTGAGCACCGGTAATGCCATCATTTAAACCTATTCCATAACGAGCCGCCTCAGCGGCAGGATCAAAGCGTGCGCGATTTATAAGTTCTACAACCAACACTTCTTGTGCCGTTGGTTGGCGTGAAAATTCATCTGCAGTGGGTGTTGCGTTAACTTCTACGCTTTGAGTACTTTCTTCCGAACCTTTTACCGCCGTTACCACAAAATAATAAGTTTTATTGTTTTGCAGCCCTGTTACTACATAAGGCGAATTAACATTTTTAACCCAGGTTCCGTTCTGGAATGCGCTAATGTTTTTTGCAGTGATATTGGCTTCGGTCGCGTAATAGATGTGGTATGAAGTTGCACCAGCTACAGGGTTCCAGCTTAAATTTATAGATGTATTGCTTGCTATCGCAGCGAGGTTTTGTGGTGCAGTCAGGCTCGTACTGGGTGAGGAGCTGGTTGTAGAGCTAATCGAGGAGGCTAGCGAGCTGGCAATGCTACTTGAACTGGTCGATGTAACAGGAGGCGTATTATTATCACTGCCACCTCCGCCGCCGCCGCCACCGCATGCCGTTATGCCAAGTATGCAAATAACAAATATCAAATGTTTAAGTTGTACATGCATTTGCAGTGCTCCACCGAATTCAATGATTACCTAGGTTATAACGTGTCGTTCAAATTATCTGTGCGCTCCTTATCTTATTTATAAGCTTCCCTTATTTAAATCAATAAATGCCTAAGCGCTCTATCGAACATAAAAGCACATAATAATTTTTTAAAATGATGGGATTTGATAATAGGAGGCAACATGGAACTTTCTCCACGTACCGGACAAGCACCTGCTAAATTGACACGGGATGAATTCCACGAGGAATTTCAAAAATCGTTTATAGATCCACGTTTCATTGCGATTCAAAAATCACTGGAAGAAGTAGAGGGGGTGGCTTGGAATAATTATCATGAAAAAGGACACAAGGCACCTATAACAGAAAAGGCCGGGGCAGAATTTTATAATCCCGAGTATGACCTTTCTGTTGAGTGGAAAGAAACCCGCGAGCGTTTAATATTTGCTGAAGCCAAACAAAAAAATCCTGCAACGCAATCGCGAGTATTGTTGATTTGTGGCTCAGCGCGAAATGATGGCACTTGCCCAAGCGAAGTATCTAAAACCTGGCGACTTACGCTGCTTGCACAAGAGGAATTAGTCAAAGCGAATATTGAAGTTGATATTCTGGATTTAAGCTTGCTTACATCTGCCTATGACAAGCACATCCATCCGTGTAAGGGCTGCGTGTCTACCGCGATGCCCTTGTGCCACTGGCCATGTTCTTGTTATCCCAATCACGCTTTACGTCAAACCAACGACTGGATGGCAGAAATTTATGAAAAGTGGGTTGCAGCTCATGGCGTGATTATTTTAACGCCGGTTTATTGGTATCAAACCCCGAGCGTTTTGAAGCTCATGATTGATCGGCTTGTATGTGCTGATGGCGGCAATCCAGATCCAACTACAACAGATGGAAAAGATCCGGAGAAAGCAAAAGCCATTGAGCTTTCAGGGTGGAATTACCCAAAACATCTTGCGGGCCGCATCTACGGTTTGGTAGTTCACGGTGATGTTGCTGGTATAGAAGGTGTGCGCCGCGGCTTATCTGACTGGCTGGATTGGATGGGATTGATTGATGCAGGAGCTTATGCACGCCTGGATCGATACATTGGCTATTACGAATCCTATGCGGAAAGCCATGAAGCACTGGACCGCGATTTGGCTGTACAAGAGGAAGTGCGCAATGTTGCAAGAGCAGTGGTCAACTCGGTAAACAAATTACGCGACGGTGCCTTGGTAGATCCGCGTGCAGCGCTGAAGCATCCAAGGCCTAAATAATTTTATCAATTGGAGGAGCTATTATGTTTGATTCCAAATGTATAGAAAATTGTACTCAATGCCATCAAATCTGTTTGCGTATGGCGACCACCCATTGCCTGTCTGTAGGAGGCAAGCATGTTGAAGCGGAACATTTTAAATTGATGCTGGACTGCGCAAGAGTTTGCGCGCTTTCGGCAGATTTGCAGATAAGTAATTCGTCCTTTGTTTCCCAAGTGTGCAGGCTATGTGCACAAGTCTGTGAAGCATGCGCGAATAGTTGCCAAGCAATAGGCGATATGGATGATTGTGTAGCCGCCTGCAGAAAGTGCGCACAAAGCTGTAGTCAAATGGCGGCCTAAGGGATAAGGTATATTCCTGCTGCGCTTACCACCACTCTTTTAATTGCTGGAAGATAAAAAATTTTATCTTCCTTGTCGATTTTGTTTCTTTCCTAACGACTATCTCTTGAAGTACAACAAAATCTACCGAATATTCGTTCAAAATCATTACAACTGGAGGATGCCTCATGAAAGTCATGGTCATGGTAAAAGCTACAAAAAGTTCTGAAGAGGGCATTATGCCAAGCACTGAGCTACTCACTGCAATGGGCATTTACAATGAAGAATTGGTAAACGCCGGCATCATGCTTGCGGGTGAGGGATTACATCCAACATCAAAAGCCAAGCGCGTACATTTTTCTGGTAAAGATCGTATAGTAACTGACGGGCCCTTTACAGAAACCAAAGAAATTATTGCAGGCTTTTGGTTGTGGCAAGTTAAATCCATGGAAGAGGCCGTTGAATGGGTTAAGCGTTGCCCCAACCCAATGATGGAAGGATCAGACATAGATATTCGTCCGATTTTTGAAGCAGAAGATTTTGGTGAGGAATTCACACCGGAGCTCCGTGAGCAAGAGGACAAGTTGCGTGAGCAAATGGCAAAGTAAAGTTCTGAAATATATCGTTCATTAATTTGGCTTGGTTCAAGGAGGGCTAACCAAATTCAGCGGGTAAATAATAAGTGCGGCGAATACTGTTAACCAAATAAAACCTGGCGGAAGGATAGATGTTGCTAAGGTAAAATCCCTATTTATTCTGTTACCGCATAAGCATCTTTAGCTTATCTGTGACACCTGTCATCTAACTATTTAGTTTTGTTAATCCCACTTTCTTTCCATGAAAGTCTGTGGGATTATTTTGTTCCTCAATAGTTCTAAATCTTGCGGCCAGGTGATTTTCTCAAGCTAGCAAGTTACATGGAAGACCACCCATGTCCAATCATTTTTACCATTTGCTTTCCTCCTGGTTGCCACTCAAAGAAGAGGCCAATTGGGTGCTGGGCGCAGTAATTAACACGCGCGGTTCTGTTTACCGTAAAACCGGTGCGCTAATGTTGCTGAGTGACGCCGGTCACCAATTAGGGTTGTTAAGCGGTGGTTGCCTTGAATCAGATTTGTTATTGCAGGCTCGTAAAGTCATCGCGCTTGGGAAATCTCGCCAGGTTGTTTATGACGCGTCTGACGATAGCAATATTGCCTGGCGTCTTGGAATAGGTTGCGGTGGTGCTGCAGAAATTTTGTTGCATCCCTGCAATGCGCAAAATGATTTTTTACAGCTACCAGAAATATTTTCATGTCTACAAGATCAGGCCTGTAATTTTGAGTTAACTATTGCAAAGGCGCACGCAAGTTTTACCCCCTGCATGCGCAAGTTAGCTCAGCGTCAACATGGAAAGCTTGAGCAAAAAAATAACGAGCAAATTTTATCGACCTTAATCAATCCTTTGCCGCATTTATTAGTCTTGGGTAATGGGGTAGATGTAATTCCGTTGTGTCAATTAGCGGTAACTCTCGGTTGGCGCGTCACACTTGCAGACCAACGATTAAATGCAAATAAACGCGCTCACTTCCCCACACAAATCAATGCCTTGAGTATTTCTGCGGATGAATTGGATGATGAATTTTTGCAGCAAGTCGATGGCATTGTTATTGCGCACCACAACATCCGATTAGATGCAGCGGCAATCGCGGCTTTGCAAACACGAACAATGTTAAATCCCTATATAGGTTTGCTTGGTCCTGCACATCGTAAAGCAGACGTTCTCGCATGCGCGGGTTTAAGTGAGGAACAATTAAAATATCCAGTTGCCGGGCCTATGGGTTTGGCACTTGGTGGAGATTTACCGGAAAGCATCGCTTTGTCAGTCCTGGCAGAATGCCATGCAAAAATATTTGGTAGCAGCGCCTTGCCTTTGCATCTTTTAGCATCGGGCGAAAATCAACTCGTTGCAATAAATGTAAACGATGAAGCCGTGTATTCTTTATGCGCAGTAGCTGAGCGATGAAGCTTGATTGCCTTGTCCTAGCCGCTGGGAGCGCAAGCCGTTTTGGCAGCTGTAAACTATTGGCTGATTGGAAGGGGCAACCTTTAATTTCTGCAACGCTCGATGCTGCAAGTGCGTTGAAATTTGATCGAATAAAGATTGTAAGTGGAGCGTACTATCCGCAATTGTTACAGGCGCAACTTACATTAAAGTCGATCAATCCGCACATCGAGTTGTTGGAATATCGAGATTGGCATTTGGGCATGGGGCACTCGCTCGCATTTGGAATCGAACATTTTCCTGCTGAGAATGCAGTACTGATTTTACTGGGCGATCAACCACTAATAAGCGGGCAGGATTTACAAAATTTATATAACACATGGCGCGAAAACCCTGAGCAAATTACCTGTGCCAGTTTTGCAAATACTTTTGGGGTGCCCGCGATTTTTCCACCGCAATTTAAAACCTGGTTGCGTGCTTGCACGGGTGATCGCGGCGCAAAAGTTGTATTAGCTAATCATATCCAGGGCCTCAAACTTGTGCCTATGCCTGCTGCAGAGTTTGATGTAGATACGCCGGTTGCTCTCCAGGAATTGTTAAAAGTTGCTGTCTGATTTGTCGTAAAAATAAATAGGCGAAAGCCGTGTTTAACAGTGCTAACTATTATGTTCGGTCATTAAATATTTCAAAGGAGTTACTCCATGATTTCCCTCACGATTAATGGCAAGGCCCAACAAATTAATGTAGACCCGGATACTCCTTTGCTCTGGGTGCTGCGCGACGAATTAAAAATGACCGGTACTAAATTAGGTTGCGGCATGGCTATGTGCGGCGCCTGTACTGTACACATGAACGGCAGTGCAGTGCGCTCGTGTAGTGTGCCCTTATCGGCGGCGCAGGGCGCCAATATTCAAACCATAGAAGGAATGAATTCACCAGCGTTTCAGGCAGTGCAACAAGCGTGGCGCAATCTTGATGTGGTGCAATGTGGTTATTGCCAGTCAGGACAAATCATGTCGGCCACGGCGCTGTTGCAAACCAACAGCAAACCGACAGATTCACAAATTGATGCTGCCATGATGGGTAACCTTTGCCGCTGCGCAACCTACCATCGCATCCGCAATGCTATTCACCAAGCAGCTGATAATTTGGGGAGTAAAGCCTAATGAACTTTTTAAAACAATTAGCTTCGCGCAACCATAATGAAGATACATTGGCCCTGTCGCGCCGCCATTTTTTACAAGCGGCGGGCGTCGGTGGCGGGCTGCTTGTAGGTGCTGGTTTTGTTGCAGAGGGCGCGGCGGCTGCAACTGCAAGCAAATCATCAAGCGCAACAAATAACGCACCGCAATTTAACGCGTTTTTAAAAATAACGCCCGATAGCAAAGTCATTATTGTTGTAAAGCATTTGGACATGGGGCAGGGCGTGAGTACAGGGTTAACCTCGCTGGTTGCGGAAGAGTTGGATGCAAATTGGGAGCAAATTAGCTGGGAATCTGCCCCTGCGGATGCGAGCCGCTACAACAATTTATTTTGGGGTAACGCGCAAGGTACAGGTGGTTCATCATCCATCGCCAATTCATGGATGCAAATGCGTCAAGCGGGTGCCGCTGCGCGCGCCATGCTAGTGAGTGCGGCAGCAGCCGAGTGGAAAGTGCCCGCTGAAGAAATTCGTGTTAGCAAAGGGATAATTTCCCACGGTGATCGTACCAGTAGTTTTGGTGTTCTCGCGGCTAAGGCAGCTACCTTACCGGCACCGCAACAACCCGCAGTGAAAGATCCAAAACAATTTCAATTTATCGGCAAGCCATTACCTCGTAAAGACAGCGCAGAAAAAACCAACGGCACCGCTAAATACACGCAAGATATTCAATTGCCCGGCATGTTGACCGCGCTTGTCGCTTATCCGCCACAAGTATTCGGTAAAGTTAAAAAATTCGATGCTGCAAAAGCAAAGGCATCGCCAGGTGTTGTTGCCGTGGTTGAAATTCCGCGCGGTATTGCCGTGGTTGCCGACAATTTTTGGAGTGCACAAAAGGCGCGAAAATTATTGCAAATTGATTGGGATTTATCTGCGTGTGAAACTCGCAGCAGCGACGAACTTTTTAAAGCCTGCCACGATACAGCCCGCAAGACTGGCCACATCATGAAAAATTCTGGCGATGCTCCGGCAACGCTTGCTAAATCCACCAATGTTGTTGAAGCTGAAATTGAATTACCTTATCTCGCGCACACCCCTATAGAACCGCTAAATTGCGTCGCTAAATTGGAGAAAGACAATTGCGAGTTATGGTATGCCTGCCAAATGCCTACGGTAGATCAACAGGAAGTTGCCGGAGTGGTTGGGCTTAAACCCGCGCAAGTAAAAATCAATACGCTTTATGCAGGCGGCAGTTTTGGGCGTCGTGCTTGTGCAAATGATTATGTGGTTGATGCAGCCAATATCGCCAAACAAGTGCCGGGCCGTGCTGTGAAAATGGTGTGGACGCGTGAAGACGAAATTCTTAACGCTCGCTATCGCCCTATGTCAGTTCACCACATTCGCGGTGCAGTTGCCGATGGAAAATTAATTGCGTGGCAACATCACGCCGTAGCACAACCGATTTTGCGTGGCACTCCTTTTGAAGGCGGTATCCAGGGACCGGTAGATGGCACAATTGCAGAAGGCATTAGCGATATGCATTACGCAATTCCAAATCTGCAAGTTCAGGCAACAGAGTTTCCTGTTAAGGTTTCGGGGCTGTGGTGGCGCTCGGTTGGAAATTCTGGCAACGCATTTGTGGTAGAAACTTTTATTGATCAACTTGCCAAAGCTGCAAAAAAAGATCCGGTAGCTTTACGTCGTGAATTGCTCGCTAAAGAGCCGCGCGCTTTAGGTGCTTTAAATCTCGCCGTTGAAAAAAGTGATTGGGGCAAACCTTTACCAAAAGGTGTTGGTCGCGGTGTCGCTGTGCATAAATCTTTTGGCACCTGGGTTGCGCAAGTGGCGGAGGTAAGTGTTAAAGACGATGGTAGCTTCCATGTAGATCGCGTTACCTGCGCTGTAGATTGCGGTGTTGCTGTAAACCCCGATGTGGTTCGCGCTCAAATGGAGGGCGGTATAGGAATGGGTTTAAGCGCGGCATTAGGTGAAGCTATTACACTAAATAAAGGCGTGGTAGAACAAACCAATTACCATACTTATAACGTAATGCGTATCAATTCAATGCCCAAAGTAGATGTGCATATAGTTCCTTCTGCTGAAGTTCCTTCCGGTGTAGGCGAACCAGGTTTACCACCTATTGCAGGCGCAGTTGCAAATGCATTATTTGCTGCAACCGGAAAACCTATTAAGCGTTTACCCATAGGGGCGAAAGTTTAAATATCCAGGCAAAAAATAGGTTGGATATTTATTCCAACCTATTTTTTCGGTTTATTAAATTTCGACGGTTTTATTTTGGGCGTGATTAATAAACTAATTTTTAATTGCGCGACTTTTTCACGCGGTACTTGAGCGACTTGTTGACACTACCGTCGCTTGTTAACTTCTCTTATTTAGAATATTTAATTAACTCTTCAGTATAGAAATAGTCGTCTTGTTTCTGAGTAAGTTTGATAAACGTTTTCAATTCGGGCGCATATACATGTATATCTTCCGTGGCTGCGCTGTAACCGCGAGAATTTGAAATTTTACCTTTATATTCTATGGTATAAGCCATAAATGTTCCTGCCTCTACTTTTTCAGGTTTGAATGACACAATTTCGGCATCCTGAATAGTTGAGCCTTTAGTGCCATCTTCACTAGTCCAGTGCTCTTCAAATGTCCATTTTTTTCCAGCTTGCAAAGGCCAATTGTATCTAGAAGTATTGCTTTTAACTGGTTTGACAATCTCGGCCAATGGAATCGTTTCAGATGCAGTTACCATAAACAATTCGCCGTTCTTACTTGTTATTTCCTTTGTGTCTTTACCATCTGCACGCACTTCTCCTTTCGTTGTTACCCCCTTATATTTCCAAACCCATTTTTCACCTTCTTTATAGTTAGCAAGCGTGGGTTGTTGTGTAGCATCAACTGCCACGACCTGACTGCTGATGCAAAGCAATAACAGGGATAAAATAGCTAAATATTGATTACGCATTAAAAATAATATCCGATTGAAGTTGGTGTTATTGAAGTGACTTCTTGTAATGCCACATCCTACCCGGCCAATAAACCTGAGCTGAATCTCTTGAGGTTAAGTTTAACCACAGCTCCTAAGATGCGCTGCTTCAGCAACTCGTTAAACTTTTCTGGCTTTTAGCACCAAAGCTAGCTGCTAAAAAAACACAAAAACTTACAACAATAAAGTGTGGTGTAAATTGTATATAACTAAAACTTGGTAGATTTTCAGGAAAAGATGACGAAAACAACCATGAGTACGAAAAGGTAGTTTCAGTTAAAACAAAACCAATTGCCACGTACAGCCAATTGAAAGATGAAATTTTTAACAGAATATAAGTAGAAAGTGCGGCCAATATACCAATACCTAATAGCTGAATTATAAGCATGTCCCAAACGAATAGGACTATAGCGGTAACTGAATGCTCTTTGGCCCAAGTTGAAATAGATGAAGGAAGAACAATTGCAGCGGTATAACCAATTAAATTAATAGCAAGCAGAAAAACAATTCCGCCCAATATGGCACCAATAAAAATACTGCTTAATTTTGTATTCACGATGATCTCCTTTTTCCTTTTTAGTTTAACGCGATCTCGTAGGTACGATTAGCGTAGCGTAATCGTACGAATGCCAATATCCAAATTCAATGTCTATAGCTATATCTGTGCTTCAGTTATGTGCGATCAATTTGTGATGCAAAATTTTAAATACGTAATTGTACTCGATGAAAATGTGGCATTCCTTCTCTCTCTACTAATGGGTTGGTTTTTCATGCGTACGATTACGCTGTGCTAATCGTACCTACGTGCTAATGTGGCTGGTTCCAAGAAAATGTAGATAGAACAAGATTAAAACCACTAGAAACCATTGGTAAGTCTTCTGTGGCGGCCTGACTTGAAACGTATGCTATATATGACTCTGACTCAAAGCAATAAAATTCACTAACGTGTGGAACACTTAAGCCAAATATTTTTGCAACATATTCATTTTTGAATACGGTAACTTCACGACCATTAAGTGAGCTTTTAAATTCAGATATCTTACCGTTTGAAATTGAGCCTAAACCCAGCCAGAATTTTTTATTTGCTCTGTCGGTTATGGTGACAACGTATTCCTTAAAGGAAGGTGCGTTTTCTTTTGCATATGTATTTACCATGACCATAGCTGTACCAGGTGATTCAACAAATATATGCCTTGAGCTATTTTCTCCAACGTCTTCTGTTACTTTCCAATTGCTTGGCATAGAAAACGAAATATTGTTTTTCGAGTATCCGATAATTTGGTTTGGCTTATCTTCCGCTGCTGCACATGAACACAAAATAGCTAAAAATAGAGCACATAAATAATTTTTACAGTTTCTCATGCTTTCCATTCTGTTATTTCCTAACGCCGAGCTAAGCGGCAGTTTTTAAGTTGTAGTTTTGTGGAATACTTTTGCGCAGCAAAACCACAAAGCTGCGACTTAAAAACTGTCCAGCACACGAAGTGTGCGGTGCTTGAGCGACTTGTTATGCATTTACTTTCTGTGTGCAATTGCAGCGTATAGTTCGGATACCCGTTCTATAGAAATGCCATTTTTTTGCTCTATTGAAAGTGGATGATCTGTTTCTTCCAACTCAATAAACGGCCTGATTCCGTTATTACGAATATGGAGCATAGTTTTTAGGTTTTCAGTTTCAGGATAAACCGGAATAGAAGCGTTCAGCCAACCAAAATAAGGACCAAAATTTTCACGCTCTTTCATTTCCAAGAGCTTTTGAAACTCCATGAAGTTGGCTTCACTTAACGAAACCCAGACGCCCCATATGAAAGGCTCTTCTGAACCTATGACAGGTATTTCAATGCAACCACGAACAAAGAACCATTTGTCTTCAATAACACATAAATCTTCAGTTAAAAATATTTTTTCACGCTCTTCTTGTGGAACTTCAAAATATGCCAATGGCTTTTGCCAAGCAAAAGTTGGTATACCCTCAATAATTTCATCGCAGCAACTACATTTATATTTTACGCTCACGACTTCCTCTCATGCATAACAGTTTATTAGATAGCGCCAACTATATAACCCACATAATATAATGCAAATTAATTTGTGGAATCACTGTATAATCCCGCCTAATTGCTGTTTCGGAAAAAATAAAAATCAGTTTAATCAAAGGCTTGAAGAGCTCCCCCAATAATTTCGGATTATAGAGCGAGCACTAATTAGATATTGGTAGCAAACCAAACCAAATAAAAACGGGCCCGAAGGCCCGTACTTATAACTTATCAATTTATTCCAGACCGATGAAAGTTGGTTTAGGCACCTTTGTTTGTGCGCCTGTATATTCGAGCTGTCCGTTGGCAAGTATATTCATAACAACCAGGTTATTTGATTCCTGATTGGCGACTAGAATTTTTTTCGTGTCTTCTAATATCAGGAAGAAACGTGGGACTTTGCCTTGGCTGCTAATAGTTTGCGTTAAGGTTAGTTTTCCGTCGGCGGCAATATCAAATACGGAAATACTATTTTCATCGCCGCGATTTGATGTGTAGATGTGTTTTCCATTGGCGCTAATGACAATGTGAGCTGCGGTATTTTTGCCTTTGAAGTTTGAGGGCAGGGTAGATATTTTTTGAATTTCCGTTAAGCGACCATTGTTGTCTTGTTGTGTAAACGACAAGGTATTGCTTAATTCATTGAGTACATATACCCAAGGTTTGTTTGGATAAATCGCCAAGTGACGAGGGCCATCGCCAGGTGCTGCACTGAACGCTACTTGGCCTTCTTCTAAAATACCTTTGGCATTTTGTGGATACCAAAATATTTTATCTACACCCAAATCTACAACGTAAATACCTGTCGTTTTTTTCGCATCATTTAATTGTGACCAGCCGGCCCAATGTGCATGCGCTGCTTCCTGACGTTGGCTATTTGGACCAGTGCCTTGTTGTTGTTTAACTTGTGGTTGTCCATTGGGTACACCATTTTTATCTAATTCAAAGACGGACAAACTGCCAGAACTGTAGTTAGCGACTGCAATATATTTTCCATCTTTGCGCTTGGCGATGTAACAGGGCGATGCACCTGCAACGGATAGCTTTTGTAAAAGGGTTAATTCATTTTTTTCGTTCTTACTGTATGTCAATAACTGGCCTTCATTGGTTTCGTCAACAAAGTACCAGAGATTATTATTTTTGAGCCCGAAGGATGGATTATTATTTTTTGCTAATAATTGCGGCGCGCCGAATTGGTTTGTATTTGTATCAAAACTTAAGCCGTAAACACCTTCGCCACCTTTGTCGGTATAGCCACCCGTAATGAGTTTGACGTTTGAGGCGTGAGCGATTGAAGAAATGCCTAAGCTAAGTGCGAGGCATAGGGCGTAACCGAAAAAGTGCTTACTATATAGCATGAAATAATTCCTGTTATGTTTGGATAAATCGTTGGTGTATTAAATTATATTGAGGTACAGATTGTTGCGGGTAAGCAATGAAAATTGCCAGGTATCTTGTGAGGGTGTCGGGATATAACAAGATATTTAGCCTCCCGACTGCGATATTGTTGTCGGGAGGCTAATAGAAATGATTAAGATTTTGTTTTTATGGCTTCAAGTTGTTCAAGGAACAATTTTTGGTTTGCCAGAAACTTTTCCTGGTTGGTAAGAAATGTTTCCTGGTTTGCTAAAAAGCGTTGTTGGTTCATTAATATTAATTTTAGTTGACCAATCGCGCCGCTTACCAAACCTAATGTGCCCAAAGCGATAGCCAAATTGGGGCTACCTAATAAAGAGGCTATAGTGGCTATTATCAACATAACCCAGAAGCAAATGTTGAAACCTTTGTATTGGCTTTCTAAATCGACTTTTAATAAATCTAACATTTAGGTGACTCCCATTTTTAAGCGTTAGTGATGTGCCTAGCCTTTTAAAGCCGGGCACAAAGGTTTTTCTTATAGATCAAAAATAGCTAGGTGCTTGGATAAGAATAAACCAAATTCCCATCTTTCTACATATTACCATAGGATTATTACTCAGCCACTCCTGTTGGATTTTTAACCAACTTTAGGGCTGTTATGGTCGCAAAAAGATGTGCTCTGCTTAAAAATCACCGTACCGTTTGTAGCCTTAACATTACTGCGGTGTGTTCCTGCTTTCTGCTGCCTTCACCATAATTAACAGTGCCATGCCACACATGGCCAGCGCTTCAAATAATGAGGTTGTTTCGTTTGCGTCGTGGATAGTCCACGCGCGTGGGATGTGTAGCAGAATTACCCACAAGAAAACCATCAGTGCCGACAATGCCGCTGCTAATTTTGCGGTTTTTGGAACAAGCATGCCAATCGCTCCGGCGATAAGGGCAATTGCCGCAAAGTAGGTCCAAAACAAATGTGCAGGAATCCAGGCGGGGATGAGGGTGGCTACAAACTCCGCATAAATAAAATGCAGTATGGCGGCTAGAATAAAAAATCCGGCCAGTAGATATTTGCCAAGGGGGATAAATCGTTCCAGAAATTTCAAGAGGCTATTTGAGGTTTCCCCGGCGACACTTCCCGCGACCAATAAATTAGCGCCTACTAGCACCAAAGCTTTACCGGAGTTTGTCCATAAAAAGCCATTTTTAAGATTTACCAATAAGGATGGAAGCAAAAATATGGCGAACATAATAAAAATTGCACTTGCAAGTAACAACGTAAACACGCGCGTTTTATACCTGGATACAATTGCGAGACTGGTTAAGCATAAGAGAGCGCCAAAAATACAGGCAAAAACGCCAGATGCAGGAATCCACAAGGGTAAGGGCGGGAAGGCACGTGTTACAAAATTCAGGTAAGCAAAGTGCTGAATTCCAAAGACAAATAAAGCAAGTGCAATAAAAAGCTGACCGATTAGCGCAAACTCTTTCATTATGATTCTCCAGGTTTTAACGAGCTGATAAAAGCACTATAAAACAAACACATTTTTAGATAATGGAATCGCTAGAGCGAAATGTGTTTATACACTGGTTTATCAGGCGAGCCGGGATTCTTAAAGATCCTTAAAGATCCTTAATTGGTGTGGGAGGGGATTAAATATCCGCCGACAGGGAGATTAAAAAGAATAATAGTGATGAATTTATTTCCAACGATATTCTAACGCCAGTGTTATTGTTCGGCTTGGTGCTTGGGCGTCCCAAAGTGTGTAGCGTTTGTCTTTATAAACACCACGGAAACCTGTTAAAGGTAAGTTGCGGTCGTAGTATTGCTCGTTCAATAAGTTTTTGATGTTGAGCTCAAGTGTGAACTCTTGGCCCGCAGCGTACTGCGCGTGATATTGCATGTTTGCGTTCAGGATGTAATAACCATCGCTGTAAGTGTTGGGTCGCAGGTGACCTCCCGGTTGCACCGTAATGGAGGAGTCAAAATCTTCACGGTCGCTGCTATTGCGTACATAAAGGTTGCTATTGAGTTTTCCTTGCAGTAATGGAAACCAGTAATTTACACCGGTAGAGACGTGATAATCTGCAAGAAAGGGTAGGGAAATATTTAACTCATCATCATGTGTGTGCAAATAATCTGCGTTAAAAAATACCTTTAATTGATTGCTAATGCTGATGCGACTTTCGAATTCAATTCCTTTCATTTGGCGACGGCCAGTGTTACGAAAATTTTCGGTTCCTATGGCGCCGGTATTATCTCTTTCAATATAGTTATCGTAACGATTCGAAAAAAACGTGAGCGTACTTAATTGTTTATCTGTGCGATAACCTAACTGTAGCTCTGCTGTTTTCATGTCTTCAGATTCGGGTGCTATTTCGCCTGCATCAATGCGCAGGTATTCGACAAAACTTGGCTCGCGAAATGCGCTTCCGTATAAAAGTTTGCCAAACCAATTTGGATTGAAATCTTGCGTTAGGCCGATACGAATACTGTTTTCAGCATCTAAACGTTCTACCGCATCATGCCGCCATCCGGTTGTCAGGCTTGTACGGCCCTCGTTAAAATTTAAAGTATGTTGCGCGTAGAGCGCGACGCGTTGTGTAGATATCTTGCGGCCACTCCAGTCAATGACGGCAGGAGTAGGGGCACCATGAGTGCCATCTTCGCTGTAAGTGGTTGTCAGGGGCGAAATGACATTGGCCAGCACTCGCTCATGTTGCAAATCGGCACCTATTAACAACTGGTTTTTTTCGTCCAGGTTCCAGGTGATGTAGGGCTGTGTACCAAAAAGTTCAGTTTCTTCCTGAGAAAACTCTTCAGTAAATGATCGAACATTTCCGCTCGCAAAAAAGAGTGTATTAGTTTCACTTTCGTTAGCTTTGATGCGCTTGTAGTAAGTTAGAAAATCCAGGTCAACATTTTCACTCAAGCTGTCTCTGTAATTAAGGCTAAGCTGCGTGTCGTAGTCTGCTATATCTTTAGGGCGGAATACGCCCTTGTAAGGTGTGTGAAACTCAAAACGGCTGGCTGATGCAGACACTATTAATTTGTCGTTGAGGAAAGATGCTTTAGCGCGCGCAGACTGAAGTTCCTGCGGTGTTGATTGCCCTGATAAGTTCAGGCCAGAGCGATCTCGCTCGCTAGTGTAACCGTTACTTTTCCAGTCTCTCGCTTCAAGGGTAAATCCACCAGTGTCCATCACTTGCGAATGCTGAACCAGCGCTCCATAGCTCTCTTGATTACCGGCCTCCGCCTTTACTTGAGTGCGATCGCCCAGCTCACTTGGGCTAAAGGTGCGAATATGGATAGAGCCCGAAAGGGCATTGGTACCGTACAAGGTCGATCCTGGGCCGCGGACTATCTCAACACTTTTTACGGTATCAATCGGCAATGCCATATCCATGGGAAAGCCACCACGCAAATTTCGGAAGGGCACACCATCAATAAATAGAGCGATTTTGCTGTTGAACTCGCTTTGCGCACCCCTGAACCAGGCTCTTTGACGGCCGACGGATGCATTGTAGGTTTGTACTCCCGCCACTGTGTTGAGCAGGTCGTAGAGGGTTTTAAAACCCATTTCGCGGATATCTTGTGCGTTATAAAGATTAACCGTAGCGGGAGCTTTCCACACGTTTAACGCGGTGCGGGTAGTGGATACGACTTTGATTTTCATCAAGTCTTCAAGGGCAAGCTCCAACAATTGGTCAGCTTCATTTGGAGCTGCACTCACGGCACAGCATGTGCAGCTCAAGCTTGCACAAAAAAGCCTATTCCTGATTGTTGGGCTGAAAAACATGTAACGCTCCTTGACTGGACTCAAGCAGCCTAAAAGCTTGCTGCCTACCTTGTCGCTTAAGTATAGAAGCTAATATTTTTTCTGAGAGATTTTGGCGACGTTTCAATTGAATTTGAGATTTAGGCAGCAGTTTGCTTAAAGGCTTGGTCATTAAGGCCAGTTTCACGAAGGATTTTCAATTGCTCAAAACTTAGATAAACCGAAGTTTTGTCTATATTTTTAAATGCGGGGTTTATGAGGTGTGTTGCGGAAGTGGGCTTGTAAGCACAATTGTGTAGCCATCGGGGTCACATAACCAATATTCCCAATTTTCATTCTCGCTCAAATGAGGTTGCTTAAGAACTTTTACCTCCATTGCAGAAGCACGAGTCACTGCAGCGTGAAAATCATTTAGTTCAAACCACAGAAGCACACCATTTCCGTATGGACGCAGCTGCGCGTCACCAAGCGGGCCGTGATTATGTTTTGTATCCCATTTGTGCAATTGTAATATGAGTTCCCCATTTACATTCAGTCGCTCGTATTCATCTCCACCATGACCGCTCGTGCAGCCCAATAGTTGTTGATACCAAAGACTACTTGATTGCACATCATGAACACAAAGAAGGGGAGCAAGTTTCATGTTTATTTCATCTCCGTAACCGCGTTGTGCTTGTTGTTTCCCTTTTGCGCTTAAAAACATTTTTAAAAATTTTGTTTAATATTCTGAGTAAATAACAAAACGGGCCTTGCGGCCCGTATGTATTTAATCTATGTAATTCTCAATGCTCGGACATGAGCATACGAGATTACGATCTCCATAAACGTTATCAATACGATTTACACTCGGCCAAACTTTGTGGTTTTTCAACCAAGCGGCAGGGCGGCTTGCGGTTTCGCGTGAATAAGCGCGGGTCCAGTTTTCTTCGAGTATGTCGTCTTGCGTATGTGGTGCGTTGTGCAATGCGCTAGCATCGGCAGAGATTTCGCCAGCGATAACTTGCGCGATTTCTTTACGGATGATTTGCATAGCTTCGATAAACTTATCCAACTCAACTTTTGATTCAGATTCGGTTGGCTCAATCATCAAAGTTCCAGCAACCGGGAATGACATTGTTGGCGCGTGGAAGCCGAAATCCATTAAGCGTTTTGCAATATCTTCTTCGCTAATTCCACTAGCTTCTTTTAGTGGACGCAAATCCAGCAAGCATTCGTGCGCAACAAATCCGTTAGTGCCTTTGTACAAAATTGGATAAGCATCTTCGAGTTTTTTCGCAACGTAGTTTGCGTTTAACATCGCGTATTCAGTTGCTTGACGCATGCCGACGGCGCCCATCATTTTGATGTACATCCAACTAATAGGGAGAATACTTGCTGAGCCCCAAGGTGCAGCAGAGATTGTTCCGTTCGCGGGATCTGTTCCCGGAACTGATTGCACATTGTGCCCCGCGAGGAACGGAGCCAAATGTTTGCCTACGCCTATGGGCCCCATACCCGGGCCGCCGCCGCCGTGCGGAATGCAGAAAGTTTTGTGCAAGTTTAAATGCGAAACATCGCCGCCGAATTTTCCTGGCGCTGCTACGCCGACGAGTGCGTTCATGTTGGCACCGTCTATATAAACTTGCGCACCTACGGCATGAACCATATCGCAGAGCTGTGTAATGCCTTCTTCAAACACGCCGTGTGTTGAAGGGTAAGTACACATGATGCACGCGATTTGTTCGCCGTAAGTTTCAATTTTTTGTGCGAGATCATTGAGGTCTACGTTGCCGTTGTTATCGCAGGCAACCACAACAACTTTGTAACTCACCATTTGTGCAGACGCGGGATTGGTGCCGTGTGCGGATGAGGGAATTAAACAAATATCGCGCTGCTCGCCTTTGCTTTCAAAATATTTTTTGATGGCGACGAGGCCTGCGTATTCGCCTTGTGAACCTGCGTTGGGTTGCAAGCTAATTGCGTCGTAACCCGTGCAGGCTTTTAACATCTCTTGCAGTTCTTCAAATAATTCGCTGTAGCCTTGCGCTTGGTCGATTGGTGCAAACGGATGCAATTTGCCAAATTCTGGCCAGGTCACGGGAATCATTTCAGCGGTTGCATTTAATTTCATGGTGCAAGAGCCGAGTGGAATCATCGCATTGTTGAGTGCGATATCTTTTGATTCCAAACGTTTTAAATAACGCAGCATTTCAGTTTCGCTGTGGAAACTGTTGAATACCGGGTGCGTTAGTACCGCATCGGTGCGCAGCAATTCTGCGGGAATTGCTTTGTTGGTAACAGAAAGAATATCGTCAATGCTTTCAAGTTCTGCATCGACAATGCCGAATGCTGCCAACAGGTTTGCAATGTCCTGCAAGCTAGTGGTTTCGTTAAAGCTGATGCCGATTGAATCGCTACCGACTAGACGCACGTTAAGTTCTGCCGCGTGTGCAGCTTGATTAATTTCGTTTTGCTTGCCGCCAACGTTTACAGTAATGGTGTCAAAGAAATTATTGCTCGCGAGTACAAAACCTTTTTGCTGCAATGCGGTTGCGGCAATAGACGTTAAACGATGAATGCGATTGGCGATGCGTTTTAATCCATCGGGGCCGTGATAAATCGCGTAGAACACACTCATGACAGCTAACAACACTTGCGATGTACAAATATTGGAGTTGGCTTTTTCGCGGCGAATATGTTGTTCGCGCGTTTGCATCGCCATACGCAATGCTTGCTTGCCGCGTGCATCAATGGACACACCAATAATGCGGCCAGGGGCAGAGCGTTTGTAGGCATCGCGGAAGGCGAAGAAGCCAGCGTGTGGGCCACCAAAGCCCATAGGTACGCCAAAGCGTTGGCTGGTGCCTACTACAACATCCGCACCCATAGCGCCGGGTGACTTCAATAACAACAATGCCATTGGGTCTGTAGCCACGGTGACTAGCGCGTTATTTTTGTGTGCAGCTTCGATGAGAGAAGTTAAATCACGCACAACGCCAGTTGAGCCTGGGTATTGCAGCAACGCGCCAAAGTAATCGCCATTGGCAACTTCATCAACAGCGGCAACATGAATTTCAAAGCCGAAATGTTCTGCACGGGTTTTTACTACCGCGATAGTTTGCGGGTGTGTATCGGCATCCACAAAAAACACATCGGATTTGCTCTTTTTATTTTGGCGTTTGCACATGGCCATGGCTTCCGCCGCCGCCGTGCCTTCATCCAACACCGAGGCGTTCGCCATTTCCATGCCGGTGAGGTCGATAATCATTTGTTGGTAATTGAGCAACGCTTCCAAACGACCTTGGGCGATTTCTGGTTGGTAGGGTGTATAAGCCGTGTACCAGCCCGGGTTTTCCAATACGTTGCGCAGAACGACTAAGGGTACAAGCGTGTCGTGGTAGCCCATGCCGATATAGCTTTTGAAGACTTTGTTTTTGCTGGCGATAGCTTTCAATTGGGCGAGGGCATTCGCCTCGCTCACTGCAGTGCCCAGGTTGAGTTCGCCTTTCAGGCGAATATTGTCCGGCACAGTTTTATCAATCAGTTCCTTCACTGAGCTTACGCCCAAGGTCTCGAGCATAGCGGCGGTTTGCTGGGCATTTGGGCCTATGTGGCGAGCAACAAACTCGTCGTTGTAAGCCAAATGAGTAAGCGAAGCTGAGCGAAAATCAACTGACATAGATGTTCTCTGTATATGGAAATAAAGGTGAGGCGGGGGTAAACCGGCAAAATATCTGGCCTGCTTAAAAAGGCCGCTATGGTATCAATTTTGGGGCAGTCTGGGCAATCAACAGGCGACTGGAATCATTGGTGAGACGCTTTGCGATTGATGTTTACGTGATAAAAATATTTGGAGTAGTCAAAGTCAACGGATTTGACCAAGGGGTTATCCAGCCTGAAGACTTTACGTTTATCAAGCTCGGCAAAGTCTACGCTGGCCTGGTGTTGGGTGCGCCAAAGTGCCAGAAGGGAACCGTCTTTATAGGCTTTTTTCAAGCCTTTAGTGACCCGCGCTATAGCCTCTTTGTTTTGGCTATTGGTATAGAAAAAGATCGGCATGGGGTAATAAATCAGCAGGTGGCGGTCGTAACCCAAGCCTTCGGTTGTACCCCATTGCTCAAACTCTTCTTTGATCTCGTTAGCACCACGACAAAAGAGATCAAGTCTGTGGGCTGCAACCATTTTAAACAGAACCGAGTAAGGTTCCACTTCTACCACATTGAATCCATTATGTTTGAGGATGGAACCATCAACCCAGCCGCGCCCTTGCCCGATGGTGAGTTTGCGAAGCTCATCCAGGGTGTTGATCTTGGCCAGCTGCTCAAGGCTGGATTGGGGAGCAAAGCAGGTTCTATAGCTTAAAAGACCGAGATCGATGGGAAAGCGGATGTAGCTGATTTCATCCGGGCTGCCATAACTCTCGTTGTAGCCAAGGCTGGCGAAATAGTTAGGAAAAGTATTGGCTTTAATACTTTGCAGGCTGCGGCTCACGTTAATTTGCGGTGCCGGCTTCAGTTCATAAGGCCCATATTCTGCAACGGTTTTGTCGAGTGCGAGTTTTAACAGCGCTGTTTCGTAAGTGGGTGACGAATTCACGTAAGCATCGCGCACACGGTGAGTAAAAACGGTAGGCGTAGCGGAAAGCGCATCTGCCGCCACGAGGAGCCAACATATGCCGATAGAGTGAGCGAGGGAATTGTGAGATTTCATTAATAACCTGTGGCGGAGAGCAGGCGATTGGCCACTCTTTAATCTTATAGCCATAGGTATAGACGCACTATATAAAAAATCAATGGGACAGCTGGAAATGCCTGTGTATGATAGCTGGGCACTATTGATGAATCTCAAGCAATCAAATTTCGCACATTTTTATGTGCCAATTGCTTGGGAGGCGATCATAACTTTCAGATGAACTCACAGGAGATATGACATGGGCGTATTAGTAGGTAAAAAAGCACCGGATTTCACCGCATCAGCTGTATTGGCTAATGGCGAAATCGTTGACGGTTACTCATTTTCAGCAGCAACCAAGGGCAAGAAAGCAGTTGTGTTCTTCTACCCATTGGACTTCACCTTTGTATGTCCATCAGAGTTGTTGGCGTTTGATCACCGCGTAGAAGAGTTCAAAAAGCGCAATGTAGAAGTGATTGGTGTTTCTATCGATTCACAATTCACTCACAACGCATGGCGTAACACTCCAGTAAACGAAGGTGGTATTGGCCCGGTTAAATACACTTTGGTTGCTGACATCACTCACTCAATTGCAAAAGCATACGACGTAGAATCTGCAGATGGTGTTGCTTTCCGCGGTACTTTCGTAATCGATGAAGAAGGCGTTGTGCGTTCACAAATCGTAAACGACTTGCCAATCGGCCGTAACATCGACGATACCATTCGCACCGTTGATGCGTTGATTTTCCACCAAGAGCACGGTGAAGTGTGCCCAGCAGGTTGGAAAGAAGGTGATGCAGGTATGGACGCTTCTCCAGCAGGCGTTGCTAAATACCTGGCTGAGCACGGCGACAAGCTTTAATTTCGTAAGCTGAAATTTAGCGAAGCATAAAAGAGAACCCGGTAGTGATACCGGGTTTTTTTATGTTCAGGATGAACGGTATGCCGCGAGCGCATGGACGCGCAGGAGCGGCGTCCTGCAGTGCATGATGAGCTGGATTTAGCGATGAAAAATATGGTTCTGAGGTCTTATCTGTGTAAAATCGACAAAATTTTATTGGGTAGGCTTTTATGAGTTCCACTAAAAAACCAATCGATTTACATCCCAGCTGGCTTGCGCATTTAGCGCCCGAGTTTGAGTTGCCCTACATGAAGCATCTCAAGCAATTTTTGTTGGAGCAAAAGCAAGCGGGAAAAGTTATTTATCCTGAATCCAAAAATATTTTTAACGCCTTCAATTCAACGCCGCTCGATAATGTAAAAGTGGTGATTCTTGGGCAAGACCCTTACCACGGTCCGCATCAGGCCCACGGTTTATGTTTCTCAGTATTGCCTGGTGTAGCAACGCCGCCCTCATTACAAAATATGTATAAAGAAATTCAGCGCGATTTACATTATCCCATTCCCAAGCACGGTTTTTTGCAGAGTTGGGCTGATCAGGGTGTATTTTTGTTGAATGCCACTTTGACTGTTGAACAAGGGCGAGCTGGCGCACACCAAGGGCAGGGGTGGGAGCAGTTTACAGATCGTGCAATTCAAATCGTGAATGAACAGCGTGAAGGCGTAGTGTTTTTATTGTGGGGAAGTTATGCGCAGAAAAAAGGACAATTTATTGATGGCCGTAAACATTTAATTTTACGCGCGCCTCATCCATCACCTTTGTCGGCTCATCGTGGATTTATCGGTTGCGGGCATTTCTCGAAGGTAAATCAATATTTGGAGCAGCACGGACAAACACCAATTGACTGGCGTTTGCCCGAGAAGGCTTGAGTAAAAGAAGGCTTGAATTAAAGAAGGTTTAAATTAAAGCAGCAAGGACATAGCCGCTTCCATATCGGCTGACAAATCTTCCGATTCAGAAATTTGAATATCTGGATCAAGACCCAAACGTTCAAACGCGGTGACTTGCGTGCAATCAATTTGCGCTAAAGGAGAGTTGGAGCCAGCGTAACTTTGCAGCATGGCGACAGTCACCACATCGGCATAATCTGCTTTGGGAATTTTGCGTTGGAAGTCTACGTGCTGTGAGGGAATATGAGCGAGTTCTTCCGGGAATCCCCACGTCCGTAAAATCAAATCGCCAATAGGCGCATGCAATTCATCGATGACTTTATCGAGCGTCAAACTGTCGTTTAGCAAAAAGGGGTGATCTTCAGCGTAAGTCAAAATCGGCAGAACGCCAATCTTGTGAACTAAACCGGCCAGGGTCGCCTGGTCGGGGCGCAATTTGGTGTAGTGACGGCATAGCACATGGCTGATACCGGCAACTTCGCTCGAACGACTCCACACTTCGCGCATACGCATATCGATCAAATCGGAGGTAGCCTGGAACATTTGTTCCATCGCTAAACCGGTGGCTATGTTGCAGGTGTAAGAAATGCCCAAACGCATAAGTGCCGTTTTTAAATCTTCAATTGCACGAGAGGCGCGCAGCAATGGACTGTTAGCAACGCGAATAATACGAGCACTTAGCGCAGCGTCACCGCCAATCACACCGGCAAGCTTTTCAATATCGGAATTAGGGTCATCTGCAACCTCACGTACTTTGAGCGCGACTTCGGGCAGGGTGGGCAATACTAATTGGTCAGTTTTGATGGCGGTGATAATGTCCTGGCGGACACGCTCGGCAATTTGACTCATGGGCTACCTACTTGTATTAGATTAATTAATCACCAGAACCTTGTAGGAATGGTGTTGGTCGGGCGGGTTAATCCGCCTCATTTGGAGTAGGTATAGCATAAGGTAAAGCAAGGAGACTGAGTTTTTGCGGGTTATTTGCGAGGTAGATGGCGACTCGCTCATCGTCCACTACGCTGGCTAGCAGCTCACCGGAAGAGCTGCCGGTGTAGGCTGCCAAAATAACTTCCCCCACGGTTTTACCATCGGCGTTTATGAGCTCTGAGCCGGGAGCAGGTATCTGCTGCGCGCCGGTAAACCCGAATCTATACATGTGACGCTTGAGTGTACCGCGGTAATGCAAGCGCGCCACAATCTCCTGCCCGGTATAGCAGCCTTTGCGAAAGTTAATACCGTTCACTAACTGGAAATTTATCGCTTGGGGCGTAAAGGCTTCAAAGGTTTCGGGCGTGATGTCACCTATACCGGCCTGAATATTCAGCAGATCCCATAAATTTTGCCCTGCGGGAGTTGCCTTGGCGCTCATTTGATTCCACAGGTTTTCGGCATCTTGTGCGGCTAGCCAACACTCATAACGGTTCTCTGTAATGCGGATAATCAGATGTTCACCAGCGGCCTGCCAATCATCATCTTTGATTAACTCTACCGCGAAGACATCTTTAACAATCTGCGCAGCCTGTGGGCCGGAAATACCTAAATATCGATAGCTTGGGCTGATATCAGCCAACTTGGCTTTGGAAAACACAATATATTTGCCGAGGCTCGCCAGTCCATTGGCGACTAAACCTGCATGAATGCGCAGCAGGATACGTTCGCTATCCGATTGCAAGGCACGGAAACACAAAAGCATGCGGCCTTTGATATTACATTGCGCGCCCAAACGAGTTGTTTTTTCGGCCAGCTCGCGCACATCGCAGGTGACTTGTCCCTGTAAAAATTTGGCGCTGTCTGGTCCTTTTATTTCAATCAAGCCTTGGGTAAGCGGCATCAAATAGGTTTTTTCCGATGATATTTCGGCGATGGGGAAATCAACGCGCCCATCCGAAGTTTCGATAGCGCCTTTGCTGATTAAAAATGGATTCCAATTGGACATGATTAAAACTCTGTAAAGTCGATGAACGTGAATGGGCTTAGTGTATCCCATCTTTCATATTAAAAATAAACCAAGCTGCCGGTAGCCTAATTGCCAAAGCTTTCCGCCGTTAAAGGCTTTTCGGGTATAATCGCGCCTCTTGGTTCTTGTGAAGGTGTAATAGGTGGAAAGAAATCGTTTATTTTGGGGCAGCCGCCGCGGCATGCTTGAGTTAGATTTGGTTCTTATGCCCTTTTTGGAAAACGTATATCCCACGCTTGAGCAAGCGGACAAAGAATTGTATTGGAAACTATTGGAGTGTGAAGACCAGGATATGTTTGCCTGGTTTTTACGCCGTGAAGACCCGGACGATAATGAATTAAAAAGGATTGTAAACATTGTCAGAGATAATACCGGCCTCCAGCCCGAACAGCGCAGCTGATTCTCATTTAGCAACTTCATCTACAACTACAGCCGGTGTCGATTTGGCACCGATTGTTATTGTTCCCTCAATCATCTTATGGCGCCTTGAGCTCGCTGTTTACAGCAGTATTCTATGCGCAGCTGCGATTGCTCTTTTCCCTTTTTTCTTAACCGCATTTTATTGGCCACTTTTATGGCTGATGTTTTTGATCTTGGTTGCTTTTGTGTTGCGTCAGCGATGGCGCGCTAAAAATTCATTGCCAATATCTTTGGAAGTTCAAAAAAATGTGTGGCGATTAAAAAGTTCTGCGGGTGAATCTATCTTCGAACCTTTTGGTGAAATTTTATTGTGGTCTGGAGTTATTATTTTACCGCTGCGCGAAACTATAAGCGGAAGAATACATCGCATTGTTATTTTGCAGGATTCGGTGAAGCCAGATGACTGGAGATGTTTGCGGGTTTGGTTGCGGACAGGTTTTAAGTATCGGTAGTGCGTGCAAATAGTCGGTATTTATTTCGCCTGCTGGCGAGTTACTTTTCGTTGCTTGTCCACAAAATGCAGGAGCAATTTTGCACAGCGTAGCTGACCCAACGGGGTGAAAGCCAAGGACGGCTTTCATGAACAAAAGTAACCCAAAGAAAGGCGACCCGAATCGCTCCTGTTTCCTCGGCAACTGCTCCTGCGTTGCTCTACCTCCGGAATGCCGGACCACTGCATCCATGCAGTCGTGCGCGCTTCAGAAAATGGCTGTCGTTCCGACGCGACATCCCTGTCGCGTAGTCACTCAAACGCACATCCTGTGCGTTTGCCAACAATTTTCTTCCAGTGCTCGGGGAGCTCATACGGGGGAGTCAAAGATGATTATCGCGTTTAAACCTCTTTACTCACCACCACATCCTGCGCAGCAAAGTTGGTAGGAACCAAAATAGTATCGCGAGCAATATTGGATTTGTCGGGGTAATCGAGCGAGTAGTGGAGGCCACGGCTTTCTTTGCGATCTAATGCGGAGCGAATAATTAATTCCGCCACGGTTGCCAAGTTGCGCAACTCAATCAAATCGCTACTCACACGATAATTGCTGTAATACTCCGCAATTTCTTTTTTCAATAATTTGATGCGATGTGATGCACGTTGCAAACGTTTGTGTGTGCGCACAATGCCTACGTAGTCCCACATAAAACGGCGCAACTCATCCCAGTTGTGCGAAATCACAACGTCTTCGTCGGAATCAGTTACGCGAGTTGAGTCCCAGGGTTTGGATTGCTCTGGAGCGTTGATCTTCGCAAGCGAGTCAATAATTTGTTGCCCGGCAGATTGCGCGTACACAACACATTCCAGAAGGGAATTACTCGCTAGACGATTTGCGCCATGCAAACCGGTGAAGGAGGTTTCACCAATTGCGTAGAGATTTTGCAAATCCGTTAAACCGTTTTGATCAACCACAATTCCACCGCAAGTGAAGTGGGCTGCAGGTACAACGGGAATAGGTTCTTTGGTGATATCAATCCCCAACTCCAAACAGCGCGCGTAAATAGTGGGGAAATGTTCTTTAATAAATTCTGGCGTTTTGTGGCTGATATCAAGATATAAACAATCACAGCCCAAACGTTTCATTTCATAGTCGATAGCGCGTGCAACTATATCGCGCGGTGCTAATTCCAGGCGATCATCAAAGCGATGCATAAAACGCTCGCCATTTGGCAAACGCAACACAGCACCTTCACCTCGCAAGGCTTCGCTAATTAAAAAATTCTTGGTAGATGCGTGATACAAACAAGTCGGGTGGAATTGGTTAAATTCCATGTTCGCAATGCGGCAGCCTGCGCGCCACGCCATCGCAATACCATCGCCACTCGCTCCATCCAGATTGGTGGTATAGAGGTAAACTTTACTCGCACCACCAGTGGCAAGTACGACCACTTTTGCTTGGAATACGTGGACTTGCTCCGTGTTGTTGTTCAACACATAGGCACCCGTGCAGCGCAGCTTGCGCGAGTCGGCATCAGCCTGGGTGATAAGGTTTACGGCAATGTGATCTTCAAACAGGTCAATATTCTCTTGCTGTTTAACCTGATCGATAAGCGTGCTGTGTACTGCGCGACCCGTAGCATCTGCACTGTGAATGATGCGTCTATGGCTGTGACCACCTTCTTTAGTGAGGTGGTAGTCCTCTTTGCCGTTCTCTTTGGTGAAGCTAACGCCTTGGTTAATTAACCATTCGATAGCGCCTTTGCTGTTTTCTACAGTAAAGCGCACCGCATCTTCATGGCATAAACCTGCACCGGCGATTAAGGTATCGGCAACGTGAGCCTGAATGGAGTCTTGATCATCTAAAACGGCTGCAATACCGCCTTGGGCAAACCATGTGGAACCCTGGTTCAAGGCATTTTTACTGAGCACAGCGACCTTGGCGTGACGCGCCAAACTTAACGCAAGCGTTAAGCCAGCAGCACCTGAGCCAATAACAAGAACATCGTGGGAGAAGGTTTGGGTCATGAGTTATTTCTACAGCAATAAGAAGAACAAAGTCGTAAACTGACGCCAGTATATACAAGCCAAGCGCCAATGGTCAGCTAAACTCCTAATGGCAGCTCGTGAAACTAATAATCGCAACTATCAATCACAACTGTGAAAACGTGGAACTTTTGTATCGCCACTGAGTCAATGGCGTACAAAGCAGCAATCACAACCAGAAATTGCTCGTAACGAATATACTGTTGGTACATTCACACTGTACTGATTTTCTGGTCTTGGCCAATTTTTAGGCGCCAGGACGCTTTGGGGGTTTTAGAATGACAGCGCAAGTAGCGCCCGAAGTCGATGTCGATCAACAACTTGTAGAGCGTGTGCAAAAGGGAGATAAACGCGCTTTCGATTTGTTGGTACTTAAATATCAACATAAAATTTTTGCCGTAATCAGCCGTTTCATTCGCGACCATGCCGAAGTGCAAGATGTCGCCCAGGATGCTTTCATTAAGGCTTACCGCGCGCTGCCTAACTTCCGTGGCGAAAGTGCGTTTTATACCTGGATGTACCGCATTGCGATCAATACCGCTAAAAACTATTTGGTCGCTCGCAACCGCCGTCCGCCTGCCAGTGACGTAGATGTTGATGATGCCGAATTTTTCGCCGGCAACGATGCCATGCACGAGATGAATACTCCGGAACGCAATTTACTGCGGGACGAGTTGCAGTCGGTAATCGACCAGGCGTTTCGCGATTTACCTGATGATTTGCGTATGGCGGTCACCCTGCGCGAGATTGACGGTTTAAGTTATGAAGAGATTGCTGAAGCCATGGATTGCCCGATTGGCACTGTGCGATCACGGATTTTCCGCGCGCGTGAGGCGATTGATAAAAAGATCCAGCCGTTGGTGGAGTAGTGTGCGATCTGTACAAACTAGAGTTTTTGGCGGTAACTATCTGATTTTTGTGTAGATAAGTAACTCAAAATCGCCTTAAAGGTGTTTTCGTGTAAATATGCAAAAATTGTGGATCTTAGCTGAACCTTTATAGTGAACTTCGGTCATAAAGGCAGCGCAAAGAAAATTGCTGGGAAACATCTAGTTTGTCGTTGGAAATTTGCAGTTTATAAGTAGAAATTTGCTGTCTTTAATGTTTGAAAACCTTTTTCAGTTAACAGGTAAATCTCAATGAGTGAGCAAAACCGGCCGCAAGTCCTTGCAGAATCAATCTCGGCACTGATGGATAATCAGGCCTCCGAGCTTGAGTTGCAGCGAATATTAAAAGCCAGCGAGCAGGATGCTGAAGTTAAAGCGACTTGGTCACGCTACCAAATTGCTAGTGCGGTCTTACGTGGGGAACAAGCTCCCATTGTCATGTCTGATTTTGCGGCACGTATTAGTGCGGCAATTGATGAAGAAGATGCGTTAGTCGAACAGCCAGCTCCAGTGATTGCAACCAAGCCCCAACAAGGTTGGCGCTACCAATTAGGTCGTGTTGCTTTGGTTGCGTCTGTGGCTGGCGGTATGATTTTGGGCGTAGGTGAATTAAATGTCGCCACTGTTGCACCTCAAATTGCAAGCAATACGGTAGTAACACCTGCGCAGGCGCCGGTGGATAACACAGTGTCTTTACCATCTGGTATTAACAGCCCTATGTTGAACACCCGCACTGTTGCGGTACAAACTGGCTACGAAACACGTCCACAAGAAAATCGCCGTGTGACTTTCCAACCGCGTCAGGCTAATTCCGTGGTGTCTGATGAAGAAGTATCGCGTTATGTAAACCAAATGATTAATGCGCA